>JAZOMV010000036.1:0-38181 GCA_045654165.1 Christensenellaceae bacterium
TCGTTTCAGCCGAAATACAGTTTTGATGAATAACGCCCAAAATCTCAGCCGTGCTTTGCGCCAAAAAGTCTTTTATAGAAGCACTATAATACGCTCTTAAATTTCTCATTTCTATTCTCCAGGCTTCTGTTAAAAATTGAAAAATTCAGATAACGATACTTCTAAAGCGTTAACAACTTTTTCAAGCGTTTCAATTGAAACGTTTCTCTTTCCTACTTCTAAACTCGCAATATACGTGCGGTGAATTTCTGACCTAAAAGCCAATTCTTCTTGGCTGATTCCAAGCTTATTTCTTAATTCTTTAATGCGCTTACCAACTTTTGTTTTAATCATAATTAATCTCCAAAAATATTGTTACTTAATTATAACTTTTTGTTACTCTTATCTCAACAGACGATGAGTAACAATCATAACAATAAGCAGAACTTCATAAAAAGTCGCAAATCATGCTATTATTAGAAATATTTTTCAAGGAACAAACTTTTACCTCTTTACATTTTTTATAAAAAGTGTTATAATAGTTTCAATATTAAGGAGAGTTATGTTATGAGCTTTGCAGAAAAGGTAAAACTTGTTCGTACTGAACTAAAATTATCGCAAGAAGATTTAGCGAGAGAACTTGGAGTTAGCTTTGCCACAATCAATAGGTGGGAAAACGGTAGTTATAATCCAAGCCGCTTAGCAAAAAAAGCTTTTGAAGATTTTTGTGAGAAGAAAAATATTGCAAAGGAGGAAAACTGAGATGGTTGATAATGGCGGATATATTTATGTTTTAACTAATCCATCCTTCCCTGAATACGTAAAAATTGGGTATGCCGATAATGTTGATGAAAGAGTTGCTCAGTTAAACCGTACCGAATGCACTCCATTTGCATTTAAGAAGTATGCAGTATTGCACGTAGCAAGTAGGCTTGCCGATAAAAATGTACATAAACTTATAGATAAGTTTAAGCCTGAACTCCGTGCAAAAGAAAACGTAAATGGCAAAATGCGTATTCGTGAATTCTTTGCAATGTCTGCAAAAGAAGCGGTTGAAATATTAGATACGATAGGCAGTATATATGGAGAAACTCCTATAATTTTTGAGCAAACTTTAGAAGAAAAGAAAGAAGAACAAATTGCTGAAGAAACAGCAATTGCTTCAGAAAGAAAATCTCCGTTTTCATTCTATAAATGCGGAATTAAAAATGGTGAACAAATTATATATGTTCACGACACTAATATAGTTTGTACAGTTGCTAGCGATAGAGAAATTCTTTTTAACGGGAAAAAGACTTCATTAAGCGCATTAGCGAAAAAACTATTAAATCGTAAATGCGGGGTTCAAGGAACACTTCATTTTACATATAATGGCGAAATTCTTTCTGCTTTAAGAAAACGCCTTGAAGATGAAGGTAAATATGTTTCTAATAATGACACCCCTATTGCAGTTAAAGAAGTAATTGCAATAAACGATAAATCTATTTTATTGTATTTTAACCAAGCAACATGTAAGTGGTTTGATAATGGATTTTTATTATTGAAAGGAAGCAAAATTTCTTCAACTTGCTCTCCTAGCAGTGCGAATTGGGTAAAAAACATGCGTATTACCTATAAAGACATAATCACCAACAACACTGTGTTAGAAGATATATTGTTTGATAGTAGTTCGGCTGTTGCCGCATTTGTTGCAGGAAGCAATAGAAATGGAAAAATTTGTTGGAAAGACTCAAACGGGACACTTTTGAAAGACTTGTTAGAAAAAGGAGAATGAAATGAATTACATTGGTTCTAAATATTCTTTAATAGATTTTTTGGAAGAATCTATTGATAAAACGTTAAAAATTTGCAATGAAACTAGAAAACCGTCTGAAATGGTTTTTGCTGATTTGTTTGCAGGGACAGGCGTTGTTAGTGGCTCTTTTAAGAAGCAAGGCTATTCTATTATTGCTAATGATATTCAATATTACAGTTATGTAATTACAAAGCACATGATAGAAAACAACGGCAACCTTGATAAAGAACGTTGCAATCAATTTATTGCTGAACTTAATTCTTTAGAAGGTGTGGAAGGCTTCATATATAAGAACTACTCTTATGAAGGAACAGAAGGACAAGAATATAGAAGGTTGTATTTCTCTGACTTTAACGCTAAGAAGTGTGATGCTATAAGAATTACTATTGAAGATTGGTTTAATCAAGGTAAAATCAACGAGAACGAATATTTCTTCTTGCTAGGCTCTTTGATTAACAGTATAGATAAGTGTGCTAATACCGCATCCGTTTATGGTGCGTATCTTAAAAAGTTAAAAAAATCTGCATTAAAGGAAATGGAATTAACGGCACTCCCTATAATGCAAGGAACTGTTGATTGTAAAGTCTATAATGAGGACATAAGCGAACTTATTAAAAATGTTTCTGGTGATATTTTATACCTTGACCCACCTTATAATGCAAGACAATATTGCTCTAACTACCACATGCTTGAAACTATTGCAAAGTATGACAACCCCGAAATAAAAGGCAAAACAGGATTGCGTGATTATTCAGACCAAAAAAGCGTTTTCTGTATTAAGAATAAAGTTGCAGATGCCTTTGCTGACCTTATTAAAAACGCTAAATTTAAGTATATCTTTTTAAGTTATAACAACGAAGGGCTAATGTCTTTTGATACTATTGAAAAGATTATGAAAAAATACGGCAAGTATAAAGTTTATATGCAACAATATCGTCGTTTTAAGGCTGATAATGCAAGGGATGCTAAATCAGATTCAACGATTGAATACTTACATTGTCTAATTAAGGAGTAATTATGGACGAATTTGAAAAGTATTATGAAAATAATGAATTTAATACCAACGAAATAGATGAAACTACTATAAGTGTTAAAGACCTTGAAAATCTAGTAGCTATCCCTATGGATTTATCAATAGAACTAATCGATGAATGGAAACGCAAAGGGAAGCTTGTTTTAGACCCTAATTTCCAACGTAGAGAAGTTTGGGATGCTAAAAAGAAAAGCCAGTTTATAGAATCTTTGATTTTAGGAATTCCTATACCTTCGATTTTGCTTGCGGACGATAAAAAGAATAATAAATATATTGTAATTGACGGCAAACAAAGATTAAACACTATTGTAGAATTTTTGGCTAGCGAAAAAAACGGGAAAGGGTTTAAATTAAAAGGTTTAGAAGTTTTAAATAAATTAAATAATTGCAATTACTATAAATTGTTGACAGAAGGAGCTTTAGTTCTGTATCTATCCAAATTCCAAGATGCAATACTTAAAGCTTCTATAGTTAAAAACTACACAGAAGACCAATTATACTTTATATTTAACAGATTAAATACTGGTAGCGTTCCTCTTTCAACGCAAGAATTAAGGCAATCCCTATTCCCTGGAGATTTCTTAAATTATATTAATGAATTTTCCTATGACAATAAACAAATAAAAAAAGTATTAGGCATTAAAAATCCCGACAAAAGAATGAAGGATGTTGAATTAGTCGTTCGTTATTTTTCTTTTAAGCATTTTAGAAGTGAATACTCAAACAGCCTTAATAACTTTTTTAATTATACGTGCAAGTATTTTAATAAGTATTGGAGTGAAAAAGAATCATTAATAAAAGAAGATTGTGAAAAGCTAAATACATCCATTCAGTTTGTTTTTGCTCAGCTTGGAAACAATGCTTTTAAGGCATATTTACAAAATAAGGAAACTAAAGAATGGAAATTCGGTCCAACAAATAGACCCATGTTTGACTTGCTATCCGTTATATTCTCAGAAGAAGAATATAGAAAAAAAATTATAGATAATAATATCAACTTGGAAAAATTAATAATAGAGTTATTTACGACAAATGAAAAATTCTACGATGCGTTTTTGCCAACAACTCATAGTAAAGAAAAAACGGAACGTCGCTACAACTTGTTTTTAGAGCGTCTTAATAATATATGAGAAGAAACAAATGACAAAAGAATACTTAAAATTAAAGAAACGCATTGAAGAAATTAAGGGGAATTTCTCCTTTTTTATTGAACCTTATCCAAAAGAAATAAACAATAAAAACCAGGATTTAATTAAATCTTTTATATTGCTTTGTCACACTGAATTGGAAAACTATTTTGAAAATATCTGCATACGTATAATTTCTAATAGTAAAGCAACTTATGATAAAAACCAAAAATTGTTCCCGTCGCTACTATCTTTATCGCTAATGAGCGATAGGAATTTTGGTGATAACGAACAAGATTTCGTTAACCCGCAAAGCCGATTAAATAAATTGTATACTAATTATTTTGCCACAATAAAAAACAATAATGGTATCAAAGAAAAAGATTTGAAAAAACTCTTACCAATTATAGGAATTGAAATGACTACTATTGATGATACATTGTTATCGCAATTAAATGCTTTTGGGACTAAAAGAGGGCAAACTGCCCATGTCACAAAAAAACAAATTCGTAGATTTAAAGAAGAAGTTGAAAGCGTTGATACTCTTATCACAGCTTTAGAAGAATTAGATAAAATTTTCGAGAAAACCAAATGAGCAAAATTAACGACCTTGATATGACAAAATGGAAAGAACTTACCGACGTATGGACGGATAGCCTATGGATTATTCCACAAAGAGATAATTCTGGTGCTCACGATGGACATTATCACGGTAATTTCGTACCACAAATCCCACATCAACTATTGACTCGATATACAAAAGCCGGTGAATTTGTTTTAGACCCTTTTGCAGGAAGTGGAACAACGCTCATCGAAGCACAACGTATGGGCAGAAATTCTATTGGCATAGAATTACAACCAAACGTAGCAATGGAAGCAATTGGAAGAATTCACTCTGAGCAACAAGAAGGCATTATCGCCGATACTTTTGTAGATGATAGTAGGACGTTTGATACTAATCGGATTCTCGATATGTACAAGATTAAAAACGTTCAATTTATAATATATCATCCACCATATTGGGATATAATTAAGTTTAGCGAAGATACTAATGACTTGTCTAATTCTAAAAGTTTAGAAGAATTTATAGATAATTTCCGTCAAGTGGTTAAAAACACTTCTTCTATACTTGAAAAAGGAAGATATTGCGCAATAGTTATTGGCGATAAATATGCAAATAGCCAACTTGTACCGCTTGGGTTTTACTGTATGCAAGCAATGCAACAAGAAGGCTTAACGTTAAAAGCAACAATTGTTAAAAACTTTGAAGAAACTAAAGGAAAAGCAAATCAAAAAGCACTTTGGAAACAGCGGGCTTTACAAAATGGTTTATATCTTTTTAAACACGAATATATCTTTGTATTCAAAAAGGAGAAGTAGGTACTTCTCCTTTTCTCTTATAGATATTTAGTTAATGTTATGTCATTTTCTTCAATATTAAAACCGATATATTCCAAAGGTTTTACATCAACATTATTAATATTAAAACTAAAGCGTTCAAAATGAGCCTTAAGTGTGCTTGATAAAGCGCCTTTTGCAATAATTGTTGGTGTTATGCGAATAGTCTTTTCTCTATATTGAGGAACAACATAGTAGGATAACCATTCTAAATACCAAGGAATTTGATAATCTACAATAGCTGTATAAGGGAATTCGTCTTTTAACTCTATTAACTTGATAAAAACATCCGTTTCAGTTTCTTGCTTAATCATTAAATCGATTCTTTGCATTCCAACACCACAAGAAACTTCATTTCCTATCCAAGCAGAATTATCGGGAAGAGGCAATAAAAGGTTACGATAGCGAGCCTTGTCTAAATGCTTTGTTAAATATGCTTGTAGATGTGTTTCAAATGCGTTGTTACGGTTGGATTTATATATAAGTCTATTCAATATATTGATTCCATTTTGAACACCTTGGTAATTATGTACAAAATTGTCAGCTTCAATCTCCTTTGATGTAGAATTAAAAGTAAAATTTGTTGAGTCTAATATTAAACCTTCATTTTTTTCGTCTAATTTTCTTTTTAAGTCTTCGTATTCATAGTCCATTATCATCGTGCACCCACGATTACCTTTGAGTTTCCTATATATTAAACTCCAACACAAATCAGACGGATGATTTTTCCCTTGCAATGAATCCAAGTATTCATGTTCTGTAACGCCTTTTCTATAAACTTGTGCTCCAGAAATTAAAATTCTAAAAGACAAGCCCTTACCAAGTTCATATTTCAAATAGTTGGAGGTGTTATTCTCATCAAAAAATGGTTCCGACTCAACTTTGAATACCCCATAAAACATACCGGGTGCGCCATTATGCGACTGCAAATAAAAAATAACATTATCTCCTATTCGAATTCTTGAAATGTCAGCCACCATACCCACCAACATTCTTTCCGTTGTTGCCGGAAAAGAAATATTTGAATTTAACAAGAATGGTGCTTCTTTATCTCCTGCACCTGTTCCTGCAAATTTATATTCAAGATGATATTTGAATGTAGTCGAGTCTACCACAAATACATGTGTATTCATATTTACTTCTTCTCCTGTAAATGTTTCTTGAACTCTATTGGGTCATACCAATAACAACCTTCGCAGGCATTTTCTTCGTTATTGTGAGTTGCTCCGCCTTTGTAATATGACATAGGATATCCTAATTTTTTAGCATCGTAACGAATACCTGTTCTGCGACACTCTTTACAATATTGACGTTTTGCATCATTAGCGGCTTTGCTTAACGGTTGAAAATCTTCTAAACGTTGGTCTTCATTTCTCATAACACGGTCTTCGTTTTTCATTCCGTTCTTATGGTCAACTTCAGGATTAGATGTTCCCAACACAACACAGCGTTGAGCTCTTATCGTTCTCTTTATGTCTGCTCTTATATGTTGAGAGTAGTCGCCATTATTAAGACCGTTCAAACGTATTTTATCTATGCCGTTGCCGGGAGTAATACTCTTATCAAATTCTATAACATACTTCCTTGCAAGCATTGATTCTTTTCTCGCCCAAGATGCTCCATTACCAAAAGTTAAGCAAGCATATTCGCCAACAAATTCGCTTATATCTACCCAACGGCTAACACCGTTCTCGTCAGGTTGTGCAAGTTTGATAAACAATTCAGTCTTTGTCATTTGTTTTTCTCCTATTAGAAATTAAAGAATTCTTTAATCGTTACTTTAAGTGCTTTAGCTAATTTTTCTATATTAACTATAGAAATATTTCTTTTACCACATTCAACGCTAGTTATATAAGTCCTATCTAATTCTGCAATATCTGCCAATTCTTCCTGACTTATGCCAAGCTTATTTCGCAACTCTTTTACCCTTTTACCAACTAAAACTTTTATATCCATGAAAATGCTCCTTTAACAGATATTTCAATTATAATAAAAAGTGACTTTTTTCACAACGGACTATAAGTCACATAAGAATACTTGTGCTAAAATAAGATTTTTATTTGTAATTGTAAATTAAATATGCTATAATGTAATTAACTACAATATTTAAAGGAGAAAATCAATGTACGATAAATTAAAATTAGAAATCAAAGAGATAATTAACATTACAAAAGAATGCCCTGCAGAATTACAACAACGTTGTTTTGAATTACTTTTAAATAATTTTTTAAGCAACTTTTCAACACCACTTTCATCTCAACAAACGGCATTTAAAGAGCAAGAAATCAAAACAGTAACTGTAGAATCGCAAGAAACAACAGTAGCAGCTGATGAAATTAATGAAAACGATTTTCACGTTAAAGTTCGTCGTTTTTTAGAATCGAACAATATTAAGGCATCTGATTTAAATAGGGTCTATTATAAAGAAAACGGTTGTCTTATGCCATATTATGAAAGCATGCATAGTACAAAGATGTCTGAATGCCAAATAAGATTAACCCTACTAACCGCTTTTGAAAATGGTTATAGCACGGGAGAATTTGTAGTAAATGGTGAATTAGTTAGAAAACGTTGTCAAGAATTAAAATGTTATGATTTGGCAAACTTCACGACTATTTTTAAAACAAATTCCGAAATTTTCGATAATTGGGGCGAAAAATATGATAAATCAACCGATTATGCTCTTTCTTCAGAAGGTAAAAAACAATTAGCTCAAATTTTGATTAAACTAATCGCAGAATGTTAAACTATGGATATAAGCACTTTAGAAAAATATTGTAATGAAGTACAAGCCTTTCTTGCAGAATTAAAAAAAATTAAGGCCACCCAACTTTCTGCATCTAAAAGAGCTGAAGCAAAGGCGCTTGCTGAAACATGGTTAGATGTTTTTAGTGATAAAATAAATCACCCACAAATTGATATGCATTTAACAGATAATATTACTTCCGCCTGTTGTGATATCCTTAGTTTATCTAGAGCTAATAATAGAGTTACTTCTTTTGTTTCAAAATTTAATACAATATATCCTGATATTTATGACAAAATTTTTATGACCCACAGAAGAAAACCATTGAACTCCTCTATTATAAATTTTAATGAATATATTGATAAATTAAGTTTAGATGAAAATGAATACTTAAAAGAAGCTATTAGTTGTTGTAATTCAGGTTTCTTAAAAGCCTCTATCGTTCTAGGCTGGTGTGCAACAATTGATAAAATTCATAAAAAAATAGAGAATTTAGGCTTTGACATTTTTAACGCTACTTCCCTTAAAATGAAAAATCAAACAGATGGAAGATTTAGAAAGTATAATAAGTCATTTAATATAACATCCTTAAGCGACTTGAGAAGTGTTTTTGATAGTGATTTATTGTGGGTCATAGAAGGCATGAACCTAATCGATATAAATCAACATACTCGTCTGTCCAGCTGCTTTGATATGCGTTGTCATAGTGGTCACCCTGGAGAAGCTCCAATAACAAAATATAACACAGCTTCATTTTTCTCTGATATTTTTGAAATTGTTTTAACAAATGAACATTTTTTATTATAATTTATTAATTTGGCACTAAAACGTGTACCTGTCTTGATACAAGTCGGCTCGCTAACGCTCGCCGAGACAGGTACACGTTTTAACAAAAACTTTACTGCTCGAAAAAACTAAACTTTAATCCCAACGCCCATAAAACTTTAGCGAATAAAAACACTTGCAAAAAGGTAAGGAAGCAAACGCAGGCGAGTGGATTTGGCGCACTCCCGTTGGCGCCAAACAACCACTTAACGCCTTGCGTTTTTTGCTTATCTTTACCACCTATAAGCAAGTGTTCTGTTTTTTATCTTCCTAAAGTGTTTTTTATTATGCGTTATAGCATATAAAAATAGACTGATGGATTTAATTTCCCACCAGTCCTTTCCTAATAATTCTTTTTATAATGTTGTTCAAACTTTTCTGTGCTTCGTTGGCAATGCTTTTCTAACAATTCTTCATAATCTAATGCTGCTTTTTCTTTAATATCAATATCGCCAATATTTAATGTCTCCTTCACTTCATTACAAAGCAATTCATACGTTTTACTAATAGTTAAATATAAAATAATTGAAATCTCAAAATAATGCAATAACGGAAACCTACTGTTCGGAACATTACCATGCGTATAGCCGTGACACATTTTATAATAAACTTCTAAATCATTAAAAATATCCGTTTGCTCTTCACTAGAATTTTTTTTCAAATAAGTTAATAGCCCATTAAAAGAATAGGGGCGATATTTTACAATGCGATGGTATTTAGGAATAGCATCAACCCAACCATAGTGTAAATAATCAATTTTCTTTGTTTCCTTTTGTGAAGAACGGTTCAAATATTCTTCATTAAACTCATCTGGATAATCTTGCGTTCCACAACAAGACTGCTTTACTTCATACCACCTAAACATTTCCTGCTTTTCAAAAACATTTGGGTTTTCTTGAAAAATTAACAGCTTAATAAACAACTCAATTACTGAACGACACAAAGGATATGTATTATCCAAAAAGCTATCCTCAAATAAAGATAATGCCGCCATCGCTTTATTACTAAGCAAAGAATATATATCGAAAAATCTAATTTTTCCTTTATATTTAATAAGTAATTCGTTCATACGCATTGTCATTGCAAACAAATCATATGGCAAATTATAAAATATAAAATATTCCCCTTGCATAATAGGTCTTTGTCTAAAAAAAACGCTAGCGTATCTACGCAGTTTTATGTTTTTTATAACATTGTTAATAAGTTCTTCCTTGTACGCCGAGTCTTTCTCTAATTTTGACTTTTCTTCGTTACTTAAAAAGACAGTGTTTGTTGCATGACAGCCAACTATATGACGACATATATCATAATCCATTTTATCCCCACCACCTGAAGCAACATTAACCAAATCAAATCTAATATCATAATATTCAATCAAAAAAGGATAATTATCTTTAATTGTATGTAAAAGTTCTATTAAAAAATTACCTTTAATTTGTTTACCAAATATAGCACGAAAACTTTTATCCTGCTCTCTGATAAATCTTTCAATATCCTCTGGTGAAAATAAATCGTTCACAAAACAACTCCATACTGTTTTTTATTATTATACCACAAAACATCATATTTTTCAAACACTTAAGATTTATAGCATAAAAAAGGCTAAAAAACATAAAAATCTCGCTTATGAGAGTTAACCCCACCCATCTGTTTATCTCTCTCCTACGCCCTATTAAAAGCCTTAAATTAGAAAATAAACAAACATTTGTTCGGAAATTTTGCGTAATTGCTTGACAAGAATATTTTTAATATGTTAATATGTAGGCAGTTGAATAGATTTAGGGCGTATAGCGAAGTGACGCATCGAATAAAAAAGATGGCATTTAATGGGCGAAGTACGAAGTATGATTAGTTTTCACACTCGTATTCTGCCCTTTTTTATTTAGCTACACAATTTCATAGATTAAGGAGGTAACAAAATAAAGATTAGTTTGTATTAGAAATAAATTGCAAGCCGAGAGTTGTTGATTGCCAAGGAAAAGGCACGCCCTTGTGGTTCCGGAGGGGAAAAATCGGAATGGTTGCAAATAGGTAAAAGTATAAGTGTAATACAGTTTTAAAGTTTTTAAAGCCGTATTGCGCTTTTTTTTGTTCTCTTTTTTCTATGAAAAATTTAGAAAAGGAGGAAGAAAAACCATGAGAAAACGACAAATTTTAGGTTTTGTAGTGACGTCACTTTGTTAACACGTATGTAAAAAAATTAAAGAAAAAAGGAGGTAAAAAACATGGCATACGGAGAAACAAAAGTGTATCACGATGGCAGTCACTACATTGCCATTCCGCATACAACCAGACCAAACTTGAAAAAGAAAAAGAAGAGCCTTACGGAAGAAGAAATGAAGATAAAGGAAACGGCTGATAAGGTTTTTAAGGAAAGTAAAGGCAAACGAAAAAAGGAAAAGATAGAAAATTTAGAAAACGAACTGAAAGAAGTAATTAAGGATGAAGAAAAAAGAAAGGAATATATTGGGACATATATGGACCGAAAGAAACGGAACTTGATAGAACGTAGAAAACGGTTATCTAGAAAAATCAACTTAGGACAATGGAATTATTTTTGCACGTTTACTTACGACAGCAAAAAAATTACAGAAGAAGATTTTATTGAAAAGTTAAAGGACTGCTTAAAGAAATTAGGCTCTAGAAAGAATTGGGTTTACATACTTGTTTTAGAGCACTCCCCCGAAAAAGAACGTGCTCACTTTCACGGAATATTTTATATACCAGAAGGTGCTATGGTTGGCGAACTGATAGAGGTTAACGATTATAGTTTCAAAACCCATAAAAGGCGAAAGACTTTGCAGAACACGTATTTTAACGAACGATTTGGGCGAAGTGATTTTAGCCCTATCGACATAACTAACCCTGCAGCAAAACCATTTGTGTTTAGGTATCTTATGAAGTATTTAGAAAAGTCTGATGCACGCGTAATTTACTCTAAAAACACGCCTATGTATGTTTATTCTGACATTATGGACGATGACATTGTATGTGTTATGGGCGATAAAGAAAAAGGCGAAAAACTAGTTCTATTTGATGACTTTGGGCTTTGGGACGAAGGTTGTTATATGGGACAAGTTAGCCCTGAAGTTATAGCTCAAATGAGAAAAGCAAATAGTTAGAAATACCCCTTTGTTCTTTCTTAGGGGATATCCTACTACATCCCAGCGAGTCTTGCAAGGCGAATTGAATTTTTGTAATTTTTTAGGTCTTTATATCGACCAAAAATTAAATTCGTTCTCCCTTGCAAGTCTCCCCTAAATTTCAAATATTACTCCACGTATTTCGGGCTGTAGTTTGGCTACCCCGTCGAAAGAAAAAAATACAAAGGAGTAAAAAAATGAAAAGTAAAAAGGATTATTCGATTTTAAGACAACCGATTAGTGAAGAGAATATTACTCGCATAGCTGAGTTAATTGTTCTTAGAGCTATAAAAACACACTGTGGTTATGACCACAAATTTGACAAACTTTATAAAGGTCTGCTTTGCGATATGTTTGATAAAAGAAACGATGCGTTCACTTTCTCTGATGCTTACGACTTAGTTCAAGACGTTAATATCTTTCTTTTAAGCCACGTTGGAAGACTTGTTGATGAAGTTCTTTACCACGACAAAAAAGGCTATCCTATCACTATTTGCAAGGCGTGTTTTAAAATTGTTGACCACTACGCTTGGATACAAACTAGAGATTCTAGAGTTTACTGCGAATTAGATGAAACAATCGAATATAACACTGTACCTGAAGTGTTCTACGACACTGAAGAAGCTTATGAAAACATTGACAATTTAATCAAAGTTATGGAACTAAGCACTGGTGAGGAAGATACATTAAGGCTTCTATATAACGGCATCAGTTCTCACGAAATAGCTGCTAAGTTAGATATATGTTTTCAGACCGTATACCTTCGTAGAAAGCGTATGCAAAACAAATATTTACAATTAAAAATTCAAGGAGGAATTTGACGTTAGCAAAAATAGCAAGCTTATAAAGAGTTGCATTTGAACGGGCGAAATACGTTACCTATATGGACGTACCACGCATTTTTCTCTCAATAAGGAGAAAATATGGAAAATTTAAATCAAGGAAAACTAGATACTCTAGTTAACATCTTCTCAGAAATGATGAAGAACAAAGAATTTGCTGCGCTTATTAAACAAAAAGAACAGCAAGAACACGAAGAAAAATTAGAATTTACACAAAAGGAGATTAACAAAATGCCAAACGAATTCAAAAAACTATTTATTTACGACAGCTGTAGAGCAAGAATCTACAAGCGCAGGGTAAGTGAAAATGCCTACACCTATGATATTAAATATCGTAGAGATGGCTACAACGTCTGTGTTACAGACAAGGTTTTAGCAAGAGCTAAAGAAAAGTTTATAGAAGCACTTAAAAACAAGCCACAAAAACTGGAAAAAGTTAATGGTGTTCCCATAACCTTCAACGCTTTTGCCATGTATTACTTTGAGAACTTTAGAAAACGCAGAGTTGCAGAAAACACTTACAAGGGTGATTTAGGTAGATATAAAAGACACATTTACCCTCACTTTAAGGAGCAAAATATTAAAACCATAACGTCGCTACAATGCCAACAGCTTTTAGACAACCTAGATGCTAAAGGTATGAACAAAACAGCAACGGAAATTCAGTCAATATTATCCGTAATATTTAAGGCTGCTATAGACCACGATATTTTGCAAAGAAACCCACTCAACCTTGTTTACCACAAAAAAGTTGAGCATACTCACGGCACGGCACTATCTAAGCAAGAAGAAAAATTGCTTTTCGATTCAACGGCTGGAACCGAATATCAATTGATGTTCGCAATAGCGTTATACACCGGCATGCGTCCTAACGAATACGAAACTGCTAGGCGTGAAGGTGATTTTATTATTGCTAAAAATAGTAAGCGCAAAGGTGGCAAAGTAGAATTTAAGAAGATTCCTATAACACCAATGCTTAGACCTTACATAAAAGATATGCAAGAATTTACCTTCTATACCCCATACACTTTAAGAGAAAAGTTTAACAGCATATTGCCAAACCATAAGCTTTATGATTTAAGAACTACTTTCTACTCTAAATGTGCTGAATGTGGTGTTACAGAGGTTGTTAAAAAGTTGTTTGTAGGCCACTCACTTGGTCAGTTAGGCAATGCTTATACTGACGTATCTGATGAATATTTAATGAAAGAAGGAGAAAAACTTAATTACTAATTATGAAAAATCCAGAACCAAAAATTAAAGCGATTATAACCAAGTTAAAGAGCGTTGTAACGAGCGAAGAAATTCAGCTTTTATTACAAAACAATATAATAGCAATTCAAGTGTTAAACAGCCTATGGAACAAGGATATTGACTTATCTCATCCACCAAAACTAGTAAAAGAACAAAAATATCCTATGGAAATTAAAATCTATGATTGTGTTGGTCACCTTTATAGAAAAGAACGAACTGACGGAACTTATAGATACACCATATTGTATAGGCGTGATGGTTATAATATTTATTCTGCAGGCGATACTATTGAAGAAGCTAAAAAGGCTTTTATAGAAAAAATAAAAGCACCGGCACCCACCGATACTTACAACAAATATCCTAAAACGTTTAATGCTTTCGCCACGTATTATTTTGAAACTTTTAGAAAGAAGAAAGTTGCTGTTAAGACCTTTCAAAACGACTTAAACAGGTATAAGCTTCATATATTACCACGCTTTAACGAGCAACGCTTAACAACGGTTACAGCCCTACAATGCCAAACTATTATTGATGAATTAAAAGAAGAAGGCAAAGAAAAAACTGCTGTTGAAGTACACTCACTACTATCCGTTATTTTCAAGGCAGCAGTAGCACATGGCGTTATGAATAAAAGTCCGTTGGCCCTAGTATTGCCTACAAAACACGAGAAAAAGCATGGTTCATCACTTACTAAGGAAGAAGAAAAACGCTTATTTAAGGAAACGGAAGGCACCGAATATCAGCTTATGTTTGCACTTGCTTTATACACCGGTATGAGACCTAACGAATACAAAACAGCAAGACGTGAAGGTGATTTTATAATTTGCGTAAACAGTAAACGTAAAACTGAAAAAGTTGAGTATAAACGAATACCTATTTCGCCTATGCTTGCACCTTACATACAAGATACTAAAAAGTTGTTTTTCTATAAAGACTATACTTTGCGAGAAAAATTTAAGGAACTCTTCCCCAACCACAAGCTTTACGATTTAAGAACAACTTTCTACTCACGTTGTATTGAGTGTGGCGTTACCGACTTAGCAAGAGATTTATTCGCAGGGCATTCACTTGGAACGTTAGGCAATACTTACACAAGCGTATCTGATGAATATCTACTAAACGAAATGCTAAAATTTTATTATTAAAAGAAACTTTTTTAAAAATTTTTATTAAAATAGGTTGTATTTATCCTATTTTTGTGTATAATAATATTAGTAGGAGGTGTTTGTTATGAAAATTGATACTAACAATCTTGTTTCCATAACCGAAGCAAACCAAAACTTTTCTAAAGTAGTTAAAGCTGTTGAACAAAATGGTAACGTTATAATCTTAAAAAATAATAAGCCTCAATATGTTGTTTCTAAATTTGATGAAAACAAGTTTTCTGCCGATATGGAAATACTTGCTGTAATTGCTAAAATGATATTAACTGAACATAGCAATGCATTTAAGGAGCTTGCAAAATGATTAAGTTTGATAAAGAAAAAGTTTTACTTTTACAACAGCTTGTTATAGAGTCAAGCGGTGGAAGTGCAGGAATTAGAGACTTTGGTCTTTTAGATTCTGCTATTGAATCAGCTTATCAAACTTTTGGTAGAGAGGAGCTTTACCCTACCAAGGAAGAAAAAGGGGCTAGACTGGGCTTTAATCTTGTATCTAATCACGCTTTTGTTGATGGAAACAAGCGAATAGGTTTGCTTGTCATGTTATCTTTCCTAGCTATTAACGGCGTAAATATCAAGTATACTGATGAAGAGTTAATTCATATAGGTCTTTCCCTTGCCGATGGCAAAATGTCTTACGAAGAGCTTCTATCTTGGGTTAAAGAACATAAGCAAAATTAAAATAGACTACGTAAAAATCAAAAGAGGTCAGAATCCATATTTTGGGTTTTGACCTCTTTTGATTTCTAAAGTGCAATAGTTAAAGTGCAATTTATAATGTTTTTACACTTTATTTTGCACTTTAAAATATTACTGAAACAAAACGTAAAAAATACCTTTACTTATCTTTTCTAAAAAGCCAACATGGGATAACGGTTTTTGATAATAAAAAAGCACTAGCATATTACTAGTATTTTAACTTATCTGCTGAGACAGCCGTTACAATTTAGTTGTGACAAATGGACTGTGACAAACCACTTTTTTGCTATACCTTTTAACCTCAAAAGTGGTCAAACACCCCCTATTTCAAGGGTACAAAGTGGTCAAAAACGAAAAAAATCAGCCATTTTTGACTGATTTTTCTCATTTTTGGTGACCCCTACGGGAATCGAACCCATGTTACCACCGTGAAAGGGTGGTGTCTTAACCGCTTGACCAAGGGGCCTTGATCTTTGGCAGAAAACCTGCCTTTATATGAACTGACGCATGCGCCAACGTTTTTAACTGGTAGCGGCGGTCAGATTCGAACCAACGACCTGCCGGGTATGAACCGGCCGCTCTAACCAACTAAGCTACGCCGCCATGTCAGGCATTTTCAACGACGTTTTTCGTCAAATGCTTATGTATTATATCCAAATTCTAAAACTTTGTCAATTATTTTTATAGTGTTTATAAAAATTTTTTTAACTTTTTTATTTTATGACTAAATTCACCAAAATCTGCTTATAATTTAACCCGTCACGAAATCGTGACGGGTTAATCTTTTATACGTTATCATTTAACGGTTCGTTCGGCGTTTTGCCAACGTTTTTCTTTCCGTTTTCTTTAAGTTCGGTCACTACCATCTTTGATAACACGAACAACGCCATAACGTTAGGTATTACCATTAAGTAGTTAAAGAAGTCTGTCAATTCCCAAACCAAATCGTTTTTGAATATAGAACCCAAGAACACGAACAATACGGCTATAATCATATACACGATTACGGATTTTTTACCAAATATATAAGTAAAATTGATTTTACCGAACAAATTCCAACTTAAAATTGTAGAGAAAGCAAAGAAGAACAAGCATACTGCAACGAAAATACCACCGACCATCAAACCGACGTTGTTTCCACCAAACACGTTTGCAATGGCGTTTTGAACCAAGTTCGTTTTATCTATACCACCTTTTAACGCAATTTCTAATTTTTCAGGGGAAGAAAGCATGCCGTTACCTGCATACAAGTTTGTAATTACGATTAACGCAGTCATAGTCAATACTACGAAAGTATCGATAAACACGCCTATCATTGCGCTTACGCCTTGTTGGTGAGCCGTGTCAACGTTTGCTTGTGCGTGAGCGTGAGGGGTTGAACCCATACCTGCTTCGTTAGAGAAAAGCCCACGCTTTGCGCCTTGGCTAATCGCCATTTTAATAGCAGCGCCTACACCACCACCGATAATTGCTTCCGGCATAAATGCGTACTTGAAAATCATAGCAAACGCTTCTGGCAAATAAGTGATTCTACAACAAATAATAATTAAACCACCTAACAAATAAATTATTGCCATAATAGGAACTACCTTTTCGGTAACCGACGCTAATCTACTTACCCCACCGATAAAAATCACGGCGGCAATAACAGCCAAAATAATGCCGATAACCCAAGTAGGAATACCTGAAACGCTATTCACCGTGCTTGCGATAGAGTTAGACTGAACCATTGAGCCTACAAAACCTAAAGCTATAATGGCAGCAACAGCGAAGAAAACGGCAAGGATTTTACCAAACCCACCCTTGAACGCCTTTTTTATATAATATATAGGTCCACCACTATAACTACCGTCTTCATTAAGCATACGGGTTCTTTGTGCCAAAACTGCTTCTGAATAGTTGGTTGCCATACCGAAGAAAGCAATAACCCACATCCAGAAAATCGCACCCGGTCCACCGGCAAGTATAGCACCACTTGCACCGACGATATTCCCCGTGCCAACTTGAGCGGCAACTGCGGCTGTAAACGCTTGGAAAGAACTCATACCATTTTTCTGTTTTCCCCCCTTAAGCTTAAAGTTGCCAAACACTTGTTTGAAACCTTGCTTGAAACAACGAACTTGAACAAAGCGTGTTCTAACCGTGTAAAAAATACCTACACCGATCAAAAGAACTATCAAGATATAGTCTGACAAATACTTGTTGACCGTTTGAACTACGTTAAGTAGTCCGTCTAAAAATGCTTGCATAACAAACTCCTCCTAAAAAAATAAAAAAAGTTGCCACCGATAGTGAGCAACCCTGAAAAAACATGCGAATAGAAAAATTAAACTTCGCTCCGTCCTTTTGCCTGAGAGATTAGGGGTAAACCTTTGCACCTTCGGCACTCAAAATACTGAGATTCTCCAGAGTTTCTCCGTTTTCAGTCTTAATAAAAATCCTGAAAACATCATCGATAGTATAAGTATAGCACTAAAACCGTAAACGGTCAACTTTTTTTAAAGCAAAAACAAGTTTTTATTAAGCATATACCACTTGACTTTACGATTATCAAAGTATATACTATGGATATTACGACTTGATTGGTGAATTATGCCTTATTTTTATTTATCTATAACCGTATTTTGCATGGCGTCTTCTAACGTGTGTGGTGGATATTTTAACCGTCATACTGCAACCTTAAAAGACCAGTCGCCACTTTTTAATTTTTCAAGGTCGATTTTTACACTTCTTTGTTGGTGTTTGTTCTTTGCCTTTAATTTTAGTTTTGATTTAAGCGTTGTGCCTTACGCATTAGTTATGGGTGCAGGGTATTCTCTTACGATTATCGCAAACATCAACGCCTTAAAAGCAGGGTCGGTTGCGTTAACTTCGTTAATGCTACAATCTTCTTTAATCTTCGTTACTATATGGGGTTTAATCTTTTGGGGTGCGCCGTTAACTTCGCTCACGATAATAGGGTTAATCTTGGTAGCCGTAAGTTTAACGCTTTGCGTGTTGCCCCCTAAAAGCAAATCTAGCGCCAACAAAGGCGTGTCGTTAAAATGGTTTTTCTGGGCAATCTTGACTTTGGGTTCAAACGCTCTTGTCACGATATTGCAAAGAGAACAACAAATGGCGTATAACGGACAACACGGTGGTTTGCTTATGGTTATAACGCTTTTGATTTCCTGTATGGTTTGTGGGGTTATTTTCGTTAAGAGCGACAAGTCGCAAAGCCTTGCCGTATTTAAGAAAGAGTGGTTATTCCCTGCTAGCGCCGGCGTAATGAACTTTTTGCTTAATCTTTTCATTATCATTTTAGCGACTAGCACTCTTTCACCTAGCGTTATCTACCCCGTCGTCGCCGTTGGTGGATTAATGGTATCTATGCTCTTTTCTATATTTGCATTTAAAGAAAAACTTAATTGGTGGCAATGGTTAGGCTTTGCACTTGGGGCTGTTGCTATTGCGTTAATCAATATTTAATAATCGTTTTATTATGGATATTTCTAAAATCGATAAGAATTTTAACCTTCAAACGGTTGACAAACCCGACGTTGAGTGGCACGAATTAAGCGAACCGGAATTTTCCGTACACGGTATTTTTTATTCCGAACAACATGAAAAATATCTTCGCATGCCACAAGATCTTGCCGACCAAGTTAACGAAGGCGTTTGTTATTTAACTAGACTTACGGCTGGTGGTAGAATTCGCTTTATTACCGACTCTCCGTATATCGCTCTACAAGCCGTTATGGAAAACGTTGGCATATCTAACCACATGCCTATGGTTAATCAATACGGATTTAGCCTATATCTCAACGACAAGTTTTACGGTATTCTTTGCGCATCTTTTCTAGACGTGTCGCACGATAAAACAAAAGATATCGTTTACGATAGACAACTTGACTTGTTGAACTATGGATATAAAGAAAACGAAGTTTTCAAAGTGAATTTATTCACCCCTTGTTACGGTGGCATAAAAAAGATCTATATAGGGTTAAAGAAAGGTTGCAAACTACTTGCACACCCCACCTACAAGCATGCTAAACCCGTTTTGTTCTACGGCTCTTCGATAACGCAAGGGGGATGTGCGTCACGACCTGGAAACGACTACGTCAATATGCTTTCTAGAAAACTTGATACGGAAATTCTCAATCTCGGTTTCTCTGGTAGTGGGCGTGGCGAATCTGTTATTGCCGAATACGTTAGCAATATAGACGCTTCGGTTTTCGTTATGGATTACGACTACAACGCAAAAAACCCCGAACACCTTAGAGCAACACACTTGCCATTTTATAAAACCATACGAAACAAAAACCCAAACACGCCTATCGTTATGATTTCTCGCCCTAACTTCGGCAGAATTAGCGACGACAACGAACGCCGTGAGATCATACGCCAAACTTACGAACACGCTAAAACACACGGTGATCATAACGTTTACTTTATAGACGGCGAAACGCTTTTTAACGGCAACGATAGAGATGCCTGCACGGTAGACGGTGTTCACCCAACCGATTTAGGCTTTTACCGTATGGCAAAAACCCTTTATCCTATACTTGATAGATTGCTTAATAAATAACTAAAACCCCGACGCTGTCGGGGTTTTTCATTTTATAACTTTTTATTCGCCTTCAAAAAGTGGGGTGGAAAAATATCTTTCGGCAGTATCGGGCAACACGGTAACGACGGTTTTGCCCTTGCCCAAAATCTTAGCAAGTTTCTTTGCCGCAGCAACGTTCGTTCCTGATGAAATACCACACATTATACCTTCTAGCCTTGCAAGGTCTTTAGAAGTTGCAAGCGCTTCTTCGTCGGATATGACGCAAATATCTTCGTAAATATTGCAGTTGAGAACGGGGGGAATAAGCCCGTCGCCTATACCCATTTGAATATGCGACCCGATCGTGCCACCTGCAAGTATTGCAGCGTTTTCCGGCTCAACAGCCCAAATCTTGATATCGGGGTTTTGCGCTTTAAGAACTTCGCCTATCCCCGTAATAGTACCACCCGTGCCTATACCTGAACAAAAACCGTGAATAGGACCTGCCACTTGTTCTAAAATCTCTAACCCCGTGTGATGACGGTGCACGATTGGGTTTGCAGGGTTTTCAAACTGTTGGGGAACGAAAACGTTTTTATCTTCTTTTTGCATTTTAAGAGCAAGTTTTAAGCACTCATCTATACAGTCGCCGATATTGCCTTTATCGTGGATAAGAATTACTTCTGCCCCGTAATGACGAACTAGTTTTCTTCTTTCTTCGCTAACCGAATCAGGCATAATAATTTTAGTTTTATACCCTTTAACTGCACCGACAAGCGCAAGACCTATGCCTTGATTCCCACTAGTCGGCTCTACGATAACGGTGTCTTTATTAATAAGCCCTTTCTTTTCTGCGTCAGTTATCATATTGTAAGCAGTTCTAGTCTTGATAGAGCCACCAACGTTAAGCCCTTCAAACTTAACTAAAATGTCAGCGCTATCACTATCTACCATGCGATTTAATTTTATAATGGGCGTGTGCCCTATTGCTTCTAAAACGTTATTATGTATCATATCGTATCCTTAATTATTATAAACGAAAGTCGTTAAAAATTCATGCACTTTTTCTATCGGTATTATATACGCCTTATCACTAGAAGCGTTACCTGCAAACAATAAACCACAAACTTCAAGTTTAGAGTTAAGCACAGGACCACCACTTGATCCGTGATTTGCGTAAGCCCTTGTTTCTATTACGGGAAAAGTTATATTGCTTAATTCTTTCTCTGTGGACAAAGATATGGTGGTATATTGTTCGGCATTGCCGAAAGTGATACAGTTCGTTTGCCCTTGTGGTGCGCCCGTAACTATCAAATCGTCCCCTACTTCTAGGTTGGTTTGGGCTAAATCTAAAACCTTTATATCCGTTTCTTCAACAGTTATGGAAATGCACGCAAGATCGTAATCAGCAGAAATAGCCGAATTGTATAACGACGCTTGGTATTGATTACCTTTATAGTCTTCTACAACCAAAGTTTGATAAGAAAAGCCACTTTCTTTTTTTGCTACGTGGCAATTCGTAAGAAAATAATAAGTTCCGTTATTTACGGCAAAGCAAAACCCAGAGCCTTGACTAGTACTGCTACCCGTTTCCACGCCGAATCTTTTATTGTAACTCTTGTTGTATATTTTCACAACTGACTTTATCTTATCGGTTGAAATGGCGTTGGTTACGGTTTTACCGTCTATTTCGTAACCGGCGTAAATATCCAAGTTCTTACTAACCGGTTTAGAAAAATCGTATTTGTTGGTAAGGGCTGGACTGCTATACCAACCTAAAAACAAATAGTTTTCTTTTACGGGGTCGCTTGGCGCTGAAAAGGTTTTGCCTTTTTCTACGCTTATAAGCCCGTTTTCTTGACCGTTGTTATAATGAACGGACACCCCGTAATATTTCGTTGGCAGTTCTTCGTTTTCTAAGGTTTCGGATGAAGTTTCCGACCCTATTTCAGGGGGTGTTTCGGGGGGAAGTTGAGATTGTGGAAATTGCTCGCAACCCCATGAAAAAACCATTACGAAAGCAAGCAGTATAGCGACTATTAAGTTTTTAAACGACTTGTTTTTCATAACTTATTCCTCTATTTTTTATTTTAGCACTTTTATAATAAAAATGCAACAAACCTAAAAAAGTTTCGGATTTTCCCGAAACTTTTTTAATTTACTTTTGTTCTGTTTGTTCTTTTTTAGTTTCCACTTTCTTTTTCTTGCCCGAAGTAAGCGCCGTTTGCCCACTCAAATACATTTTCAAAAGCCCTAAAAGCACCAAAATAGAAGTGCAATAAAATAAATATTTGAATATATGCTTGTAAATAAATTCACAAATTTGCGTAGCAGTATCGCCACCTACTATAAAAGCAACTAAATATCCGAAAAACGAAAGCTTGTGGCATTAAGTTACCCTCCTTGTTTTTTTCGAACGGTCTTATTATATATTTTTAAATTTTAAAAGTCAAGTAAAAACAAAGGCGAGCAACTAGTCAGTTACACGCCCGTTTATATTAAAGTTTATTTCTTTGGATTTTACCACTTATAGTTTTCGGCAATTCGTCACGGAATACGACCACTCTAGGATATTTATAAGGTGCAGTATGATCCTTAACGTATTTTTGAATTTCTTTCTTCAATTCTTCGCTAGGTTCAGTTCCTTTTGTCAAAACGATACTTGCTTTAACCACTTGTCCACGAACTTCGTCGGGAACTGCAGATACGCCACACTCTAATACGTAAGGAAGTTCCATAATAACGCTTTCGATTTCAAACGGCCCGATACGATAACCGGACGATTTAATAACGTCGTCTACACGGCCAACGTACCAGAAATACCCGTCTTCATCACGCCAAGCAGTATCGCCCGTGTGATACAATCCGTCGTGCCAAGCGTCTTGAGTTTTTTCCGTATCACGATAATATTCTCTAAACAAGCCACAAGGAACGTTCTTGTCGGTATGGATAACGATCTCACCAACTTCGCCTGCCGGAACGCTATTTCCATCAGCGTCTACCACGTCAACGTCGTATTGTGGGTTTGCTTTACCCATTGCACCGATCTTAGGCGTAGTGCCGTAAAGGTTTGCAATTGCAAGCGTGGTTTCCGTTTGACCGAACCCTTCCATTATTTCTAAGCCCGTTGCTTCTTTGAACTTGTTGAAAACTTCAGGATTAAGTGCTTCACCAGCCGTAGTCATGTGATGGATAGAAGACAAATCGTACTTTGAAAGGTCGCCACGAATTAACATACGGAGCATTGTGGGCGGAGCACAGAAAGTAGTGATGTTGTACTCTGCAAACATAGGCAACAAATCGTTTTCGTCAAACCTATCGAAATCGTAAACGAACACAGCGCCTTCACAAAGCCATTGTCCGTAAAGTTTACCCCACAAAGACTTACCCCAACCCGTGTCGGATATGGTAAGATGCAATCCGTCACGCTCGCAACAATGCCAGTATTTAGCAGTTACGTAATGACCTAATGCGTAAGTATGTTTATGCGCCGCCATTTTAGGATTACCCGTCGTTCCCGAAGTAAAGAACATAAGAGCAAGGTCGTCACCACAAGAACAATCACTGGGGCGATCGTATTTACCTGAGAAAAGCCCGTATTCTTTATCAAAATCAAGCCAACCGTCTTTTGCGCCACCAACCATTATGAGTTTTTCTACCCCGGGGCATTTTTTAGCGGCACTTTCAGCGTAGGTGTAAGTATCCCCGTCTGCCGTACAAACGATAGCCTTTACCCCTGCCGAATTATATCTATACTCAAAGTCGTGTTCTTTAAGTTGGTTGGTTGCAGGAATTGCAACTGCGCCGAGTTTATGAAGCGCTACCATACAGAACCAGAATTGATAATGGCGTTTTAACACGAGCATTACCTTGTCGCCACGCTTAATACCAAGCGAAGTGAAATAGTTTGCAACTTGGTTAGACGCACGCTTTATATCCTTGAAAGAAAAGCGTCTTTCAACCTTGTTCTTGTCTAAATGAAGCATTGCAAGTTTTTCTGGGTAGCGTTCGGCAATGCCGTCTACTATATCAAAACCGAAGTTAAAGGTATCGGTGTTTTGGAACTTAATGCTTTCAAGTTGACCGTTTGCATTTTCCTTAACGTCAAGAAACTTTTCGCAAACGAGTTTTTCGCTCTTTTTAGCAGCCATAACGCTTTTTCTAACAACCGTTTCGTTAGAGTTATCACCACTCATAACGACTGCAACGAATGTGCAATCCTTTCCGTCAACGGCTATCATGCCGTGAGGGGTAGACGAATTGTAATAAATGCTATCGCCTTCTTCTAAAACTTCGGTATGGTCGCCTACTTGAACTTTTAACTTACCACTCAAAACAAGGTCGAATTCTTGGCCACTATGCGTGGTTAAATGAATAGGTTTGTTTTGTTGGCTTTGAGAATATTCGTAAGTAACGTAATATGGCTCTGCAAGTTTATCTTTGAATTTAGGGGCAAGGTTAGCGATATCAATGCCGTCTTCTTTAGCAGTTTCTTGCCCTTGACCTTTTCTAGTTACCGTGTAAGTAGAAAGTTTTGCCGAACTACCTTCTAAAAGTTCAGTCATTTCAACGCCGAACGCTAAAGCGCATTTATGGATAAACGAAAAAGGAATATCTACCTTACCACTTTCGTAAGAAAGATAAGTTTGTTCAGCAACGTCGGTTTTTTCACTCATTTCTTTTACGGAGAAACCAATAATTTCACGCAACTCCTTAATTCTTGTTGCAATCTCCGATAACTGATTTAAAGTGTTGTTTGTGTTCATGGTCAATACCCTCCTTTGAAAAAAATAAATAAAAAATTCGCCTCAAAAACTTTGAGACGAATGAATTAACATACGTGGTACCACTCAAATTGCAGTAAAACTGCCACTCAGAGTCTATCAACTCTTATGCCTTTACGCAGCAATCACGGGAAAAGCCTACTAAGTTTTCTTTTCGGATTTCCGGCTCGGAAGTGATAGGTTTTCTATCTCTATTTATCGGGATTACACCACCCCCGACTCTCTGAAAAACGCTTGATAGAGCCCGTCTTCGTCGTAGCCTTTAAGATTAAGTTAATTGAATTTTAACACTTTGTTTTGCCGTTGTCAAGTATTTTTTAACCTTTTTTTCGGTAGTGCTACTTTTAATCTTGAATATCTTTGACTTCTTCAAGCACGGCTTTAATATGTTTTAACGCCCTATCCATTTGCTCTTCGGTATGGGTTGCAGTATAACTAGTTCTAAGCAAACTCATGCCAACGGGTGTTGCCGGCGACACTACAGGGTTAACGTAAACGCCACGTTCGAAAAGTTTTTTGCACGCCACGAAAGTTCTTGCATCACCGTAAGTATATATAGGTATTATAGGTGTTTGACTTTCTATAATGTCTATACCTTCTCTCTTTAAGTTAGAACGCATATAGTTGCTTATCTTTCTAAGATTTGCCACCCTTTCAGGTTCTCTTTTTAATATTCTTAACGCCGCAGTAGCGCACGCTACGTTAGACGGGGTTATGCTTGCGCAGAAAATAAACGGACGGGAAACGTGGCGCACGTATTCGCAAACTTCTTTTTTTGCAACCATATAACCACCAAGACTTGCAAGCGATTTTGAGAAAGTACCCATATAAATATCCACTTGGTCTTCTAGCCCGAAATGTTCGGCAGTACCCCTACCACGTTCGCCTAAAACACCTAAGCCGTGCGCATCGTCAACCATAACCCTTGCCCCGTATTTTTTAGCAAGCGCCACGATTTCAGGAAGTTTACATATTTCCCCACTCATACTAAAAACACCGTCGGTAACGATTAAAATACCTGAATTAGTGGTGTCGATAGTTTTAAGTTTGTTTTCAAGATCCACCATATCCGAGTGTTCGTAGCGAATCATCTTTGCAAAACTCAATCTGCACCCGTCGTAAATACTTGCGTGGTTTTCTTTATCGCAAAGAATATAATCCGTTCTGCCTGCGATTGCACTTATTATACCAAGATTACTTTGAAAGCCCGTAGAAAAGGTAACGGCATCTTCTTTTTTCAAAAACTCTGCAAGTTCTTTTTCAAATTCCACGTGTGAAGTAAGCGTGCCGTTCAAAAATCTACTGCCCGAACAACCACTACCGTATTGTTCAAGCGCTTTTATACCTGCTTCTATAACTTCTGGATGAGAAGTAAGCCCTAAATAGTTGTTAGAGCCTATCATTATCATATCCTTGCCTTCCATAACTACTTCTGGCCCTTGTTTAGAGTTTAGTTGGTGAAAATAAGGATAAATATCGTTGGCTTTTGCAAATTCTACTTTAGGTAAATTTTCACATTTCTTAAATAAATCCATATCGGTCTCCGTAAAAAAGATATGTTTTTATTATAGCACATGCTTGTTGATTTTGCAACAATTAAACGGCAATTTAAAATATCACCGTTTTCAAGTTGGTTGACATAAATTAAAAAACTTATGCGTAATTTATATATATGTATTACTATTTTTCTTCAGGATACCCTGCGATAATAAAACTTAACGGCATATATTACGGACAAATAACGGACACGGTAAAACAAATAAACGTTTTGGACGAGCAGTCTTTTATAGAAGTTTGTTCACTTACCCCAAACGAAAAGGGGCTTAATTTTATTCTTAACCCCGAATTTATAAAAAACCCACCGACGACCGTTAGCATTACCGACCTAAAAGGTGGTTACTTAATTAAGTTTTTGCCCACCCACTCTAAAGAAGATTTTTCCCTAATTGAACAAAAACGGTTTAACGACGCAGTAGTTTCGGTCTTTTGCGAAAACGGGTTTAAACTTTCTATCGAAACACAAAGCGATTTTTACGCCGAAACCCTGCGTTATCATATAGAAAGCGCAGAGATAGAAAGAAAAGATTTCAACGGTGCAAGTCTTGTTTTCGTGCGATTAAAAGGAGTTAATCAGGTTGTAAACGCATATAGGATAGACGGTAAAATTCAAAAACTTTTTTCCAAAGACTGCGTATCAATAGAGTTTGGCGACTACATTTTAATTACGGAAAATTATTTAGATATTGCCAAGCACCAAGTAAGTAGCAAGTGGAAATTTAACGGGGAAAGTTTTGAATTAGTAGAACGGTCTATAAAACGAAAAGACGGGTTTGCGCCAAGTTTAATTCCATCACCACTTTTGCCGTTTGCCTTTTTAGAAGAATTGCTTTGTGGTGGCGAAATCAACGACTATATAGCCGAAAATATAATTGAACACAAAGATAAACTAAGTGGATTTTTCGGGGAATTTATAGGCGTTATGCCCCCACCGTTGTTTAGAGAACAAAACCAAGTGGGGCTTATATATAAAGAGAGCGAAAACAAGTTTTTCGTTAGGTATTTTACTTTTTCTATCTCAAACGGAAAAATTAATAATTTTACGGAAGTATAATTCGCTTGCAAAAAATTGAAGTTTTATCTATACTGTAAATATGAAACTTATTCTTGCAAGCAAATCGCCGAGAAGAAAGGATATTCTCGGCAAACACGGGTATACTTTTACCGTACAAGTCGCACCGTTTAACGAAATTAGCGAAAAGGATCAACCGATCAAAACGGCAGAACACAACGCTTTCGGCAAAGCCAAAGCCACTTTCGATAGCCTTAAAGATAGCAACGCAGTAGTGCTAGGCTCTGACACGGTTGTTTGTATTGACGGGGAAATTTTAGGTAAGCCTACCGATTGTAACGACGCAGTTAATATGCTTAAAAGGCTCTCAAACAAAACCCACCAAGTAGTTACGGGGTTCGCCATTATTACTAAGGACTTTGAAATTAAAGGGCATGATAAAAGTTTAGTAACATTTAACAACCTTTCAAACGAATTGATAGAAGAATATATCGCTAGTGGGTTACCGTTAGATAAAGCCGGCGCATACGGTATTCAAGACGGGTATCCGTTAGTAAAGAAATACACGGGCAGTTTCAACAATATCGTAGGTTTACCGATAGAAATTATTAAACCGATATTAGATAAAATTTTAAAGTGATTTTTATAAAAAGTTTCTTTTTTGGAAACTTTTTTTATTTTTTACATATTGACAATAATTTGTTAGTTTGCTAAACTAAAATTAAAAAGGAGGTTTTATGCAAAAAAAATTATATAGAATTTTATCCGTTTTTTTTGTTTTGTTTTTTATTATTCTCTTTACTATTTCTTTTTTTGCATGTAATACAAAATGGAATTCATTTTATAGTGAAGAAGAACATATTGAAAGAATAGAAAAAAGAACTTTGGAAAAATTCTCCGAACAACTTTATTCAAATGAACTTAAAGATTATGATATTTTTTTTGTAAATTCTTTTAATCAAACACAAAAATATTTTGTTGTAGATTTGCTTTTTTCAGAAAATTACTGGATACATTTTATAGGCTTTGTTTCCCAAGGTAAAGAATATAGAGTTTTCTATCCCTATAGAAACGGAGTAGAAGGACGAAGCAAATGGGGTGCAGTTGGTGGAGAAGCATATCACTCAGAAAAGCTTTTTCATACAGATTGTTACGCTTACATTGGAAGTAACAATGTAATTTACGGGTGGTACGCTGGAATTAATAATAATAAAATTACTTATTCTGAAAAAACTATTATCACCGACCACGAAAAATACAACAAAAATATTTACTCAAAGAATTCCTTTGTGTATTAATGGAGGTTTATATGAAAATAATAAAAAAAAGCCACGACCAAAGTCGTGGCTTTTTGATTGTTTTCTGTAAACGACGCATAACGACGGCTATTTACTCTTAAAAAATTAAGTGGAAAGAGCCAAGTTAGGCTAGGCTCGACGAGTATTTTGGATGAGATTAACCTTGTTGGTTATCGAAGTCAAAACACTCGGCAGTAAACGACGCATAACGACGGCTATTTACTCTTAAAAATTATACGTTGCCTTGTGCTTTCATTGCTTCTGCTACTTTTATAAAGCCTGCAATGTTTGCGCCTGCCATATAGTTGCCAGGCATACCGTATTTTTTAGCGTTGTCGTCGCAAGCCTTGAAGATGCTCTTCATAATGTTATGAAGTTTTTCATCAACTTCTTCAAACGACCAAGAAAGTCTTAAACTGTTTTGGCTCATTTCTAAACCACTAGTTGCAACGCCACCTGCGTTTGCAGCCTTTGCAGGTCCGTAAAGAAGTCCGTTTGCAAGATAGGTTTCGATTGCTTCTGGGGTAGAAGGCATGTTTGCACCTTCAGAAACTACCTTACAACCGTTCTTAACCAAAATCTTAGCGCTTTCGCCGTTGATTTCGTTTTGAGTTGCGCAAGGAAGTGCGATATCGCAAGGAATAGTCCAAATACCAGAGCAACCTTCGTGATATTCAGCAGAAGGACGAGCAACAACGTATTCTTTAATTCTCTTTCTTTCAACTTCTTTGATTTGTTTTACGAGATCAAGGTCGATACCGTCTTTATCGTAGATATAACCGTTACTATCAGACATAGCAACTACTTTTGCGCCGTAAGAAGTAGCCTTTTCGCAAGCGTAGATTGCAACGTTGCCTGAACCTGAGATAAGAACTGTTTTACCTTCAAAAGAAGTGCCGTTTGCTTGAAGCATTTCGTTGGTGAAGTAGCAAAGGCCGTAACCCGTTGCTTCTTTTCTAGCGAGCGAACCACCATAGGTAAGACCTTTACCGGTGAGAACGCCAACCCATTCGTTTCTAATTCTCTTATATTGACCGAACATAAAGCCAACTTCTCTTGCGCCCGTTCCGATATCGCCGGCAGGAACGTCAAGATCAGCGCCGATATGACGATAAAGTTCAGTCATAAAGCTTTGGCAGAAGTTCATAATTTCGTTGTCGCTCTTGCCCTTGGGATCAAAGTCAGAGCCACCCTTACCACCACCCATAGGTAAAGTAGTAAGACTGTTCTTAAAGGTTTGTTCAAAACCCAAGAACTTGATAATGCCAAGGTTTACCGACGGGTGAAGTCTGATACCACCCTTATAAGGACCGATTGCAGAGTTGAATTGTACTCTAAAACCTCTGTTAACTTGGGGCTTGCCGTTGTCGTCTACCCATGGAACACGGAAGATGATTTGTCTTTCAGGTTCTACTAATCTTTCAAGAACGCCTGCATCAACGAGATCTTGTCTTTGTTCGATAACGGGTTCAAGAGTAGATAAAACTTCGGTAACAGCCTGAATAAATTCAGGTTCGCCTGGGTTTCTTTTTTCAGTTCTTTCAAGAAGGTCTAATAAATATTTGTTTTTGATCGCCATAATTTTTCTCCTTAGAGTTTATTTCTTATAAATTTTATCACATCTTCTATGATAAATCATAGAATTTTTAACGGTAATTTTAAAATTTCACAATATTTTTTCGCTATGCTTTACCTAAAAACAGCGTTGCAAGTCTATCACTACTGCAAAAATAAGCAAAAACACCAAACCTACTGCGTGAATTATCCCCTCAACACGACGATTAACGGGTTTCTTTCTAATCCACTCTATCCCCGTGAACACCACTCTAGACCCGTCTAGCGCAGGGATAGGCAATAGGTTGAACACGGCTAAATTTACACCGATTAAAGATGCAATATTAAGCAAGTACCTAAGCCCACCTATTTGAATTGCCGATGCCGTCATTGTGATAGTGGTAACCGTTCCCCCGACGGCCGAAAGCCCTAGCGCACCCGTAATGAGTTCGCCAAGCACGCTAAGTACCGTGCCTGCAAGTTTGAACGAATAATCAAAACTTCTGCCTATCGTTCTAAACAAACCGAGTTTGACAGAAGTAGAATAAATGCCACTTTGAGTAATTTCCCCGTTTGCGTCAGTCTGAAAATATGCGCCGATTGCGTTATAAAGGGGTTTTATATCTTCTATATTCTTAAAATTCGTATCCGTGCGAAGAACGAGCATAAACTCTACTTCTTGCCCGTTGCGACGGACTAACGCACCAACTTTATCCCCTGCCTTTTTGCCTTCAACGGCGTTCATTGCGTCGGTTATGAGATAAACGTTTTTGCCGTTTAGTTTAAGTATTACGTCTTTATCTTGAAAACTATTTTCAGCAGTTATGCCGTTGGGGATTTCTGCCGTTTTATAGGTCATAAGCGCAGGTTGACCGTAACAAGAAAACATTATTACTATTAGTAAAAGCGCAAGCAAATAGTTCATAAACGCACCCGAAACTAGCACGATTATTCTTTGCCAAGGCTTTTTATTATTAAAAGCATTAGGCGAAGTATCTTCTTCGTCTTCACCCTTAAACGCACAAAAACCACCTATGGGCAAGGCTCTAATTGAAAACTTTTCGCCGTTCTTTTTAGTTTTAGAAAATATTTTAGGGCCAAAGCCGATAGCAAATTCTTCTATGCCGAACTTAAAAATTTTACCTGCGATATAATGACCGAGTTCGTGCACGGTTATCATTACGAGTAAAATCAAAACGGCAAGTAGAATATACCCGACGTAAGTCATAATCCCCCCGAAAGAGGCGAGAAACAATAAATCCATTATTTACTAAACAATTCCTTTACGTATTGACGGGCGAAAGCGTCTGCTTCGCAAAGATGCTCCAAGTCTACGTGATGCCCACCGTCGTGCGATAACAACGCACCGTACATTGCTTTATATATATCGTTAAAACCTATCTTACCTTCCAAGAAAAGTTTAACTGCCATTTCGCTTGATGCGTTTGCTACGGCAGGATAAGTTCCACCCTGTTTACCAGCCATAAGAACGAGATCAAAACACGGAAATCTATCGTGATCTAGTTCTTCAAAGGTAAGCGTTTTTAGTTGCGCAAAGTCAAGGCTTTTCACGGGCGAAGTTATGCGCTCGGGATAAGAAAGCGCAAGAGCAATAGGCAATTCCATAGACGGATAACTTAACTGAGCGATAACCGACCCGTCGTTAAACTCTACCATAGAGTGTATGATGCTTTGTCTATGAATTATTACATCTATATCGCTAAACCGTGCGTTATATAGCCACTTAGCCTCTATAACTTCAAACGCCTTGTTAACTAGTGTTGCACAATCAATAGTAATCTTTGCGCCCATTGCCCAGTTAGGGTGCTTTAATGCGTCGCTAGCAGTAGCAACGGCAAGTTGTTCTTTGGTGTAATCTCTAAACGCACCACCACTTGCAGTAAGTATTATCTTTTTATATGGCGTTTGATAATCAAAGTTTAACGCTTGCCATATCGCAGAGTGTTCGCTATCTATCGGGGAAATTTTAACCCCCTTTTCCTTAGCCAACTGCATAACGAGTTCGCCACCAACTACCAAACTTTCTTTGTTTGCAAGCGCAATATCCTTGCCCATTTCAATAGCCTTAAGCACGGCTTTAATGCCCTTAAACCCACTTAAAGCAACCACGACAACGTCGCAATCTTCTATTACGGCTTGAATATACGCATCTTCGCCGAAGAAGTATTCCGTGCCGTTGGGAAGTTCGCCCGAATATTCCACGCCAAGCGTTGCAACGCTAGGCTTAAACTCGGTTACTTGTTCTATAAACGACTTTGCGTTACTGCCTGCCGATAAGGATACTATTTGAAATTTATCAGGGTGACGCCTTACGACCGAAAGAGTTTGTATTCCGATCGAACCCGTGCTACCTATTAATGCAATCTTTTTCATTATGCCCGTCCTTACGAAAATAAATACGCTATTTTTTAAAACTCGCACGCAAACTGCGTGCGAATTGATTATACAAATAAAAATGTTACGTAAATAAATACGGATGCAAAAGACATCCCGTCTATTCTGTCAAGCACCCCACCGTGCCCCGGCAATATTTTACCCGAATCTTTAACCCCTACTTTTCTCTTTATCCCACTTTCAAACAAATCGCCGATTGCCGTTAGTAAAGATGCTATCAAGCCCACGCCGATAAAGAATAGTACGGGTGAGAAAAAGTTGATTTCCGGCTTAACTATTAACCATAACAACAAACTACCAAGAGCGCCACCGATAAGCCCACCGATACCACCTGCCACCGTCTTTTTGGGGGATAGTTTGGGGCAAAGTTTTTTAGCTTTTCCCTTTCTTATCTTGTTATACGCCATACCCACAAGATAAGCCATTACGTCTGCGCAGGGAGCGATAACAAAGGTTAAAAGCAAGGGCGTAAACCCTTTTTTCCCAAAGTCGTTTATCAACAACGTTGTCAACAACAAAAGCATAGGATAAGCAAACGGCAACAAGTTTACTAGCCATTTTTTTAAGCCTATCTTTTTTATTAATGCGTATATTGAAAAGGCAAGAACGAAAGCCCCGAAAAACATAAGCGCAACCAACCAACCGTAGTTAGTCCACAACAAGTATTCTATAACGGCGTAAATCGGCACGAACGCTATACCGTAAAAAATTACGCTTTCGTATCCACCTTTAAGTAAATAGGGCTTTAACATTTCGGCAAGTTCGTAAGTTCCTATAACGGCAAAGAGATAGGTTAATAGATGAAAAAGTCTATAATCTACAAATTCTCTAAGCAAAAAGAAACCCACGATTATTCCGGCATAAACAGCCCCCGTAATAGTTCTTTTTAACATTTCACTCCTTAACAACCTTGCCGTAACGACGCTTTCTCGTTCCGAACGCTTCTATCGCTTTATCTAGTTCGGCTTGGTCAAAATCCGGCCACAACACTTCTGTAAAATACAGTTCGCTATATGCGCCTTGATACATTAAAAAATTAGAAAGTCTTAATTCCCCACCCGTTCTTATTATAAGGTCAGGTTCGCCGAACGGCGCAGTATAAAGGTTTTTTGATATGCCTTCTACCGTAACTTCTTCACCGTTATCTAGAAGTTTATTTACGGCGTGTACTATTTCTTGTCTACCACCGTAATTTAGCGCAATCATAAGCGTTGCCCCTGTATTTTCACTACTTCTCGCTTCGGCTTCTTCTATTATACTGATAAGGTCAGGGGTAAGTTCTTTACGCCCACCTATAACGACCAAACGGATGTTATTCTTCAAAAGTTTAGTAATAAACTTCTTGAAATAATTTTTAAGCAAACGCATAAGTTCGTCTACTTCTTCTTTTGGGCGAGCCCAATTTTCCGAAGAAAAAGCGTAAAGCGTGAGTGCTTTCACCCCACGCTTAAATGCATGCTCTACAACTCGCTCTACGTTAGCCGAGCCGTGATTATGGCCGTAAGAACGCTTTTTGCCACGTGCTTCAGCCCATCTTCCGTTTCCGTCCATTATTATCCCGACGTGTTTGGGAATTTTAAGACCGTCCATTATACGCTCATAACGTCCTTTTCTTTGTCTTGACAAAGTTTTTCTATCTTTTCGATTGATTCAGCGATAACCTTGTCTACTTCTTTTTCGCAAGATGCGTGTTCGTCTTCAGAAAGTTCTTTGTTGTTTTTCATTTTCTTTAACGCATCCATACCGTCACGACGGATATTTCTTACTGCAACCTTGCTATCTTCTGCCATCTTTTTAATTTGCTTAACAAGTTCTTTTCTTCTTTCTTCGGTAAGCGCAGGGAATACTAATCTGATAACCTTACCGTCGTTAACGGGGTTGATACCAAGATTTTCTGCAATGAGTTGCTTTTCAATAACTTTAAGCATAGAAGCATCCCAAGGCGATATAACTAAACATCTACCTTCGGTTACCGACATGTTGCCAACTTGATTTATAGGGGTTGGCGTGCCGTAATAATCTACCAAAACCTTATCAAGTATATGTGGGTTTGCTCTACCTGCACGAATAGTAATATATTCGCCGTTTAATACCGATACGGTTTTATCCGTTCTGTCTATAATTTCCATTAACATCATTTCAAATTGTTCGTTTTGTATTGCCATAATTTTTCTCCTTTTCAGTTTTTATTCTATAAGAGTGCCGATAGTTTGTCCTTCTACTGCACGAACGAGTGCGTTTTCTTCAAACAAACCGAAAGCAAGCACTTTGATTTTATTTTCCATACAAAGGGTAATCGCCGTCGTATCCATTGCTTGTAAGCCTTGCGCAATATATTCTTGATAAGATACTTTGTCAAGTTTCTTTGCGTTTGCGTTCTTCTTGGGGTCGCTATCGTAAATGCCGTCTACGTTCTTTGCCAAAAGCAATGCTTCGGCTTCTATTTCGCACGCTCTTAACGCTGCGCCCGTGTCGGTTGTAAAGAAAGGATTGCCCGTTCCACACGCAAATATTACTATTTTACCCGAAGAAAGATGTTCTTTAGCCTTTCTTACGTCAAACGGTTCGCCAACTCTTGAAATATCAAGCGCTGTTTGAACTATCGTGGGCGCACCCTTTCTCACTAATGCGTCTTGAACGCCAAGTGCGTTTATAACGGTTGCAAGCATACCCATATAGTCGGCTGTAGATCTATCCATATCTCTACCTTGTCTACCACGCCAGAAGTTGCCACCACCTACGATTATGCCTATTTCCACACCGAGATTTCTTACTTCTATTAATTGATCAACTACTTGGTTTAAGGTCTTTTCGTCTATACCGTTGCCCGTTCCACCTGCAAGCGCTTCGCCCGAAAGTTTTATGATAACTCTTTTGTAAGCCGTTTGGTTCATTATATCTCCTTTAGCGCAAATTACACGCTTTACCTTTATATCCATTATATTATATAACATTTTTGCATTTTTGTAAATACCAAGCAAGCAAAATTCCGTAATATTTTACAAACAAAACGACAAAAAAACCTACCGTTTTCACTTTTAGTGAATAAGATAGGTTTTTTATTGCTTTTAATCTAATTTTACAGCCCCGATATACTGTGTTGCTTGTGCGCCTGCCTTGTTAGCAACCGTTAGCGCTTCTTCTAAATTCTGCGCCGTCCACTCTTTGTTTTCAAGTTCGGCAAGGAAAGTTCCAAAAAATGCATCCCCTGCCCCCGTCGTATCTATCGGCACAACCTTTTCGGTTGCCACTCTACCCTTGTTGCCGTTGTAGTAATAAAAACTTCCTTTACTGCCTTCGGTAACGATAAAGAGTTGATCTTTTTTGCATATACTTTCCACAGCCTTTTCTATATCCGAAATACCCGTATACATTTCTATCTCGTCGTTAGAAAATTTTACTACGTCAACCCCGTTTACGTACGGTGCATACGCCTTTACGGCTTGTGCAAAGTCTTTATAGAAGTCTTGTCTAAAGTTCACGTCGAACGCTACCTTAACACCCATCTTCTTCGCCTTTTTGAAAAGTTTTTTAGCGAACTTTCTACCTTCGGGCTTTGCAAGCATAGTAGAGCCTAAAAGAAGAATTTTCACGTCTTTATATTTGTTGAAATCTATCTTATTAAAGTCTATATTATAATCGGTCGTATCGTGTCTATTAAAGGTAAAATCTCTTTCACCGTCGGTTACGGTCACGAAAGCGATTGTCGTGTTTCGCTCTTGATCCACTTGAATATCTAAATAATCAAACTTGGCTTTTTCTGCTTGTTTGATTAAATATTTACCAAGCACGCCCTTACCTACCTTACCAACGAACCCAACGGTTGCGCCTGCCTTTTTTGCGCCTACTGCTAGGTTAAAAGTTGCGCCACCACAACACCCGTCAAACTTAATTTTTCCGTTTTCTTCCCCACCGAACATATCGACGAGAATATCACCAACACATAAAATCATTATTCACTATTCCCCGTTTTATTTTTCGTTTTTTTCCTTGAACATCTTTACTACCGTTTGAATATCGTTAGTTTTCTTTCTTGCCATTACGCTTAAAAAGTCTACGTCTTGACCAACTGAAAAGAATTTAACGCCTTCTTCTATCCACGGCAAATATGCCTCTGCACCAAATATGCAGTTTAGCGCTATTCCACAAAATACGCCCGATTCTTTACAACGTCTTGCCACGTCTTTTAATATGCCTTGCACTTCGGAATCTTGTATCTCAAGCATTTTACCTATTGAACCCGACAAATCGCTTGGCCCTAATATAATCCCGTCCAAATACGGGGTTTTTAATATTTCGTCAAGTTCGTTGTAAGCGTCTATATGCTCTAACATTATAATTTTTAATATGGAATCTTTGCTAGTTTTGCAGTATTCCTTTACGTCCATACACCCGTATCCTGCTGCGCCAAGTGGGTTAAAGCCACGAATTCCTTCTGGTGGATACATGCAAGATTTAACTGCTTTTTCCGTTTCTTTTGCGCTCTTAATCAACGGGAAAATAATCCCGTCTGCACCCATATCTAAAATCTTTTTCACTATATCCGGGTCGTTGTTAGGAACACGAACGATTGCGGCTGCCCCACCTGCGTGCGTTGCCGTTATATGATGCAATGCGTCTTTATAATCTATTGCGCCGTGCTCTAAATCTATCCACACGAAATCGTGCCCTGCTCTTCCGTAAAGTTCACAAACGGCACTTTCACCAAAAACAACGTTTCCCCCGAAAACTACTCCATCTTTGATCTTTTCTCTAATTTCTTGTGCTTTATACATAATTTCTCCTTCAAAACAAAACCATTTTTTTAGTTTATACTACCACAAACTAATCAGATGTTCAATGTTAAATTCGTTTGAAAAAATGTCAAATTATTTTTTTAACCCTATTCTATATTCGCCCGGATTACACCCGTCGTTCTTTTTGAAAAACTTACTCATGGCGTATCTATCTGGAAAGCCCGTTGCCGTTGCAATCTGCTTCATAGTAAGGTGGGCGGGTTGTTACAACTTCCTAACTTCTTCTAATTGTG
>JAZOMV010000037.1:0-68337 GCA_045654165.1 Christensenellaceae bacterium
TTTTATATACTTCATTCTCTAAACCAATAATGTTTAAAGAAATGAATTGTATTGCACAGAAAGCAATCATCATAACTGAAAAAATTTTTAACCCCCAAATTAAGTTCAACACACAAAAAACTATCAATATTATAGACGAAATTTTATCAATATAATTTACAACAGTACTTAATTTACCAGCCAAGTGTTCTGCACCTAATAAAAAAATTTTTGCAATCCATTTTTTTCTATAATAAAGAGATTTTCTCAAAGCTTTTTCCGTATAATATTTCATTTGAAAATCTATTACCCGCCAATTAAAAATTGAAACAAGAACGCTACCACACATAATAAATATTGTTTGAATATTATTAAAATCAGTTATAAATCTCATAATCTCTACTCCACAACAATAAAATCAGCTATACTATTATTAATGTTTGACCAAAATTCTTCTTCAATCTTTGGTCTAATAAATTCTCTAACATATTTCTTGGACTTATGCGCCAATGTTTTGAAAAGTTGTTTTGCACCACCTTTTTTAAACTCTCTTTTAGACACTTTAACTAAACTTTTTTCCATATCAACATACCCAAGGTGTTTTTATCAAAATAGTAGATATCGTCGCCAGCTTTTTTAAATAATAACATATCACATATTTTTTTTCAAGTGCAAATATAAAAAAGCAACCAAATCTTTTGTTGGTTGCTTTTCATAATTATTTAATTGCGTTAAGTAAATATTCTAAAGATTTTTCTACCATTTTGTCGCCAAGTTCTTTGTTTGCACCCTTTGCGCTTTCGGTAAACCAATGCTTAATATCACCTATTCTATCTAGTTTAATGCACTCTGGGTAAAGGGACATAAGTATAGAACTTTCAAACTTGCCTGCGTGGTCGTAGCCCGTTGCGTTTTGAACTGCCGTGCTCATAGTCGGTATAACCTTTATCCAACCGAACGGGTTGTTATCCCCTTCAAGTTGTTCGTAATAGTTGGCGTAGTTTTCGCTACCCCACCAACCTTCGCCCAAGGTTTCTTCTAAATATTCCATAGTAGCACGTTTAGCGGCAGTACGGTAGCAGAGCGTCATAGGCATTTCGCTTTCCTGCTCAAACTGATGGTGAATAACCACGTAAATATTTCTAAAACCCGAATAAAGAAAACTCTTGAAAATATAGTAAACGTAATCTTCAAACGCACGTTCGGGAACGTGTACCGTGCCACTCTTTCTACCACCAACGGCATAACTTGACGGACTGTAAGAAACGGTTGGCGCAATCATAATCTCTTTCTGTTCGGCAACCTTTTTAACCAAGCCTTCGGCGATAAGCGTATCGCAACCGTAAGAACAATGTGGGCCGTGATATTCAACCGTGCCACCCACGAAAACCAACGGGATATTATTATCCTGAACGTGTTTTACTTCTCTAGGAAAACTCTTATCTAAAATCATACCTACTCCTTAAAACGCCATCGTCGTATAGTACGCAAGGTTGGTTTGACGGTTGTCAAGTCTACCGTATTGAACTACGATAGGCTCGGAACTTTCTAATTTCATAGCGTACTGAGTTTCAAGTGGAACTTTATACCCACACATGTGTTCTATATTGTTCATACGGAAACACTTAACCTTTTGTGGCTCAACTTCCCAAACGATACCTTCGTAAGCATCTTTGTCCACAAAATAAAGTTTTACTTTAATAACGGCTTTCTTGTCGCTATCGTTCACGATAACAACGCTTTCGTGACCTTTAAGCACGCCTTCGCCTTCGGGTGGAAGTTCGCAGTCGGGAATAATCCAATCTTTCTTACCTACTATCATAACCTACCCCGTATTAGAAACCAAGTTCTATAATGCCTTTCTTAAGGTAATCGGTATAAGATTCCACGCCGTTTTCCTTAATAGCAATACCTTTTTCCCAACGGCAACCAAAGATTGAGCCTGAAATAAAGGTATCTACTTGGAAAGTCATGTTCTTTTGAAGAATATAGTTAGAAGAAGTTTCCATCCAAGGCGCGTCAACTTCTATCATACCCGTGCCGTGGCAAGGTCCGTAAACGTAATTCTTTTCGTAGCCTGCGTCTTTGAACATTTGCAAGAACTTTTTGGGCACGATATCTGCTTTAATACCTGCTTTAAGGTTAGCAGTCGTCCAGTCGTGCATTTTAAGACAGAATTCTACAAGTTCTTTCTTTTCGCCTTCTGCCTTGCCCATAAATACGGGAAGACCGATAGCAGGCGAATAACCGTCGATTTTGGCAGAAAGGTTAAGTTGAACGATATCGTTCTTGCCGATTTGCTTATAAGTAGAACGGCTAATTGCGTGACGAGTAGATGATTCGCTAAACACGTACATAGGCAAACCTTCGTATTCAGCGCCGTTTTCATAAATTACTCTTTGTGCGATACCAACCATTTGTAATTCGGTAACGCCCGGCTTTAACGCCTTGATTACTTCGTCGGTAGCAAGTTCAACTATTCTAAAACCTTCTTTAATACAAGCGAGTTCGTTTTCGCTCTTGATAGAACGAAGTGCAACCATTATATCTGCGCAAACGCTAATTTCGGCTTTGGGGAAAGTTGTTTTCAACCCGTCCATTATAGGAAGAGTGCATTCTACGTAACTGCCTAAACCGATCTTGATGTTTTCACCCGTTACACCGATATAATTGAAAGCGTCCTTAAAAGTATCGGGTATAAGTTCGGGGTAAGCAGGGTCTGCTGATTCACGGAACTCTTTAAGCACCATAACTTTATCAATTTTACCAAAGTCTTTTGCAAAGATTGCAGATTCCGGACCTACCAAAAGAACGGCTTTACCGTTAGCGCCGATTAAAACGCCTGCTCTTTCAAACAACGGCCAAAATCCCGAAAAGTATCTTGCGTTAGCGTAGTCGCTTTCGGTTGATACAACTAGCATTGCGTCTAAACCTTTTTCGGCTACCAACTTGCTAGCCTTTGCTATTCTTTCTTGATATTCCCAATCGGGTATACAAATTCTTGTCATAATCTTCTCCTTTTTTATAAGCCTATTAAGGCTTTTTCTTTTATTTTAACTTTTTTTAGTTCGTTTGTCATTATCAAATCTTCAAATATTATTATAATATCGTAAATTTGTTTACAATTATTCAGTTTTGGTTTATAATGTAGTTATGAATTTTAAGTTGAAAAATATGGAAAACGTAATAAGCGTGCCGAGAATTGCCAACGTGCATTTCTTCGAGTTCCCTTTCGATTATCGCACGGTAGACGACAAACACCCGTTCTGCGAACTGATTTTCGTTGCGAGTGGTAGCCTTGCCATTAAGTCTACCGACTTTTCGGGCGTGCTTAAAAAGAACGAATTTATTATCCATACTTCTAATAGGGTACACTCTCTTTCCTGCCCGAAAAACTCTCTTAGCACGGTGGTTATTATCGGGTTTGAGTGCTACTCTGATAAACTTTCTTACTTTGCGCAAAAACCCGTTAGGCTAGATGATTACGAAGTAAAACAACTTGCTGAAATCGTTAAGGAAGGCAGAAACCTTTTCGCCCCACCCTACGATATCCCACTTTACGATATGAAGATAAAAAAAGAACGCACTTTCGGGTGCGAGCAAATGCTCCGTGCGCTTTTAGAAGTCTTTCTTATCGGGCTTATTCGCAAATACGAGTTCAATGAAACCGTTCAAGAAACCGAAAATTTTGGATTTGCCATAGACGAGATCGTCAAGTACGTAGACGATAACTTTTTAGAAAAAATCAAGATAGACGAACTTGCCTTTTTGTTCCAAACTAATCGCTCTACCTTGTGTAAAGAATTTAAGTCGGCAACGGGCAAAACGCTCATAAATTATATAATTGATAAAAAGATAGAATATTCAAAAAACCTATTAAAATCCACCGACCTAACTCTTACGGAAATTGCCTACAAAACGGGTTTTGACACCGTGCCGTATTTTCACTCTTTTTTCAAAAAGCACGTTGGCTTAACCCCGTTAGAATTTAGAAAAACCCAAACCGAATAATCGGTTTGGGTTTTTTATTAAAATTCACCACGATAGTATTCCTTTGCAAGTTTAATAAGATGTTTAACTTTTTTATTGCTTAACGATTTTAGAATATTATCTGCAAAATCATTACAAATATAAAAACAAACGTCAACTAAATATTTTCTAATGGCGATATAATCATAGTTTGTGCAAACGTAATCTTCGTGGACGAACTCACTTGATACTTGAAACAATTTTTCAATATCTTTATTCTTCACTCTTTCAACAAAAAGTTCTCGCATTGTAACAATGCGTTTCCCTTTCTTATTTTTTGCCCAACCATACGCAAGAAAGTTTTCTTTGTTTTTTGAAAATTCCTTTTCGTCTTTTAAGTAGTTTGTCATTTCGGCAGGCAACGGCTTGTTATTATGTTTATAATCTTGCAAATATGCGTTAAACTCTTTAAAAAGCACGTATTCTTCCGAAAACTCTTCGGCAAATTGTATCTTTGCAAAAATTTCAAAAACACCACGCAATAAAGCCATACCGTGCACGTCGTCACCGATAGTAAGCAAGACCGTTAAAGAACGCAAAGCCCGAAACGCATTAAGCAGTTCAAGAGCAAAATATTGTGAAAATTTATCTTGCCCTAACACCATATAATCGTTCTCTAGTGTTGTTTGCAAAAAAGAAACAACGTAAATATTCGTCAAGGCAATCGGTTCGTATTGTACAGGGTGCGACGCTTTTATCGTGCTAACGTTTTCTACAATATACGGTAAAAATATGCAGAACCATTTTTTAATTAAAGCGTAAAATTCTTGTTCCGTTTTAAACGAAAAATTAACTTTTGCATAATGAGAAAAAGCAACGGTAACTTCTGTTAATAATTTCTTTTTTTGATATTCCGACAACTGCAAAGGCTTAAGAGTTGTATTCACGAAAGGCGTTAAGTTTTTATATAGCAAACAAACTTTACAATACGTTTCCCACGCCCAAAGCAATTCTTTCTGCGAAAGTCTATTACCATGATAACGAATATCGTCAATAGGAATTTTTATCATATAAACACGTTCCCCCTTGAAAACTAATTTTTACCTATCTTAATTTCCACGCCGTACGTTTTTGCCTTTTCTAAATCTGTAAAAACAGGGTTGCCGTTTTCTACGCCTTTATAACCACTAATACATTTAAGGATTAAATGCGCCACCACCGAAGCAAAGCCGTGATTACAACTTGCTTTTGGGCTATCGTGTTCCCAAAGCGTGCCCGTTTCTTTTACCATATTTTTAAAATAATCGGTAATCTCTAACAAAATTCTATCATACTCTTTATTTTCTAAAAGCAAGAAAAATCTAAGGTAATTACCGATAAACATATTACTTCTTCCGACGTGAGAATATATGTCTTTTTCTCTTAACGGCCCAAATTTTTCTATCATCTTGCGCTTAAATTCTTGGCTAGTTTGCAAACCGAAAAATAGCGCATAGTACTGACAGGTTTCGCTTAAATGATCGTCGCACCGAACAAGTTTGCCGTTTTCTCTTATAGAGTTTTCAACAAAAAACTCACCGTTAAACGATTCTTCTATTATCCTTTCTTTAATTTTTTCTGCTTTTTGTTTAAGAGTGGCGTTGCCATAGAGAAAATCAATCGCATCAAGCATTGCAGAGTAAAGCATATTGCTTGGATAGTTTACACCCTTTACGTAGTCTTTATTATTACAAACGCTCCATTCTACAAAAACCCAACTTTCTAGATCTTCTAAAAGTCCGTGTTCGTTTTCGTACTCACTAAAGAACTCTACAAGGTCAAACACACGGGTTTTTGCGTGATCGATAAGCAACTTATCCCCCGTTCTTAAATAATAATCTTTTAGTTCTATAACAAACCACATTGCCCAGTTTGGAATATAATGGTCTTTTAAACTTTCCGACGGAAAGGATTTCGGTATCATTCTATAATCAAGTTCGGGGGTTTTGCTAATGATAAAGTTTTCTAAAAAGGCACGCTCTATAAGATTTTTGCCCGTGAAAACACGCTCGGCAATACCCATAAAATAACTGTCGCAAAGCCAACCGGCACGTTCTCTACCTGGGCAGTCGGTAAACAAATCTACTGCGTTTTGGCTGAAAGTATTTCCTGCCGAATTGAAAATTTTTACTATTTCATTATCACCTTCAACACGAATAAAATTCACGCTTGCATTTTCCAACAGAACTAACGACGGGCAAATTTCTACCTTGCCTTTAAATATTATTTTCAAGTGCTTAAAAGCATACGGTTCAAACGATTGAATTTCAAACTCGCCTTTAGGGACTTTTACAACCATAAGTTCGTTGCACCCCGAACGCCTAAAAACCCACTTGCCGTTCTCTAAATATTCTTCCATTACCACGAAGATTTCCGTTTGTTCTTGTGCGCTTACTTTCAGTTTGATAAAGCCCGTAAGTTCTCTATCTAACGAATAATCAACGGCTTTATACCCCTTAACCGTTTTATCCAAAAAGTCACGCTGAACCCAAAACCCACTTTCGCTTGCAAGGTTATTAGGGTTCTTTTCACAAGCGGCAGGAACAACCGAATCAAACCCGTTGAACTCGCCCACGCCCACTTCGTTAATTTGAACAACGTTATAGTTTGCCGTATCGCCTATTCCATCTAAAACGATAGGTGGCTCTACTTGATAAATTTCACGTTCTATAATTTTTACGTTAGTTAAGTCGTAATATTCAATCGCTGTGCGTTGCCCACTAAACCTAGGCACGTCAAGCACCCTATCCGTCCTTTCGTAACAAGTAAAGTCCGTTGAATTATAAACCACTTTGTTACCACGATATAATTCTGCGCCAAAAAAAGGTTGCTGAAGATCGCACGCATAACATTGATGGTTATACCCTGCAACTTCAACCACGATATTCTTTATTCCACTTATAGCAAGTTCTCTTTTCCTTGAATATCCCGACGCCGTGCGTTCGGGCCCGTAACAAAAAAACTTTCCATCAAAAAACACACGATAAAAATCTACTGCGCAGATAACGATTTTATCACACTCTTCTACTAGGTTTATAGAAAAAGATCTTCTTGAATATTTTTCCGTTCTATTTCCCGCCCAAACGAACTGCATAATTTACCCCCATAAGTTTTAGCATATCCCCGTTGCAATAAAACAAAAAAGAGTTCGCATCAAACCTAATGGTTAAACTAGAACTCTTTTGGTGCGAGCAAAGGGGGATTCCCCTGTTAGGGGAAATGTCGCAAAGCGACAAAAGGGTTGCCGTCCCACGCTAGTGGATTGCGTCAAGTCCCTTTATTTAATCTATATAAACAAAAATCAACCCAACGTAAACTCAACGGCTCGAATCGGGTTGATTTGGTGCGAGCAAAGGGACTTGCTTCTCTCGAGCCTCCCACAAAACAGTCCACAGGACTGTTTTTTCGCCTTTGGCGAATACGCACCTAAAGTTGCTAGTTCCTAATTCAAGCCCTTTATTTAATCTATATAAACAAAAATCAACCCAACATAAACTCAACGGCTCGAATCGGGTTGATTTGGTGCGAGCAAAGGGACTTGAACCCCCACGGTCTCCCACTAGATCCTAAGTCTAGCGCGTCTGCCAATTCCGCCATGCTCGCAATTACTAGTACATTTTATTATAATTTACCCAAAAAGTCAAGCGACCAACTAACGTTAGTCGCTTTTTTTCCTATTTTCTTTTGTTAAATATCCCGTCGAATATCGTTCTGATCGGCGAAAAATACGGTTTGTCTTTATTTTTAAGGTTTTCTACTATATCTCTACCTTCAAAAATAATCGCCATAGCCCAGTTCAAATGCTCGTTTATTTTTAACCAATCCTGTTCGGTGTGACACTTTTCCATCAAATCAATAAAAAACGAGTGATTGATTCTGTTTCGCTCAAAAGCAATTCTTGCCAAAATGTCTCTTTGATTTTCGGTTATAAACTTTTTTTTGTACATTTTATTATTACACTCAAAAAGCGAATCGCTCTCTTTCTTGTTAAGTTGAACGCCATACTTTTTTAAGCAGTTTTTATACTCTAGCTCAAATTCTTGCGAACTTTTAATAATTCTGCCTACGGCGCAAAAAACCCCGTTCCAGTCGTAAGGCTTAATATCAAAATTTTCAATTATCGGAACGCCCGCAATCTCCTTCATTTTTCAACTCCTTTTCAAAAAAACTCAACGGCTTTTGCATTTTCCCGTCAACCTTTAAAGTTATACTATTAAAAAATGTTGATATTCTTACTTCTATCTGTTCTCCTCCAGTGTTGCATGTTAAATATAATGGCGTCCATCTCATCAAAACTTTCGTTTCATCACACACACATCCATTAACTTTTATATAGAAATGCACACACCCTGTATAAACGAGTATTTTTTTGCCGTTATAAATATAAGTTTTACACTTTCTATCAATAGCAGGTGCTAAAAGAATTATTCCACTTATTAAACAAATTATGTATATAATATGCACAGCTTTTGTCGTGCAAGAATAATCTATTATTTCGTAAGAATCAACCGTGGAATATATATAGTCATAACCATATAAATATCCATCATCTTCACTAAAAACATCAACTTCTTCTACGCTTATTAGTTTATAAGACGAATCGTAATAAGCAATAGTTATCGTTGCAGAGTAAACAGCCCTATCAAACTTAACTTTTATATCACCATCATCATATACTGTTTCATCAACCAGCTTCACCTTAATCGCACTTGAAAAAATTGCGACAAGCACGGCTAACAATATTACTGCTAAAAATAATATTCTACCTACTAAAACCTTTTTCTTTTCTTTAACCATATCTCTCTCCTTAAAATAAAAAAGTGCGTCCATTAAGAACGCACCAAAACGCGCTCTCAATGTTGCTACACATTTTATCCCGAAATTAAGGGAGAGCATACGTTTTTAACGAGAGTATGCCCTAATTTCGGAATTATTAAAATGTGTAGCATAAAAAGTATAGCACATAAAAAAAGTTTTTGCAAGTTTATATACAAAAATAATACGCCCAACTTTAGTAAAAAGTCGGGCGTGATTTTATTCAACAAATATTAAGCAAATCTTGTCGTTTGGCAAGGTAAGTTTGCCCTTTTTGATTTTGAGTTTTTTGCTAGTTCCATCTGGGAAAACGGCAATCGCTTTCTTAGCCGTAAACTCTAAACTCACTTCTGCCTTTTTATCCGATATTCTATAAACGGCAAACATACTCTTTTGGCTATCTTTATGAATAAACCGTTTTACAAAAATATCTTTGTCTGAACAAGCAATGCCGTCTTCGTCAGAGAACAAGTAGTTTTCGGCACGAACGTTCATTATCTTTTTCATTTTGATAAGTTCTTTTAAGACAGCCAAGCCTTCGGGATCGGTCTTAAAAGTTGCATCACGCTCTAAATCATACACCCAAAAATACGAGCCGTTGGTAAAGTGGTTGCCCATAAAGATTTCCCATTTTTTAGAAATCATTGCAGGGCGCAAGAACAAGTTTTTGCTTGGATATACCATATCTATAATATTATGTTCTGGGAAAGTATACCTATAAATATTAGGATATCCCTTTCTCATAACCGACATAAAATATTGATTAAGTTGCAAACTTAATATTCCACCAACCAAATCGCAAACGTGTTCGCCCATTAAAAGCAACGGTTCTTGGTGCTTGCTATCGTAAGCCTGCCTTAACCCCTCTACTATTTCTAGGTTGCCCTTAGTGAAGTTGTCGGGAGTATCGTGATTATGTTTAGGGTTAAAGCATAGCGCTTGACCAACGTTAAGAACGTCGTAATAAACGCCGTCTATCCCGTAAACTTCGGTAGCCCGTAACGCCAAACCGTTAAGTTGTTCTTGCCACTCTTTGCAAGAAGAACACATATTATACAAGATAACGTCTTTAACGTTGCCCCAAAAGGACTGCTTATAACTACCGTCTTCAAACATAACGGCTTTATCTTTAACCGTTTGATCGTCTGCCGAACCACTATGCAAGTGAGAGTTCATATAAAAAGAAACGTGCACGCCCATTTGGTTTGCTTGCCTAATGCCCTCTGCAAGTTCTTCTTCCGTGCCGAGTTTGGGGTCGGCGTAATATTCGGGGTAGCCCTTATCAAACCCGTCTTTATGCCAACCTGCTAAAAGAAGATGACACATACCCATTTCTTTTGCTTCTTTTGCAAGGCGTGGAATATCCGTGTATTTATGCTCAATATTCCCGTTTTGATACATAAAATCGTAGTGGGCAACAAGCCCTGCACTTTCCTTAAACCATTTAGGCATACGATTTTGGTTTACTTTAATTTGTGGCGACCTAAACTCACGATAATGCTTTGCGCCGTCATGCCAATCGCCCGTGTGGAAATATAACTGCGTGGTTGGCGAAGTATAACTTTCGCCATACTCAGAATAAGGCTCGTAAGCGTAAGACATTGTTAAGCCCGGTCTACGCTCACCCCTTGACCAAACGTCTATAATACAAGTGCTAGTATCTAAATTATGACAGCCGAAATACACGCCCCCGTCGTTATCGTAAAGGTCTATCCACGACATACAAAGCCTACCGTTCGCATACTTGCCCGTATACCCGTTGGCGTTATACTCTTTAAAGCGTGGCTCTTGCGAAGACAAGGTATCCATAGCATAGGTGTATTTATATTCTTGCCAACGGCTTTGGATAGTTCTTATTTCCCTACCGAAAAAGTTTACGGGGTTATCTATTTTAACACCCGTATCTCTAGGATAAATAAGGGTGTCGTCGGCGTAACTTTCGCCAAGCCAAACGCCCGGTATAATCGGGAATTGAACTTCTCTTATCTTGCTATCCTTTTCGTCGTTTTTAACCGTTATGCTAAAATTGATTTGATAGTCCTTGATGTTAATCGTATAAAAAAGGTCGAACGGAACAATCTTTTCGCCGTCCCAAACAGCGTTATATTTAACTACTGCGTTTATCTCGTCCCCATTGATATCAGTCGTGATTTTAGTTTGATATTCGGGGCGAGTGCATACGTCGTGAATAGGTATTCTCACGTAGCGTTTATCCCCGTTAGAACTTTTTACCGTTATTCTAAAAGGTTCGGCGATATCGTCCATAAGGTTTTTTATTAAATTATCGTGATTTCTACACGAATAAATTTCTAAAAATTCCCCCGTGCGAGTATCTATAACCAAGTGCGCTTTGCCGTTATCTAATATCAATTTATCCATTTTCATTTTTTCATACTCCCTTGTCTTTTTATTATACAATAATAAAATGCGTTTGTAAACGGTTAATTTGAATTTAAAAAGAAAAAAGAAAACGATTGATCGTTTTCTTTTTTTACTCGTTCGCTTGTTGCTTTTTTCTCATTTTACTCCAGTTAATAAATGAATATAGGTCGTTCGCAAGGAAAACCGTAAAACAAATTACCACGGTTATATACGACATGCTTACCATACACGCCAAAACCCAAAGAACTATTAAAACCACGTCGTTCACGGCATAGGCGAGTGCAAAATACGGACTGCGTTTTGCCGAAAAACAAACGGCAATAAAACTTGTGGTAACGGATATCGTGCTAGGAACAATGTTCGCCGTTCCAAAATATTTAAGAACAAAGTAGAACACTACGGTAGCAGCAATAGATAAAAGAAAAATACATACTACGGTTTTTTTGGTTACCTTGCTTATTGCGACCTGAGTTTTTTGGTTTTTATACGGGTTTTTAAGCCAAGTTATAAGCGCAACCACAGCCATAGGTAAAGACATGCAGACGTAGGTTAACATTTCCCCGTAATATTTAAACGAATAGGATATTACCCCGTAAACGGCTGCAAAAATTATCATCAACACCTGCCCAAACGGATTTCCTTTTGCAATAAATATTAAAGCCGTTACACCTAGTAAAGACGCAATAAAGGTAAGGTAATTCACCCTATCGAAAAGTATAAACGACAAGGTGATAAGGATTACCGATGAGCACCACAAAATTTTTTCTACAAGTGTAAAATATTTAAGTTTTTCAAGAAGTTTTTTCATACTCACCAAAAAAATAAGCACCCGAAAACGCATCTTCAAAGACCTAACGACACGCAAACGAATGCAACACATTCACTACCCGGTGGCAGTTTTTTACAATTTTAATTATATTAACATAAGCGACCAACTCTGTCAAGAAAATCTTGGCAAAAATTCTCTTTTTCTTGACTTTAATAACTATATGGTATTATAATTGTAACATAAAACCATAAAAAGGAGAAAAAAATGAAAAAACTGTTAATTACAATTCTTTCGGTTTTACTTATGCTTTCGGCAGTAGGGCTTTTTGCTTGTAGTTCTACCCCTGAATATACCAACGAAGTAAACCAAAAAACTTGGCAAGCGCAAATCGGCGCAAACTTTACCAACTTCCGTTATAACGACGGTATCGCTAAGTACGATAACGGGGCTTATGTAGATTCGTATAATCAATTTTACGACAGTAGAATCGTTGACGGCGAATTTAAGTATTATAAAATAGACGCTGAAAACTCGGAAACGGAAATCACGAAATCTCAATTTGTCGTTCCCGTAGATATTTTAGACGAGATGTTTACTTGGCTTAAAAACAACTATTCTGCTTTCACTTATGAAAATTCTTACTACGTTTATTCTAACACCACCGGCCAAGCAGAAGTTCCCGAACTTGGACTTTATTTCGTTAGAGTAAGTTTGTTCTTCCATAACGGCAAACTCGGTAGCGTAAACTTCACCACTCTACCGATTGGCGCAGACCCGACCACTGCACCCGAATTTGCAAACCACCGTTTTGACAGTTTCGGTTCTGTATTGTTCGACTATTCGTTTGAAAAGAGATTTAACGAAATGTCTAACTACACTATCGCAGTTACTTCACCGGTAGAAAGTTTTACCGTTAAGTTTACCGAAGATAAAATGCATGCTCAGTACCCCAACAACCCCGTTGGTCAACAAGAACAGTTCTGGCACAAAGATACTAGTGGCGATAGCACCAAATACGTTTACTACGTTAAAAACGCTAACGGCACTTACGACAAAGATTTATCAAGAACGGAAACGCAATACAACGGCGTTCGCAAAGGCATTTTCGATATGTTCGTAACCAAGATGATCAACGCAGAAAGCCTTGAAATCAAAAAAGGTAAAATCGTTAACACCCAAAACATTACCGATACCCTTTTCGTTCAAGGCGCTGGTACTATGGACGTAACTTTCAAGAATATCGTTGCAACCCTTGACGAAAAGTTGGATTTTGAAAAACTCACTTACAATATGGTTCTTTCTCAAGGCAACGCATCTATTACCTATTCAATCGTAATTACTACCGGCGACGCTACGATTGAACTTCCCACAGAGTTTAACACTCTCAATCCTTTCGTAGAAAGCGATATTACCGACGGATTAAATATTACGGCTGAAAACTTCCATTATCAAGTGACCGTTAGTGGAAATACGCCCGTTATCGTAGTAGTTGACGGTGACGACGTTTCTAAAAAACTTGGCACGGAATTAACTGCCATTACCTTTAAAAATGACAAGTTTTACACCTTTGTGCAACATCAATATTTAAAACAAATAACGGATTCTCTTACAAATGGTAATAAAATAACTTGGGATAAAACCTATTATCAAGAAACGGAAATTAAAACTGATGGCGAAGCACAAAGAAACGAAATCCGTGATTTATATAAAACTTATATCCCTGCTTTAACGGGCATGTTCTCAGAATTTGCTTTTGACGGCGAAAAATTAGTTGCACCCACTCTTACCATTGAAACGATTACATACACCAACTTTACAATTTCTTTCAATGCTAATAAATCTATTAAAGAAATTTCTTACGTTTTGAACGCTGGCGAACCGACTATTCAAGAAACAAAAATTACTTTTGGCTACTATACCCGTTCTATCGATAAGCCTGAATACGTAGTTTCTTATTACGGCGACGAGCCTAGCGATATGCGTGCAAACGCACCTGCAGAAGGTTTCTATCTTACAGCAGATAACTTTGTTGCACAATGTTGCGATATTTATAGTGGGTACACCTACCTTATAGAAAAAGATGGTAACTTAATTAAATACACCTTCACGAACTTTTCAAAAACCACCATTACCTATTATGAAAAAGTTGGTAATAACTATTATGCCTATTCTTACAATAATAGTGCAAGTGTATGGGAAAAAACCACTTCTACTCAAGTAGAATTTGATGAAAAAGCAAACCTTTTATACACCATTGCTTGCAATCTTAACTCAACTTACAGTGCTTGCAAGAATACAACTGACGCTTTCAATGGTTGGATGTGTTCTGGCGATATATCACAAATTTATTCTGTATCGGGTACTGGTTCTAAAGCCTTTATGTATGTTTTGGTTGTAAACGATAAGGTTGACAAAATCATTACGAGAGATAGCAATAAAATTGAACACGAATTTTCTTTCAACTACGGAACGGCTGTAGTAACCCTTCCTGAAATTGCTTAAAACTTTTAACAAAAACACAAAACCCGTTGGGAAACCAACGGGTTTTCTTTTACTTTCTTTCAAGCAACATCTTATCTGCTACAAGGGCGATAAATTCGCCGTTTGTGGGTTTTTCTTTGCCCACGAAAGCCCTAACGCCTAATATACTGTTTATGCTTTCTATTCTTCCCCTATTCCAAGCAACTTCTATAGCGTGGCGAATTGCTCTCTCTACCTTGCTTGCGCTCGTGTTGAACTTTTCGCCTATTGACGGATATAGTTGCTTAGTTATATTATTAACAACTTCTGGCTTTTCAATCGCCATCTTTACGCCCTCTCTTAAAAAGGCGTAGCCTTTAATGTGTGGTGGAATACCTACGTTAATAAATATATTACTTATCTTTTCATCTGCAGAAGTCTTAAAGAAAACGTCCTGCGTGATTTTCGGCTTGGGTTTCTCTTGATCAATTTCCTGCATCCTTTCTATTAACAACGGAAAATTAACCGGCTTGGACATAAAATAATCTGCGCCCAACTCTATCGCTTTCGTAATAATCTCATCTCTCTTTAACGCACTTAAAACGATAATCTTAACGTTTAACTCTAAAGACCTTATCTTATCAATAACCCACAACCCGTCGTAACTATCTAAAACCAAATCTACTATTACGAAACGAGGGTTTTTCTCTGCAATGACTGAAACAGCGCTCAAACCATCAAAACTTTCGCCAACAATTTCAAACCTGTCGTCAGAAGAAAAAAGTGTTTTTAGTTTATCAAGTTGTTCTTTAGTATCTTGCAATAAAAACACGGTATTTTTACGCATGGCTATCTCCTTTTCGCTTTCTTAATTATATTTTACACCATATTTCTTATAATTCCAACTGATTAAAGGTAATTCTGTACAAAAAAGTCGAATTTTGTACAGAATTCATTTTTGCTAGTAAATAACTGACGATTTTCGGGTTTATTCGACATATTTTTACATAATTCTGTACAGAATTAATTCAAAAAAAGGATATAAAACTATTAATTAAAATAATTAGGAGGATTTTTATGACACACGTTAACCCTTTTGAGTTAAAACCCAAAAAACCCGAACAGTCGTTAAGGTCGCTTCATCAACTAGCAAGCAAGCCTTACGACAAAAATCAGGTAGACCCGTACACTAAAGTTCGTATTATTCTTATGAACGGCACGGAATTTGAATCTAACGCCTTTTCGCATCAATTTTCTAGGCATTGCGTAGACAACGATTTAAGGCGAGATATTGCCGTTGTTAGAAGAATTGAACAGCAACAACAAAAAGCCATTTCGGCGTTAAAGCCTATGGACGAAGACTTGCTAGAACACACCATAGGCTACGAACAGTTGGCAGTTGACCTTACTGCGATTATGGCTCAAAACGAACCCGATCAAAACGTTAAAAACGCTTTGGATTTTGCTCTTTTAGAAGACTTTGACCACCTTTACCGTTTTGCCGATATGTTAGAGTTTGAACAAGGCGTGCTTGCAGAAAGATTAGTTGGTGGATATACGGAAATTATGCCTGGTCGTCCGACTATTTGCGAACACAGACACCCGTTTGAAGAAATCAAACCTAAAATCGATTGCAAAACTGCATCACCTATCACCAAACTTAACACGGCTATTATTACAGCTGCCGAACAACAAACAATGAACTACTATATGAATATCGCTTGTTTTCATAGTAGCGATATAGGGCGTAAACTTTTCTCTGAAATCGCCATGATAGAAGAACAACACGTTTCGCAATACGAATCGCTTAAAGACAGTTCTTGCACTTGGCTAGAAATGATGCTTATGCACGAATATACCGAGTGCTATCTTTATTATTCTATGTTTGAAGACGAAACGGACAAATACGTTAAAGAACTTTGGGAAAGACATTTTTACGACGAAGTTGCGCACTTGCACGCCGCAAAAGACTTGCTTTATAAATACGAAAAGAAAGAGTGGGAACAAGTTATCCCCAACGGCAACTTCCCCACCCTGTTATCGTTTAGTAAGAACGTAAAAAACAACAAAGCCTATATTAGAAATATTCTTAAAAACACCGTTTGCAATACGGCTATGGGCGAAGGGTACGAGTGTATTAACAAAGTGCCTGACGATTTTAGATTTTTCAAGTATAACGATATAGTTTGTGGAAAAGGCGACAACGTACCGTCACACAAAGTTATTTGCGATTATATAAAAGAAAAAGGCGAAGACTACCGTTTTGAAGAAAAACCACACCCCGTTTGCGAACTGCGTGATCGCACCACCGACAATATTTGCATAGGCAGATGCAAAAATAATTAAAGAAAAAACCCACTAATTCATAGTGGGTTTTTTAGTTTTAATTTTAATTAAGCATTTTTCGCTTCTTCTTCAATGAGTTCTTGAAGTTGTTGATAATGCCAAAGCATGTTCGTTTTAAGAAGAGGTTTAACCGTTGCATAGTCGTCTGACTTGATAAACTTTTCAATTTGCTTGGTTATTTCTGCGTAAGCAAGTTTGTATTCAGCCATTTCCGTTTCAGAAACCATATCGTCGCCAGCACCGTAAACCTTATTGAGAAGATTTGCAATGGCGATTGCCTTTTCATAAGTCTTAATGGTATCGTCTGAAACTTTTTCTTTAACTGCTTTTGAAAGAGCGTCGTATTCTGCTCTCAAATCTTGAACGCCTTTAACTTCAAGCGTGCCTTCTGCAGTTTCGGTGTAAGGAAGAACGCCACTTTCAAGTTCTGCACCGAATTCGCTTATCTTTGCTTTGAATTGAGTTGCTTGATCGGCAATCGTAAGAACGCCCAAATCAGCGTGTCCGGTCAAATAGAACAAGTCGTCCTTTTCATCTTCGTCGGTATCTTCGCTTTCAATATTGCTAGCAAGATCAGCGCACTTAACGTAACTTAAACCTTGCGCCGAAGTATCGCAATAGAATACGCTGTTTCCGATAAATACGGGTTTGTACCAAGTGGTTGCAACCGAACCTTCAGAAACTCTAACGATTTCTTCGTTCATGCCGTAAACCATAAGTTCGTTAGATGCGTTGTAGAAGAATATCTTTGCACCGTCTTTCTTAACTAAGGTGTTAGCATCTTTCAAGTCTGCGATATTATCGTCGTACTTGCCATCTGCTTTGGTAAGATAAGATTTTCTTAAAATGTTAGAGTTTAAGGTGTAAACAACGAGATCTTCGCCCTCAGTTTCAATCACCATATTTTCCGTGATAAGGTCGGTGTTAGATGCGAGTTCTTTGTCGTTGAGATAATACTTGGTTTGACTGTTAGTAGTTGCTTTATAGAAAAGACCTAATTCGTTAACGGTGATTATTTCGTAAACGGTTTCGGTTTGTTCGCCGTCATAAATTTTTTCTTTGCCGTCAGCAGTTAATTTATAAAGTCTGTTATAACTTTCTTCTGCTCTGCTATCTTTGTTGCTGTAATACTTTTCAGCGTAAACGGTCGTGGTAATATAAACTTCGCCGTTAGCACCGAACTTGTATGCTTTAAGGGTTTCCATTTCAGAAGTCTTTGCGTTTGTTTTTTCTAAAACGGTGGCTTCTTTAGTTTTAACGCTATAACTCATAATAGCCGAATTATCCGTATCGTAATAAAGGATAGTTACAACGTCCCCGTTAAGAGCTATTCTGTATTCGGTAGAATGGCTATCAACGGTAAACAAAGTTTCGGTATTAGTACCGTCAAGTTTAGTTCTGGTGAAATTCATTCTGTATTTAGCAACCGAACCCGAACTATCTTTAGAAGTATCGGGCGTGCCGTAATAAACGTAATCGTTATGAATAAAGAGCCCTGCCTTATAGTCGCTAGCAACGAAAAGTTTGGGAACTACTATTTCTTTCTTAGAAAGATCGGTTTTATCAACTGCAACGAGTGCACCTTTGATCGGCTTGCCGAAAGTATTGTCAGAAGAAGAACTACCCGTGCCGTTAATAACGTAGTAGTAGTTTTCCGTTTCAGAGATAAACCCGTAGTTACCAACGAGATCACCCCAGTTCTTCATAGAAGTACCTTTCCACTCTGCTTTCTTACAGCCAGAAAAACAAGAAAAGATAAGGCAAGAAGCCAAAATACAAGTTAAGATTTTTACAATAATTTTCTTCATAGAAACCCCATATTAGATCGGTAAACTTTTTTATACTTACCGAATATAATTATATACGTATCATATATTATATATCAAAACGCAAACTTTTGCAATAATTTTTCAACTTTTTTATAGAATTTTTACCTTTCAAAGGAGGCTTTTTGTGGATAAATTCGGAATTTTTTCAATTTTGAATTCTTTGCTTACCAAAAATAGCGAAAACACGCCGTCTTTTACGCAGGAACAACCGTCGTCGGAAAACACCTTAAACAACCTGCTTTCTCTTTTAAAACCCAAAGCCGAACAGCCCCAACCAAAAAAAGAACCCCCACCGTCGCCACCGTTGCCACCCTTGAACTCTGCTATGCTTGCGACAATGAATTCCCACGACAAATTCATTGAAAGAGTAAACAAGCGCAACCAACTACCAAATAAAAATTAAGGTTTTTCGGCTTTCGCTTGTAAATCCGTTGCTTTTGTGATAAACTTTAAACATACTTGTTAAAAGGACGGATGAATATGAACGCAAAAATTTCTAATCTTTCACAAATCGCTTATCTTCGTCGCTACACCTTAAACGGTGGCAAAGAAGACGGGCTTAGAGTTGTTGAAATAAACAACGGGGTTTTACGCTTTATGCTTAACGAAAGCAAGGCTCTTGACGTTATGCAAGCGTGGCACAAAGAAACCAACCTTTCTTTCGTTTCTAAAAACGGGTTTACTAAAAGAGAAATTCCGTTTATGCGCCGTTTTGAAGGTGGCATGCTCTACACTTGTGGGTTAGACGACGTTGGTGGTAGAGCCGGTTACGAATTACACGGCAACTTCCACAATTCCCCTGCCAGAGTTGTTGAAGCCCGTTGTGATGAAAACGGAATTAAAGTTGTTGCTGAAATAGAAGACACCGAACTTTTCGGAAAAAATCTCGTGATGATAAGAACTATCACGACTTCTATTATGAGCGACAAGTTTGAGATTTTAGATCAATTAGTAAATCGTGGCACAAAGCCCGAAGATTACGCTCTTTTATATCATATCAACGTGGGCTATCCTATGCTTGACGAGGGCACGGAAATTATTTCAGACGCTATTTCCGTAACGCCTAGAAACGAGTGGTCAAAACAAAATCTTGCAGATAGAACGATAAGAAAAGCACCTGTAGACAACCAAGTAGAGACTTGTTATTTTATTGAAAATCAAACTCCGAAAATCTCGGTGGTTAACGCTAAGCTCGGAAAAACTTTCACGGTAAAATATTCCGACGATACCTTGCCCTATTTCGTTCAATGGAACGGTGGCGCATCTCAAGACTATGCACTTGGAACGGAAGTTTCAACCACCCTTTTAGACGACGGGTTTAAGTATAACTCTATAGGCGTTAACGAAACGGTAACTTTCAAGTTGGAATTTGAATTGAAATAATCTAAGCAAACTTAAAGACCTTTGAGCAATCGCCCAAAGGTCTTTTTCTTTTGTAAAATTTAATTATACGATTTTAGCAGAAACGATTTTTGCACCACATACGCTATCAGATGCGCCTGCGCCTGCAATGATAATCTTTTTACTATTGTACTCAACAAGTTCGTAACCTTCTGATTCGTGAAGATTAGCAATCTTACTTTCATCATATTCGTCTGCTTTAACGATATTGAATTCAAGCCCGTTGTTTTGCATATCTTTTTCAGCGTCGTAATCGCCGGTGTAATAAACTTGATATTCTAAACTTTCGTCCACGTTTTCAAGCGCACTCTTAATATATCCGAAAGTGTTAAGGTTTTTAGTAGCCGACATATCAATAGTAGCGAAAACTGCAAAATATTCGTTATAAGAAGATATATCTGCCGTTGGCAAGAACCAAGTTGCACGACCGCTATTGATGCTAGTCGTCGTTTTGTAACTTTCGTTTTCACCCCAAGTTCTCCAAAGAGCAACAGAACCTTTCTTTACGGTTAAGGGCGAACCCTTTACAGAACCTTTTTCAAATTCGCCTTCAACCGGCATTTTAATTTCGTTTTGATACAAGTTACCGTCAGCATCTACCTTGATATCGCCAACGAAAATTTTATTCGCTTCGCCGTTAACCATATAGAACACTGCGTTATCGTAATAACCTGCTTTAGCGTATTTAACGATATTGCTTACCGTTTTGGGCGCATATTCTTTGTAAAGGTCTACGGTGATAACCGTATCAGAACCATCATACCAATCGCCTGATTCATAATCGTAAACTGCAACTTTTAATTGAAGTTTTACAACCTTTTCGGTGCAACCAACCATACCTGCGCAAGCAACGCAAAGCATTACGACTGCAAGTAGACTAGTTAACATTTTTAAAAAACGTTTCATTTTCTTCTCCAAAAAATTATAAATTTTTAATACAACCTATATTTTACCCGTTTTTGACCCGATTGTCAATAAAATCACGGATAAAATACTATCTGCCGAATTTTTTATACAACATTTCTAGCATTTCTTCTTTGGTTTGCGACTTTTTCTCACGGTTTTTCTCGGCATCTCGTCTGCCTTGTTTTCTTTCTCTATCGGTTTTTTGATTCCCAACGGCTATTCCGTGGGGTAGATCGGTCGTTTTCATTGTTAAAGAAATCTTTTTCTTAACGGTATCAACCCCTAAAACCTTAACTTTAACCAAGTCGCCAACCTTAAGCACGTCCGACGGGTGCTTGATATAGTTATCCGAAATTTGAGAAATATGCACCAACCCGTCTTGATGCACGCCGATATCCACGAACACGCCGAAGTCAATAACGTTTCTTACCGTGCCGTTGATTTCCATACCTTCTTTAAGGTCGGATAAATCCATCAAATCGCTACGAAGAATAGGCTTTGGCAAACTGTCACGAATATCTCTACCTGGTTTTAACAATTCGGTAATGATATCTTGAATAGTGGGCACGCCTACCCCACATTGATTTGCAACGACGTCTATCCCCTTTGCATCTACCCTTGCTTTAATATCGCCGATTTTACCTGTAGATACATCTTCAAGTGTGTAGCCCGTAACTTCAAGCAATTTTTCTACTGCAGGATAAGATTCTGGGTGAACTGCCGTGTTATCTAAAACGTTTCCACCCGTAATACGCAAGAACCCTGCGCATTGTTCGTAAGCCTTTTCGCCAAGTTTTTTAACACCCAAAAGTTCTTCACGCTTGGTAAAGCGTTTCTTTTCTCTATATTCAATAATATTTTTAACGATACCACTATTAAGCCCTGCAACGTAAGACAACAAACTTGCAGACGCCGTGTTGAGATCTACGCCTACGCTGTTAACGCAATCTTCTACTACGCCACCTAAAACTTCTTCAAGTCTATTTTCAGGCATATCGTGTTGATATTGACCTACGCCGATAGACTTAACGTCTATCTTGATAAGTTCGGCAAGTGGGTCTTGTAATCTTCTTGCAATAGAAACTGCACTTCTTTGCGCAGGCTCGAAATCTGGGAATTCGCTTGCCCCTAATTTGCTTGCGCTATAAACTGATGCACCTGCTTCGTTTACTACGGCGTAAGAAAGATCTCTGCCACTTTCTTTAATCATATTCGCAACGAAAATTTCCGATTCTTTACTTGCCGTGCCGTTCCCGATAGATATAACGTTAACCTTGTGCTTATCGATAAGTTTAAGCAACACGGCTTTTGCTTCGTCTATTCTATTTTGGGGTGGGGTTGGGAATACTACTGCAGTATCTAAAACGTTGCCTGCGTTATCTATAACGGCAATCTTACAACCCGTTCTATAAGCAGGGTCTAAACCTAAAATGGTCTTGCCTTTTAGTGGGGGTTGTAAAAGCAACGGTTTAAGGTTAACTTCAAACATTTTAATTGCTTGTTCGCTTGCCTTTTCAAACAAATCCGAACGGATTTCTCTTTCTACCGACGGGAAAATAAGTCTTTGGTATGCGTCGGCAACGGCGTTTTTAACGATAGCGCCACTTTCGTTATCGGCTTTTACGTAAACCGAACAAATAGCGTCTATAAACGCTTCGGTGTTAACAACGACAGAAACCTTTAAGCACTCTTCTTTTTCGCCACGATTAATAGCGAGTATTCTATGCGAAGGCATCTTTGCGATTTGCTCTGAATAATCTGCGTACATATCGTAAGTCTTTGCATTTTCGCCTTCTAAAAGTTTGCAGAAAATTTCCCCCGTTTCGCCCACTTTCTTGCGTAGCGTTTTGCGAAGTTCGGCGTCGTCGGAAACACGCTCTGCAATAATGTCTGACGCACCTGCGATTGCTTGGTCAGCCGTTTCCACACCCTTTTCCAAATTGATAAATTCGCTAGCCTTTGCCTTTACGTCGGCATCAGTTTGTTCCATAATAAAATCGGCAAGTGGGGTAAGCCCTTTTTCAATAGCCACGCTTGCACGGGTTTTTCTCTTTTGTTTATAAGGTCTATAAATATCTTCTGCTTCGGTCATAGTTTCTGCCTTTTCCAAAGCCAAAGCAATTTCTTCGGTCATCTTGCCTTGCTCGGTTATGGCGTTTGCTATTTCTTCTTTTCTCTTATCTAGGTTACGAAGATATTTTAATCTATCGTGAAACTCACGAAGAACTTGGTCGTCGCAAGAACCCGTCATTTCCTTACGGTATCTAGCAATAAACGGAATAGTGTTCCCTTCGTCTATAAGCGCAATGATGTTAGCAGAGTGGTCTGCCCTAATAGTAAATTCTTTTGAAAGTTTTGATGCGTAATCCATATTTTTAGTCTAGTCCTTTTTGCCTTTTCTTTTTCTTATTTCTTTAATGGTTTTTTCGTACCCGTTATCTTTGGGGCGATAATATCGCTTGTCTTTAAGCGTATCGGGTAAATATTGTTGTTCTACCCACCCACCGTAATCGTGTGGATATTTATAGTTTGCTTTGTTTTGCTTATCTTCTTTAGATGCAAACTCATAATTCTTTAAGTGCGCAGGCACGACGTCGTCTTTAACGCTTACTGCGTCTTCTTCTGCCGAATACATTGCCTCTACTACGGTGTTAGACTTCTCTGTCTCACACACGTAAATTATTGCTTCGGAAAGGGGAATTAAACCTTCGGGCAAACCAAGATTTTGAAAAGCCGTGAGCGCACTTGTTGCAACCACCAAAGCGTTGGGGTCTGCAAGCCCCACGTCTTCTGCCGAATGCACTACCACACGCCTTGCAATAAGCAACGGATCGCAACCACCTTTAATTAAGCGTTGCATATAGTAAAGGGCTGCGTTAGCATCGCTACCACGCAAGCTTTTACAAAACGCCGATAGAATATCGTAATACAAATTTTCATCATACGACAACGCCTTTTGTTGTATGCTTTCTTCTGCGTCTTTAAGCGTTACGTGTATCTTGCCCGTCTTGTCGTGGTCGGTTGTAAGCACGGCTAGTTCAAGCGCGTTATACGCCATACGCAAATCGCCTGCCGAAATGGTTGAGATATGATCTAATGCGTTTTCGTCTACTTGCAAGTCGTAGTTACCAAACCCACGCTCTTTATCCACGATTGCTCGTTCAAGTGCTTTTTTGATATTGCTTTCCGAAAGTTTTTTAAGTTCAAACACCCTACATCTAGAAACTATAGCCGGCGTCATTGACGCATAGGGGTTTTCGGTAGTAGAGCCGATAAAGATAACGTCGCCTTGCTCAATCGCAGGCAACAAACTATCCGACTGCGTTTTGTTGAAACGGTGGCATTCGTCAAGCATAAGATAGGTTTTTTTGCCAAACATCTTTTTATTATACTTGGCGTCTTCAACCACCTTTTTCACGTCTGAAACACCACTATTAACGGCATTAAGTTTTACGAAGTTACCATCAGTTCCATTAGCAATGACGTTGGCAAGCGTGGTTTTGCCACACCCAGGTGGCCCCCAAAAAATGCAACTGCCAAGCCTATCTAATTTTATTGCACGGCGTAAAAGCCCCGTTTCCGAAACTATATGGTCTTGCCCTAAAAATTCCGAAAGGGTGCGTGCTCTCATTCTCTCTGCAAGTGGAATATTCTCTTCCGACTTGTTTTTGTTTGCTAAATCAAATAAATCCATAAAAATATTTTAACATATCCCATATTTTTTTTCAAGTCTTCATACACTTTTAAAGTGAGAAAAACTATAAAGAATATTTTAGAAACGACAATTTTTTTAATTCTTATTTGCCTTGCCTGTCTTTTGACGGTAAAAAGCGAATTTTCAAGCGCCGTAACCGACGGAATTTCCCTTTGGTTTGCCTGCGTTTTGCCATCACTTTTCCCGTATATGATAATAACGGCGTTATTGTCTTCTTTAAAAGTAACGGGCAAAATCTTCGGCTTGTTTTCACCTATAACCACCCGTTTGTTTAGGGTAAACGGCTCTGTGGCTTACGCATTTTTTACGGGGATTATTTCCGGTTATCCCGTAGGTTCAAGCACGGTTGCAGACCTTAAAGAAAAGGGGCTTTTATCGGACGCAGAAGCCGTGCGTGCCGTTGCGCTTTGTTCTACTTCTTCCCCCGTGTTTACGATAACAAGCGTGGGGGCAATAACTTTTAAGAGCGTTAAGTTCGGCGTGTGTTTATTCGCTTGCCACTTAATCGCCGTCCTTTTGACGGGGTTTATATTTTCGTTTTATAAAAGAAAAGAGCCACCCACTTCAACAAAGTTTATGCCCACGCCCGAAAAGGTGGATAATCTGCTTTACGAAAGCGTGTTTTCAGCCGTGCTTTCCCTGCTTGCCGTAGGTGGCCTTATTACGGTGTTCTATCTTTTGACCGAAATACTTTTATCTACGGGTATTCTAACCCCCGTTATAGCCCTGCTAGAAAAGGTTTTCGGGGACGGGGTGATTGCAAACGCACTTACCCTAGGGCTTTTTGAGTGCACCAAAGGACTTAAAGCGCTATCGGGAAACGGAATAACTTTTTTCAGTTTGCCTATTGCGACGGCGATTTGTTCGTTCGGTGGGCTGTCTGTAATAATGCAATCGCTATCTTTTATCAAGCGTGCAAAAATAAAAACTGCGCCGTTTATCTTGTCTAAGATAATCAGCGCAAGTTTGGGGTTTGGTTTGGGGTGTTTGGTTACCTTTTTTATTTGGTAAACTTTTTAGCAACCGTTTCTATAATCGGCTTGGGCAAATATTTAGAACAATCGCCTTTGAGCGCAATTATGTTTCTTACTGCAGAAGAAGAAATATACTCTAACTCAACGGGCGTTGGGATATACACGGTTAAAAGTTCTGGGTACATATCAAGATTATATCTAGACATTGTGGTTTCGTATTTATAATCGTCTTGATTTCTTATCCCACGAACGTTAACGGTTATTCCGTTCTCTTTCATAAAGTCAACAAGCATACCGTCAAACCTTTTAACTTCTACACGGGGCTCGTTCTCAAAGGTTTTTTCTATAAGGCTTATCCTTTCCGACTCGGAAAAAAGTGGCGACTTCGCCTTGTTGTCGCCAACAGCGACAACCACCTTATCAAATACGGTAAGGCATTTTTTTATTACGAATTCGTGCCCCGTAGTAATCGGGTCGAACGTGCCTGCAAACACACAGGTTTTCATTTTCCTATTCCCCCTTTTTGAAAAAAGTAAGGTGTACTCTACCGTATTTTCTACGGTCGTAAACGACTAGCCCTTGGGCTTGTCCTTCAAAAACTTTCTCATCTTCAAACACGACCACGCCGTTTTCAGCAAGTCGTGCGCAAACCAAATTAAGCGCATCTACACCAAGCGTGCTTTTGTACGGTGGATCGATATAAATTATATCGAACTGTTCGGCGTTGGTTTTTAGAAAGGTCAAAGCGTCAATATTAGTAACTTCCACCCCGTTATCTATCTTCAAACGCTTTAAATTCTCTTTGGTAAGCCTAACGCTATCACGGGATTTATCGTTAAAACTAACAAACTTTGCCCCACGAGAAAGGGCTTCTATACCCATTGCGCCCGTGCCACAAAACAAATCCAAAAACTTGCAACCGTAAATACGGTTTTGCAAGATATTAAAAAGGCTTTCTCTAACCTTGTCAGAAGTTGGACGAACATCTTGCCCGTCAAAAGACAAAAGCGTTCTACTTCTATAAATACCACCGACTATTCGCAATATTCGTCTCCGTAAATTTGGCGTTGTTTTTCTAAAATTCTTTCTTGTTGTATTTCTATCTTTCTACCACCCACGTAATAAGGAATACCCGTAACGCAAGCAAAAGCAGGGATAGCAGTTAAAACTAAATAATAAGTTCCGGCAGTTACTGCAACCGAAAGATCGCATCTGAAAATCATAAACCATACCATATAAACGTAGCCTGAAAGCACGCCTGCCCCAACGTTTACGGGGTTGATGAGTATAAGGATAGTATGGATAATTAGCATTATAACCAACGGAATACAAACTACCAAACCAACGGTGAACCCTTTCCAAGTTTTAAATTCTTTAATTCTTTCTAAAGGTCTATTTTCACCCGTTCTTATGATAACCCTACGCTCTATATCGTTAGCGTAGCGAATTTTCATTGCTTCTTGCCCTTCTTTATAAGAGATCGCACCTACTACGAGAGCGTAAAGCCCGAACGCTAGCACGGATAAAAGAAGTCTTAACCATACCAAGTGTTGACCTTGTATTGCGCCGATTGACAAAGAAGTCAACGCCATAAGCAAAAGATAGATAAATGGTATTACCGATTGTTTCAAAAAGTGTTTTACGTATTTCATTTCTACACCCTAAGTGATATAAATTCTCTCTGCACGGAGAGTTGCTTTCGTTAAAATTTCGTACGGAATAGTGTGGTTTTCTTTGGCAAGCCGTAAAGCGTCGTCCATAACGCAATACCGGTCGCCGTCTTTTAAGGGATATGCCGATAGATCCATACACCTATTCGCCAAGAGTTCACCCGTTTTTTCTCTACTTAACCCGTCGGCATAACCGTAGCGAACTATCGCCACTTCCGTATCCTTGGCTAGCCGTTGCCCACCGTATAAAAGATGTTCGCCCTTTTTCATTTCTCTACGGGTTACGACGGGCGAATAAACTTTCATAATCGGTTGCACGGGAATAGCGTCTTTGAAAGGTTTGTAACCGTAAAGCAAAACGCCCACCCTGACCATATCGAAAAAAACGCCTTTAATAAACCCACCACTTGCCGATAAGTGACAAGTAGCATTATTATTATAACCCTTAACGAGATTATTTGCAAGCAAAAACTTATTTACTGCATATTTTAACCGTTTTTTATTTTCCGGTTCTGGTAAATGTGAATACGCCCCGTCTAAAATAAGCCGTTTGCTTTTAGAAATTCTTTTAGCAAGCATGTCAAGTTGGGTAAGATCGTCAACCCCAAGCCTATTCATACCCGTATTGAATTTTATATGCAGTTTAGCCTTTCGGCATTGTCTTTCGCACTCTCGCTCTATTTTATCTATCGTGTCTAGCGACTGCACGGTAAAGGTAAGCCCTTGCCTTACCCCGTCCGATATATCTTGAGCGTTTAGTGGTGGGTTAAGGACTAATATATCTTTTCCCACCCCACCTAAACGCAAACTAAGCCCTTCTTCTACTATCGCCACGGCAAAGCAGTCTACAATATTATAAACGGCGTTAGCGACGGGAATTGCTCCGTGCCCGTAAGCGTCGGCTTTGACTACGGCGCAAAATTTAACTTTATTAGGCAAACGGGTTTTGATTAAAAGAGCGTTGGTTGTTAAAGCGTTTAAATCTATCTTTGCAAGGTTAAGCATACTGTTATTATATGAAAATTAACCAAATAATTTGCTTTCCCTTAATTTTTATGTTAAAATATATCAAAATGTTTTTGAGGGATACTATGAAAGACTTTTTTGGCAAAGATACTGCTTGTTTAAAAAACAAAAAACTCTTCCTTTTCGATATGGACGGAACTATTTACCGTGAAAACGATCTTTTTGACGGTGCGCTTGAACTTTTTGATAAAATTAAGGCTATCGGGGGCAAGTTTGCCTTTATCACCAACAACCCCACCCGTTCGGTTAAAGACTATATCTTAAAACTTAACCGTTTAGGCGTTTACGGAATTGATAAAGATAACTTCTTTACTTCTGCCCAAGCAAGCCTTATGATATTTAAAGAAAAATTCGGTGACAAACTCGTTTATGCACAAGGCACTCGCTCGTTTATTACCGAACTTAAAGAGGGGGGGCTTAACCTTACCGAAGAATACACCGACAAGGCGCACGCCGTTTTAGTTTCTTTTGATACTGAATTGACGGCAGATAAACTTCGTAACACCTGCAAGATTTTAACCTTACACGATTTGCCCTATTACGCAACTAATCCAGACTGGGTTTGCCCCGTTGATTTCGGTGCTATTCCCGACTGTGGGTCTATGTGCGTAGGCATAGAATACGCTACGGGCAAAAAGCCTTTCTTTATCGGCAAGCCCGAACCGACTATGATTTTTGAACTTATGAAAAAGTTTAACTGCCCCAAAGAACAAACGCTTGTTATCGGCGATAGACTTTACACCGACGTTGCTTCTGGCGTAAACGCCGGCGTTGATACCGTTTGCGTGCTTTCCGGAGAAGCGACGGCTAACGAGATAGAAAATTCTACCGTTAAACCAACCTTTACTTTAAATAGTATTAAAGATATTCTCGCTCAACTTTGCGAATAGAAAAAAGCCCACAAGCGTGGGCTTTTTTTATACCGTTTGCATGTTTCCACCAAGCCGACGGAATTCGTTTAAGAAAGTGTTTTGATCTACCATACTCGCTTCTGCCGAAAGGATAGTAACGGGGTTTTCAAAAACCGTAGAAAGAATTATAAAGGTTTTTGCAACACGACTGTCGCCAAGCGTGTCTATCATAATTCCACCCGAAAGTTTTTCTACGCCCACGACCGTTAATTTGTCTTCTTTTAACGATATGGTTGCACCCATTCTTGTAAGCATATTTGAAAAAAGATTAAAGGTTTCTTGGTCTTTTTCTTTTAGTTTCACGCCCGTAAACACGGTGGTTTTAGGCATAGCCGACGCTATCGCCGTAACCAAGAAAACAAAACCCGTTTTGGGTTTTAACTGTATTTCAGACTTCCCGTCTTTTAAGTCTTTAAGATAGGAAATAATAATTTTATCCGACTGCATAGAGTTTAGGTCTAAATTTTTAACCTTGACTTCAGAGCCGAGATTGTCAAGAGCAAGAAAATACCCTGCCGTAGAAAAATCCCCTTCTATCACTATTTCCTTTTCGGGGGCAATATATTTTTGACCACCTTTAATTCTAATAAAATCCCCGTCTGTTTGAACTATAACGCCAAACTCTTTCATTGCAAGCATAGTCAACTGCAAAAGTTGAACTAGTTTTTTCTTGGGTTTTTCGGAAAAAGATATAGTGCTATCCCCGTCAAGCAAAGGCAAAGCCATAAGCAAACTGCTTGCTATTTGAGAACTTGCGTCCCCTTCTAAAACGTAATCGCCACAGCGAAGTCTACCTTCGGCAAGCACGGGCAAGGTTTTAGAATCAAACTTAACGCCTTTTAAGATCTCAAGACCTTTAACTACATCTTTTTGAGTAAGCCTACCTACACCCTTTATTTCGCAACGATCAGTTTTGGCAAGTAATACGGGCAAAATAAAACGGAAAGCCGTTAAACTAGATTTAACGTCCGTACGCACGTAGTCTTGATAAGCAACTTCCGATGCAGGATCTACGGTATAAACGCTTCTGTCCCTATAAAAGCCCACGCCTAAATCCCCAAAGGCATCTTTTAAGGTGTAAACGTCTTCGGTTTCGTTCTTTAAGTATATTTTAGTTCTGCCTTCAGCAACCGCCGCCAAAGTAAAATAGCGCAACGCCGTTTCCGTATAGGACGACGCTTCGGTTGTACCGATTAGTTTTACAGGAAAGAATCTTGCGTTCACTAGAATTTCTCCTTTATTTTCTCCCTTGCAAATTTTTTAGTTACCGTTCTGCCCGGTTTAACGGGTAAAATTAACTTGATTTTTTCGTTAGTGTTTTCTAAAAAGGTTTGCCACAATTTAGTCGTAACAATCCCTATATCCCATTTAATATCGTATTTATTAAGCAACGCCGTTATTCTTTCATCCATATCGTTGCTCAGTCCTATTGCGCTTGCCGTTTCGCCCGATATAACCATACCGTAAGCAACCAACTTGCCGTAAGGCACTTTTAACCCGACTATTTTTTCAGCAATGCTTGCGAAGTTCAAAGCGTAACGCCCCACCCCGTCTTTCTTGCGCTTTCTAGATAAAAATTTCTTTGCGTTAAGCGATTGTTTAACCTTAATCGCACGGAAAATCAATTCGTCTATATGTGGCTCGGAAGTTTCCATTTCTTCTATCATTTCCCCGTCGCCTATCATACCCAAACGGATAATTTCCACTATGCCGTTTTGGAAATGTACGGCAGGTAAGGTCTTAAGATATTCGGTATCGGTAAACACGGCTACGGGGTAGTTTTCTACACGAAGCAAATCCGACTTGCCGATAAAGTCAACGCTTGCAACCCCGTCTTGCCCAAAACTTAACGCACCTGAAATAGTGGTTGGCAAATACATATACGGAACGCCACCCCTAAACACTTTAGAAGCAAAGCCGACTAGCGATAAAACCTGTCTTCCCCCGAAAGCGACTATGCAATCGGTTTTTTGAATATCAAGTTCGGTCATTAATATTAATAGTTTATCTAAGACGTGCTTGGTCTTTCCGTTTTCACCCGTGGGGTAAATAAAAGTATACGGCTCTACGTTTGCCGATTTAATTATTTTTTTAAGCCCGTGCCCGAATAGGCGAAACACCGTTTCGTCTGAAACGATAAGTGCTTTTTTCGCCCCTTCTAAAGCGTAGCCGATATATTTTCTAGCCCCTTCGGCAACGATTACGCCGAAAGGGTTTTTGCTTTTGATTTTTATACTGTTCATCCGTGTTCTCCGTATTTAAAGAATAATATAAAATTTTTCTTTTGTCAATACCAACCCTAAAATTTTTTTATACAAAAACAGCCGTTCGACGAACGACTGTTTTTTAATCTTTTATTAGCCTATAAACGCTTTCAAGTTTTCAATGTTTAGGCCTTCGTATTTTGCCAAGAATTCATAGAGTTTCTTTGCTATTACGAGGTTGCCACCGTTAACATCGCTTTCAATGTTAAGAGGCATAATAGGATCGTGCAAACTCATACGAAGCAAGAACCAACCGTCCCCTTCGCCTTTAGCGAAAGAAATTCTTATTCCTTCGTAGTTAGAGGGGGCAACAGCCCAGCCGTTTTCTACTGCGTACGCTTCAAGATCTGCAAGAACGCCCTTGCCGTATTCTTTAAAGTCTACGTCTGCCTTAAAGCCCATACGAATTTCAGAAGATTCTACGGGAAGTTTAAGGTCGGCGATAAGATCACGAAGTTTTTTGTTTTCTGCTTTAAGTTTAGCCATCTTAACTAAAAGTCTAGTAACTAAGTACGCCCCGTCGTCAAGGAAATAATTTTCTTTGAGTGCAGCGTGTCCACTAGTTTCGATAGCAAGTGGGCAATACTTACCTTCTTTGTTTAAGCGTACTGCTTCGTTAATAACGTTCTTATAACCACGCTTGAAACGATGATGTACGCCACCTTTTGTCTTAATGAATTCTGCCAAACCGTCACTTGTAATACTGTCGGTAACGATATAAGCGCCACCCTTTTCTTCTAAGAGAATAGCAGAAATAAGAGCGATAAGTTTGTTTCTATTGATTTCTTCACCAAGATCGTCAACAGCGCCTGCTCTATCAACGTCGGTATCGAAAATAATACCGAAATCTGCGTTAACAGCCTTAACCTTGTCGCAAATAAATTTCATAGCAACGGGGTTTTCTGGGTTGGGGATATGGTTAGGAAATCTTCCGTCCGGATCAAGGAATTGACTGCCTTCCGTATCAGCACCTAAGGGTTTAAGAACTGCGTCTACGTAAAAACCACCAGCACCGTTACCTGCGTCTACTACAACCTTAAAACCATCTAAAGGTTTTTCGCTACCCGTTTCTTTTCTAACGAAGTCTACCAACACTTGACTATAAGTAGTCATAAAATCTACTTCGGTTACAGAGCCTTCGCCCTTGGGGAATTCGTTAGCGAACGCATAGTTCAAAATTTCCGTAATATCAGACCCTTCAAGCCCACCGTTTTTAGCAAAGAACTTTAAGCCGTTCTTGTTAAAGGGGTGGTGCGACGCTGTTAATTGAATTGCACCGTCACAATCTATAAGTTGAGTGGTCATGAACATTGCCGGTGTTGAAGAAAGCCCCGTGAAGATAACTTCTGCCCCACATTGAGTAAGAGCGTTTTTAACGCACGCCGAAAGTCTTGGTGCGCTTATTCTTGAATCGTGTCCAAGAGAGATTTTAAGTTTCTTATCGGGGTTTCTCTTTGCAAGCCAAAGATAAAACCCTTTCGCCATACGGTCTACTCTTTCGTCGGTCAATTCTATCGGTTGACCTTCAACGCCTTCTGCAGCCGTGCCACGAATATCACTACCACTTTTAAATTTCAAAAGTTCGTTTTCCATTTCCGTCTCCTTTACTCTAGAAATTTTTACTTTTTTAGTTTATCACAGTATCGCCCGTTCCGTCAAGCAACGGCTTAATATATGTGATTATTTATTATATCTTTAATAAGTTTTTGACACTCTAAAAAACTTTCTTGCATTTGCTTTGCAAGTTTTATCTGCGTTCTGCATCTATCTAGATTATGTTCGGGGCGACTTATTGAATAATAAATATCCCCTTCTAAATAGTCTGCCAAAAATCGCATGCCACATTCCATCGTCATAAGATATGCGCCGTACGGCAAAAGTTCAAGTTCTCGTTCGGTAATATCCCCTTTAACGACAGAACAAAACCCCGTGGCGTATTCTATGAACATAGTCTTGTCAAAATTAACCTTTTCTAAATCACGCTCGTCTTCTTCTGCAGTAGACGCACCCGTTCTTATAGCGTCCCCAAAATCGTAAATGATAGAACCTGCCATAACGGTATCAAGGTCTATAACGGCTCTTGGTTTAAGGGTTTTCTTATCTAATAATATATTGTTTAGTTTTGTATCGTTATGCGTTACCCTATAAGGCAATTTGCCCGACTTAAGATCTTCAATCGCTATCCCATAAGTATCTTTTTGCGAAATTATATACTCAATCTCACTCTCGCAAGTCTTGGCTCTACCAAGCACGTCCTTTTCAAGCGCAATCAAGAAATCGTTAAAACGCTTTGGCGTGTTGTGAAAATCTTTTATGGTTTCAAAAAGTTCTTTAGCGTCAAAGTCTTTTAACATAACCGAAAATTCGCCGAACGCCCTGCCTGCATCTCTAAAAGTCTGCCCGTCGGGCGCTTTTACAAAAGCAATAGTGTCGGGAATAAAACGGTACACCCTAAAACATCCGTCAGCCGTTTCAACGAAGTTTTCACCGTTTTTGGTTTTTACCACGGATAAAGTTTCCACCCCTTTGTTTTGAAGATGTTCGGTTACCTTTACGATATTACTCATCAATTCGTTAGGGTTGTTGAAAGCAAGCGTGTTTATCCTTTGCAAAAGGTATTTGTTTTCGCTTGTAGTAACAAGATAAGTACTGTTGATATGCCCACCACCAAAAGGCTTTGCGCTTATCACCTTTCCGTCTAGATTAAATTTTTCTGCAATAGCGATTATCTTATCCATAATTTTATTATAACACGAATATTACTATTTTGCTATTGTTAATCGTCTTTTCTTGATTGTTTTTTTATTCTAAAAATTTTTTTAACCTGACAAACTCTGTCACTATTCTCGTTTTATACTCTAAATAAAAAAGGAGCAAAATTATGATTTTATTTGCAATAATTTTCTTTATAGTGATGTTTTTCGTTTTCGTTGGTAAAAACAATAAATAAAAAAATTTTTTATATAACACACAAGAATAAGTATCTTGGGGTATTTATTCTCTTTTGTCAAGCATAGGTAGATATAAAAAAGAGTTCGGATAGCCGAACTCTTTTAATTGTTAATTTTTTCTTTTTGGTAACGGGATTTGCGCTAAAATTACGGCAACGAAAACCAAGCCACAACCGATAAGTTCTTTTAGCGATAATGCTTCGCCCAAAACTATCCAACCGGCAAGCACGGCAAACACCGACTCTAAACTCATAATCAGAGTTGCGCTAGTTGAATCGGTATTTTTTTGCGCTATTATCTGAAAGGTATACGCTATACCACTTGATAAAAATCCTGCGTAAGCAATTTCTAACCTTGCCTTCCAAATTGCAGAGAAAACGGGTTTTTCTAAAATAAAAGCACACGCAAGCGAAATAATTCCCACGACTAAAAACTGCACGCACGAAGTTTTTACGGGGTCTGCCCCCTTTTCCATAAAGTAATCTATAATCAAAATATGAAAGGTAAAGAAAAATGCGCTAACAAGCGTTAAAAGGTCGCCCGTTTCTAAAACAAAGCCACTTTTAATACAAAGCAAATAAAACCCAAGCGTTGCGATAGGCACGCATATAGCAATAATTTTAGGGATTTTTCTTTTAAGCACTACTGCAAAAATAGGCGTAAACACTATATATAACGCAGTAATAAACCCAGCCTTGCCAGAGGCGTTATCCGTCATTAACGATATGCCTTTTTGTTGGCAAAAACTTGCAATAGTAAGCGCAACGCCACAAAGTACCCCACTAAGAACGGTAATTTTATCGGGCAAGAACGAAATCTTTTTTTCGCCGTCTAAAAGTTTTTTGTTTTTTTGGCTAGTGAAAATAATCACGATAGGTATCAAAAACAAAAAGCCTAAAAAACTTCTAGAAAAAAGAAAAGTGAACGACTCTACCGTGCCACTTGCAGTAGTTTGCGCAACGAAAGTACTGCCCCAAATTAGAGCAGCGATAACTAGCATTAAGTTTGCGCTAAATTTTTTAGACATACTTTTCCCCACAATCAAAAATAAAAGAACACCGTTTTAGGTGTTCTTTTATTTGGTGCCGCTGATCGGAGTCGAACCGATACGGGGTATTAGCCCACTGGATTTTGAGTCCAGCGCGTCTGCCAATTTCACCACAGCGGCAAATTGTTTGAATTTTCTATTGCAAAAACCGAGTATTTTTGGTAAAATATGTGTATATAATTACTACGCTTTCGGCTATTGCTATAAGATAATAGCACAAATTTTTTAAAATTGCAAGCATTAAACGGGGTTTTATGGAAAAATTAGTTCTAATTGACGGTAACAGTTTAATTAATAGGGCATTTTACGCTATGCCACTTCTTACAACACAGAAGGGGGATTATACTAACGCCGTTTACGGCTTTATGAATATGTTTATAAAAATGTTAGAAAGCGAACAGCCTTCTGCCGTTGCCGTTGCTTTTGACTTAAAAGCACCCACTTTTAGACATAAACTATATAAAGATTATAAAGGCACGAGAAAACCTATGCCTGAAGAACTTCGCCCACAAATCCCCTTGCTTAAAGATTTGCTTAAACTTATGGGCATAACCGTTTTAGAAAAAGAAGGTTACGAGGCAGACGATATTATCGGCACGCTTGCAAAAGCCACAGATATTCCCACCGTTATCATTACGGGGGATAAAGACTCTTTCCAACTCGTTGACGAGCAAACCGAAGTGCATTTCACAAAGCGTGGCATAACCGACGTGGAAATTTATAACCACCTTAACTTTACCGAAAAAACCGGTATTTCACCACCACAAATAATAGACCTTAAAGCGCTTATGGGCGATTCTTCTGATAATATTCCCGGAATTGCCGGCGTTGGGGAAAAGACTGCGATTACCCTTATTCAGACCTACGGCTCGGTGGAAAATCTTTACGAAAACTTAAGCCAACTTAAAGGCAAACTTTTAGAAAAGGTAACGCTTGGCAAAGATTCTGCCTATCTTTCTAAAACTCTTGCAACCATCAACACCGAATCGCCGATAGAATTCGACCTTTCTAAGATGGGCTTTCCTTTCCCGTTTGACGAAAAGGTTAAAGCCCGTTTTATTGAGTTGGAATTTAAAAGTTTGTGGCGCAAGTCCGAATTGTTTACTCAATTAAACGACCAACCGATAGAAACGGTTGCCGAAAAGAAAGAAATTCCCCTAACCGTTGCAGAAGACCTTGCCGTTATAGACGGCGTTTCGTTAGTTGACGGGGCAAGCGTTTATATCGACGACAAGCGTGTTAGCATTTTTAACGACGGGGCTGAAATTCTTTTCCCGATACGACAAAACCTTTTAGACGACGGGTTTGACCTTTCTTCCGTTTTAGCAAAACTAAAACGCATTTTTGAAGGCGACAAAAAAATTACGGTATTTAACAAAAAAGAACTTGCGCATCAATTAAAGCGCACGGCGTATATAGACCTTACTTGCCCTTGCGACGACTTGTCGCTTATCAAGTACCTTGCCGATTTTTCTGGCAGAAACGAAACGATTGACGAAATATTCGACGAATACGGGGCAGATAAAACCAAACCTGCTTTTTCGCTATTCCATCTTAAAGAACAACTTTTTTCCAAGTTGGTAGAAGAAAACATGCTTTCGTTATACCAAGACGTAGAACTTCCCCTATCCGACGTGCTTTTCGACATGGAAACGGCAGGGTTCAAAATCGACACCGACGCTCTTTATAAAACGGGGGAAAAATACCAAGCGATCATTAGCGAACTTGAAACTAATATCCGTCAACTCGTTGGCGAAGAAAACCTTAACGTCAATTCCCCAAAACAACTAGGCGACGTTATCTTTGAAAAACTTAAACTTGGCAAGGGTAAAAAGACCAAGCACGGATATTCTACTTCTGCCGAAATTTTAGAGAGTTTAGAAACGGCACACCCCGTTATTCCACTTATATTAAAGTATAGGCAGTTGCAAAAACTTCACTCTACCTATATAGAAGGGTTTAAGCCGTTAATCGACAAGGCGACGGGGCTTATCCACACTTCGTTTAACCAAACGGTTACTTCTACGGGTAGACTTTCTAGCAAAGAACCCAACTTGCAAAACATACCCGTTAGGGACGACGAAGGTAGAGAACTTAGAAAATTCTTCGTGCCAAGAGATGCTCAACATATTCTTGTTGGTGCAGACTATTCACAAATAGAACTTCGACTACTTGCCGATTTTTCTAAATGTCAGTCGCTTATAAAAGCGTTTAACTCTGGCAAAGATATTCACTCGACGACTGCTGCAAAGGTGTTCGGCGTGCCGTTAGAAAAGGTTACCCCCACTATGCGTAGCAATGCAAAGGCTGTTAACTTTGGCATTATTTACGGCATGAGCGAATACGGGCTTGCAAAACAACTTAAAATTTCGGCTTGGCAGGCTAAAGAGTATATAAACTCTTACTTTAACGAATACCCAGAAGTTAAAGCGTATATGGATAGAAACGTAGAGTTCGCCCGTGAAAACGGATATTCAATAACCTTGCTTGGTAGAAAAAGACAGATTAGAGAAATTCTTTCAACCAACTATAATCTTCGCACTTTCGGTGAGCGTGCGGCAATGAATATGCCCTTACAAGGCAGTAGCGCAGACATTATAAAACTAGCAATGTTAGGCGTTCATAAACGACTTAAAGAACAAGGTCTAAAATCTAAACTTATTCTTCAAGTGCACGACGAACTTATAATAGACGCTCTCATTTCCGAAAAAGAACAAGTTCAAGCCTTGCTCGTTGAAGAAATGGAAAACGCAGTAAATCTTTCCGTAAAACTTACCGTTGGCGCAGGCTTTGGTAAAAACTGGTTTGAGGCTAAATAAATGAAAAATATTATTGCTATTACGGGTGGTATCGGTAGTGGTAAATCTACCGTGCTTAACCTTTTGCGAAAACTTAATTATACGGTGTTTAGTTCGGACGAAATCGTTACCGAACTCTATCAAACACGCAAGGTCAAAAAAATTCTTAAAGGGCTATTCCCCAACGCCGTTAACGGCTTGATGTTTTTAAGCGTGGATAGAAAGGCTATCGCCAAAGAAGTTTTTTCCGACAAGGCTAAACATCTGGCTTTAACCAACGCCATTACCCCTTTGGTTCTAGAAGAAATCAAAAAACGCACGCAAAAAATAGACGGGGCGTGTTTCGTAGAAGTTCCACTCTTGTTCGAGTGTAATTATCAAACCTTTTTCGACGGGGTTTGGGTAATCGTTAGGTCGCTTGAACAACGCATAGAAAGCGTTATAACACGCTCTAACCTTACTAGAGAACAAGTTTTATCAAGAATAAAAAACCAAGTGGATTACGACGCAATCGACCTTGCCCCGTACACCGTAATTAAAAACGACGGCACGGAACAAGATTTAAAAAGCACCGTAACCGATCTACTTAAAAACATATAAACAAAACGGCTATCTGGCGATAGCCGTTTTTTCTATTTCAAAATAATAATGCGTTTGGTCTTCGTGGGTTTTTGTTAACCCTAGCCGTTCTATAAGCCTACGGGACGGGGTGTTTTCTTTATAACACCTTGATTTAAGTTTTTCTGCGCCAAGCGTGTTGAATAGGTATTCTTTTAGCATGGTTGCGCTTATCGTAGCGTACCCCTTACCTTGATATTCCCTAAAAAACCTAAACCCTATCTCTACCCCACCGAAGTAATCGAAGTTGTGCAAAACTAGTTCGCCCACCATTTCTTCGTTACCCTTTTCGCATACGGCGAACGAAAACTCTTCCTTTCTCTCTTTCATCTTTTTCTGAAACCCGTAAAAGTATTCGGGCGACGGGGTTTGCCCGTCTAAATCTTCTCTATAATCATACCCCCACCACTTATTGAGATGGTCGTCGGTGTATAATTCGTAATATTTTTGCATATCTTTTTCTTCAATCGGCTTAACGATTAAACCTTGACTTTCCAAGAAAATATTTTCGTTCAAGCCGTCAAACAAGGTGTGCGCTATCACGCAATTCTTTTTCCTTATCTCTATCGGGTGATATTGTGTTTTAGAACGCCTTAACCCTTCGTCGCCACAATCTTCTTCACGGTTAATATAAACTACGCCGTCCCCAGCGAAAGCCTTTGCAAACTCTTGCGCCATCGTGGGATATACCCCCGAATACGCCGTTAACCCTTTCTCAACGTGCACTATAAGGGTGTCGCCAACGACTTCCCCAACCGAAAGCGCAACGATTTTACCATCTACTTCTAAATACCCACCTACCTGATTAAGGCTATCGCAAACGGTAATATAATCTCTAGTGAGTTCCACTTCTTCACGGGCATCTTGGCTCAAAAACGGGGAACTTTTATACTCGTCTAAAAACTCGCCAACCCGTTCAAGATCTGCCGTTGTAAGTTTCTTAAACGAATATTCAGGATAAAGTTTTTTAAATCTATTAACGTGGTTTCGTTGCCCCGAAAGTTTCTTTCCCGCATAGGTCTTAAACTGTTCTGCCGTATAAATATAATCGTTCCAGTCCTGTTCGTCAAAAAAGGTTATCCTTTTATATCTTGAACTAAGCCTATCTACTATTTTGTCTTCTATACAACAAAATTCCAAAGGAATAAATTTTTCTCTACAATAGTTTTCTATTTGGTCAAGCGCCCCCGAAAGGTTTTTTCCGATAGGGTAATAAAAAACGTCGTTATAATCAGGCCCGTCCTCTTTCATAATAAGCGTGTCGTCAAGCACGCAAAAATCTATCGAATATTCGTAGCGCCACATGTATTTTGCGCCGACGGAAAGATCGCAAAAGGAATTTTCCGATTGCGTAAAAAAATCTTTTATTAAGTTGATATTATCTTTTGTCAATTTCGTAAATTGCATATCTTTCCGTGTTAAAGGGCAGGTTACCCTGCCCTATTTTTTTATTTGTTCTTATCTTCTTCCACAACGGCTTTAAGACTTGCTAACAAGCCCGTAACGTTTTGAATTTCACTAGGAACGATAATCTTCGTTGCGTTACCATCAGCCATAACTTTAAGCGCTTCATACCCTTTAAGAGTAAGATACGCAGAGTTAGGATTAGCGTCGTTTATCATTTTGATTGCAGTTGCCGTACCTTCTGCTTCGGCGATCATAGCCGCTTTCTTTGCTTCTGCACGAAGAATCATTGATTCCTTTTCGCCTTCTGCAACTAAGATATTGCTTCGTTTTTCACCCTCTGCCTTTAAGATAGCCTCACGTCTTTCACGTTCTGCACGCATTTGTTTTTCCATTGCTTGTTGAATATCTTTAGGTGGCAAAATGTTTTTAAGTTCCACACGGTTAATCTTAATACCCCAAGGATCGGTCGCTTCATCAAGAATAATTCTCATCTTGCTATTAACCGTATCTCTTGAAGTAAGCGTTCCGTCAAGTTCAAGTTCGCCAACAAGGTTTCTTAAAGTCGTTGCCGTAAGGTTTTCAATCGCACGGATAGGATGTTCTACGCCGTAAGTAAAAAGTTTAGCGTCGGTTACCTGAAAATAAACGACCGTATCTATTTGCATGGTAACGTTATCTTTGGTGATAACGGGTTGTGGTGCAAAGTCTGCAACACGTTCTTTAAGACTGATAGGTGCGCCTACGCTTCTGTCTATGAACGGCACGGTCATGTGAATACCCGTGTTTAATAACTTATGGAATTTACCAAGTCTTTCTATAACGACAGCCGTAGACTGACGAACGATTTTTATTGAACTTATTAAAATAATAAACACAATAACTGCTAAAACAATTAAAACAATAAATATTGGATGCATAATTTTCTCCTTTTTATACTTTTTCTACTATATATTTATTACCTTGTATTTTGAGAACCCTAACGGTATTACCTGCAGAAACTTCTTCTTTTTCATCTTCAGTATTAACGTTCCACACTACCCCGTTAATCTTTATCGTTCCCATTTGATTAAAACCGATATCGGTAAGTAGTGTAAATTCCAAGCCGATTACGGCGTCTGCATTAGTTTTAGTATCGCCCTTTATAAGTTTTTTCATAACTAATTTTCTAAAACTCAAAAGTAAAACGAGCGACAACACGATAAACACGGGCAAATGAATATACCACGCAATATCAAACAATGCAAGCGACAAAGCAACTATACCACCACCTGCGAACCAAATAGAAACCATATCGGCAGTTAAAAACTCGGTAATCAACGCACCTGCAGTTATAGCAAGCCAAACGTAAACCCAAATCATTTTAATTCTCCCCTTTATGATTATTTTTTATTCTTAACCATCTCTACTATTTCAGCAAGCCTATCAAGGTCGTCACGGGTATAGTAGTCAATATAGATACGCCCTTTGTTATCGTTTCCGATAGCATTAACTTTAGTCCCGAACGCTCGTTGCATATCACCGATAAGTTCTTTAAGTTCAAGCGAAAGTTCTTGTTTAATCTTCTTTTTAGCCTTAACTTCCGGTGGTTCAAAGAATTCTTTAACGGCCTTTTCAACGTCTCTAACCGAAAGCCCTTCCTTAACGGTTTTTTCAGCAAGTTTAACTTGGTCGGGCGCAGGCATAGAAATAAGTGCACGAGCGTGGCCTGCTGAAAGCGTGCCGTTTACAACCATTTTAACGACTTCTTGAGAAAGATTTAATAATCTCAAAGTGTTTGCGATTGCCGAACGGGACTTACCGATACGCTCGGCAAGTTCTTCTTGAGTTAAGCCGTAATCGGTCATAAGCGACTGCATTGCCGTTGCCGCTTCTATGGGATTAAGGTCTTCTCTTTGCAAGTTTTCGATAAGAGAAATTTCCTTAATCTGTCTATCCGAATAATTCTTTACGATAACGGGAACTTTGCTAAGCCCTGCAAGTTTACTTGCACGGAAACGACGCTCACCTGCGATAATCATAAATCTATCGCCACTCTTATTAACGATAATCGGCATAATTACGCCGTGTTTTTTAATAGAGTCGGCTAATTCTTGTAACGCAGTAGGGTCAAACGCCTTTCTCGGTTGGTTAGGGTTAGCGAAAATAGAACTAATTTCTATTTCGGTAACACCTTCGCCTTTTTCCGACGGCTCTTCGTTAAAAATTAAACTTTTACCGTAATCTTCTTCGGTTTCCGAAAAAAGAGCCGTTAATCCTTTACCTAATCCTCTGTTTTTCATTTCTTTTGCTCCCAAAAACTTTTTTATTTACCCTTTTTCACGCTTGCCGGTTGACGATCTAAGAATTCTTCGGTAAGTAAAGCGTGCGCTTTAGCCCCCGAACATCTTGCGTCGTGCAACATTATAGGAACGCCGTGACTAGGTGCTTCGGCTAATCTAATGTTTCTTGGAATAGCCGTTTCAAAAACTCTTTTACCAAAGAATTTTTTTATTTCTGCCGAAATTTGACGGGATATCAACGCACGATTATCACGCATCGTTAATACTACGCCTTCTATTTTTAACGACGGATTAAGATGTTTTACCACGAGTTTTATAGTATTCATAAGTTGGCTTAACCCTTCAAGAGCGTAGTATTCGCTTTGTATCGGAATTATAACCGTATCTGATGCCGACAGTGCGTTAATCGTTAACAACCCGAGCGACGGGGGACAGTCTATCGTGATAAAATCGTAACTGTTGCGTGCCGTTTCAAGTGCTTTTGAAAGCACTTTTTCTCTGTTTTTAACGTAAACTAGTTCTACTTCAGCTCCTGCCAAATCTATGTTAGACGGCAATATCTCAAGATTATCTACGCAAGTTTTAACTATTGCGTCTGCAATCGGCATTTCGTCTATCATAACGTTATATACGGAATTTTTCACTTCGCTTTTAGCAAAGCCTAAACCACTAGTAGCGTTGCCTTGTGGGTCAAGGTCCACGATTAAAACCTTATACCCTTTAGCAGCCAAATATGCCGACATGTTAACGCATGTCGTAGTTTTACCTACACCACCTTTCTGATTTGAAAAAGCAATTATTTTTCCCATTTGTTTCACCTCTCGTCGTATTGCTTTCGTTTATTCTTCTTTGTTCGCCTTTTCTTCTATAATAACGCCTGCTTTTCTAGCAAACGGATTTTCGGATAAAGCCTTTTCGTTTTTATCCATAAATTCCATAATTTCTTCTACCGACTTGCCTTCCATAAGCATATCAACTTCTTCAGAGAAAATAGTTTCTCTTTCCACTAGCAACCTTGCCATATTATGCAAGAGATTTGTGTTCGTTTTAAGAAGTTCTCTAGCCTTGTTTAAGCCGTCGGAAACGATAATTTTAACTTCTTCGTCAATTATCGCTGCAGTTTGTTCACTATAAGAAACGTGCGATTGCATATCTCTACCGATAAATATTTCGTGATCTGATGCGTACGAAATAGGCCCAACCTTTTCGCTCATACCCCACTCGGTAACCATAAGTCTTGCTCTCTTACTTACTGCTTGAATATCCCCAGATGCACCTGCCGAAATATCGCCGATAACGATTTCTTCTGCAACCCTACCACCAAGCGTGATAACTATATCGTCTAAAAGTTTGTTCTTGGTTAAGTGGTTGTCGTCGGAATCCGGTCTTGTCATAGTATACCCTGCCGCTTGACCACGTGGGATAATAGAAACTTCGTGAACGGGATCGCAATTTGGCAACAACCTTGCAAGAATAGCATGCCCCGATTCGTGATAAGCAGTTATTCGTTTATCCGTTTCGGTAACAAGCCTTGATTTCTTTTGTGGTCCTAATAAAACTTTATTTATACCTTCGTAAAGGTCTTTATTCGTAATGAATTTTCTATCAGCACGAGCAGCAAGGATAGCCGCTTCGTTCAAAAGGTTTTCTAAATCTGCACCAGAGAATCCACTTGTCATACGAGCAACGGTCTTAAAACTTACGTCGGGGGAAAGTGGTTTATTTCTTGCGTGTACCTTTAAGATTGCTTCTCTACCACGAACGTCAGGCGTATTAACGTAAATTTGACGATCGAATCTACCAGGTCTAAGAAGCGCCGGATCTAAAATATCAGCACGGTTAGTTGCAGCCATAACGATTATACCGTCGTTACTTTCAAAGCCGTCCATTTGAACGAGTAGTTGGTTAAGAGTTTGCTCTCTTTCGTCGTGTCCACCACCCATACCCGTGCCACGTTGACGACCTACTGCGTCAATTTCGTCGATAAACACGATACAAGGCATGCTCTTTTTAGCAACGTCAAACAAATCTCTTACTCTTGATGCACCAACACCAACGAACATTTCTACGAAGTCAGAACCACTTATAGAAAAGAACGGAACGCCTGCTTCACCTGCAACGGCCTTAGCAAACAAGGTTTTACCCGTACCGGGAGGCCCTACTAAAAGCACACCCTTAGGAATTCTTGCGCCAAGTTCAGAGAACTTTTTGGGGTTTTTCAGGAAGTCAACAACTTCTGCAAGTTCGTGTTTTTCTTCTTCTGCGCCAGCCACGTCGGTAAAGCGCACTTTAAGATTTTGGTTAACTCTTGCGTTAGTTTTTGCAAAATTCATTGCACCCTTAGTTCCACCTTGCGTTTGCATCATAAGTATAAAGAATACGACTGCAATTACAAGACAACCTATTATCGGCAACAAAGACGACCAAATTGCGCCATCGTTAGGGTCAGCATAAGAGAAACTTGCGCCGATATCACTTAATCGTTCTTGAACTTCACTTATATCAGCCCTAGAAGTAACGGTAGAAAAATCTACGATTCTCTTTAACGAACCTTTGGTTACCCTTACCGTGAAACTTAAAGAATAACCGTCGTATGATACCTTATAAACTTCCACGTAATCAAATTCTGAGCCAAAAGCATTTTTGATAGTAGATGCTTTAACGCTAGTCAATTCGTCTTTAGTTAACTTTCCGTCGTTCCAACCGTTTTCGTTGGTAATCAAGTTGTAAAATTCGGAGTAATTAACTTCCGTTCCTTTCTTCAAACAATTAGAAAACGAAAGCGCCCCGATTGCTAGGATTATTACTGCTAGAATAATCCAAAATAGTTTAGAATTCTTTTTCAATGCAAAATCTCCTTTTTTAGTCCTTATGTAAACATTATATATTATAAAGATTAAATTAACCTTGAAATTAACCTTATACGAATATAGTATACTACAAATTTAGCAAAAATACAATAGAAAAATAAAAATTTTTTGCGCTATTTTTAATATTTTTTAACGCATAAAAAAGTTTCACGTGGAACAATTTATTTATATCAAGCGCACAAATTGTTTTTCATGCGCAAAATATTATTAATTTTATTTCCAAAAATACAAAAGCAAGAAAAAACTGAAAAACTAAAGACGATTTTGCAGAAAAACACCCTTTTAAAAATTGTCATTTTAACGCTCTGAGCGAGAATGAGGTTTTGAAATTCGTGGGAAAAATTTTCTCAATTCTGTCTGAGAGAAACCCCAAAAAAACCAATCATTTCCACACGCGCCCGTTATAATATATGGCGCATAATTTTTGTAAAATTTAATCATTTTTATGTTTCACGTGAAACAAGAAACAACAAATGCCGTGTTTCACGTGAAACATAGGTTTTGTGAAAAACATAAAACAACCTGCATTTTTTAAGAAAAATAAGGCATTTGTTCCACGTGAAACTATTTAAAATTAAAAAAGGCATATTTTTATGCCTTTTTTACTGTTTTTATACCTTATTTATTAGTTTTTTAACGGTAGATAATATATCTTGCTTGCTTATCCATTGCATAATCACGCTAAATAGGTTAATTTTGTGTAAAAATCCACAAATATTAGAATTTATAAGAGCGTGATTTATTTTTTGGATAAAATTTATAGGAATTATGCCTGTGATCATAATAATAAACTCTAATGCAACAAACGCTGAAACAAGACCTAAAAGCATGCCTAAAAGTTTATCAACTGCACCAACAACCTTTACCTTGTGCAAACTTTTTACAATATCGGCGATAATGAAAAATAAAATCTTAAAAATTATGAATAATCCTATAACGGAAATGATTAGAACCGTATAATATCCCAACGTAGGGCAAAGTATTTGACTAACCGTTGTGGTTTCTGGTATTGAACTATCAGCCTTAGCAGAAAGAATTATATTAATAATCCAACCATCTATACCTGCGTTCTTCATAAGATTTTCCGTTGCGTCCTTTACAGGAACGTCAACAATGTTTGCGCCAAACTTTTTAATTAGCGCACCCGATATTTTATCGGACATGGTGCTTATCAGTCCAAAATTATTTTCTAGCGTTAGGGCAACTTTAGACGCAAGCAAAACAGCAAACAACAAGGCTAGTATAGTTCCAAAGGTAGAAAAGAAAGTTTTAACAAAACCTTTCATAAAACCCTTAACGGCGTAAACAAAAAATAGCGCAACAACTAAAAGGTCGATAATTGAACCTATATTCATGTTTAACTCCTTATTTATTTAATTGTAATTAAATTTTAACATAAAACCATATAAAAATCAAGAATTTTCCGTTTTATTGAATACAGAGCCAAAAATTTGGCAATAACTCTTTTAACTTATATTAAAGGAATTAATAATGGAAAATAAAAGTTTTGTTTTTAGCACGTTTAACTCTTTTACAAAAGATGGAATAAGTCAGTCGTTAACAAATTTCAACCCTAAAAAACTAAAACCTATTTTTATATGTATCGGTTCAGATTTAGTGTTAGGCGATAGTTTAGGGCCACTAGTGGGAACTTTTTTAAAAAATAAAAACGTAGCTAGTTTCGTATACGGAACGTTAAACTTTCCCGTAACGGCAAAAGAAGTAGAGTATGCTAGAACTTACGTTAAGCAAATGCACCCAAACTCAATTGCAATCGCAATAGATGCTGCCGTCGGCAACAACGACGACGTAGGTTTAATAAAAATAATAAACACGGGTATAAAACCCGGTCTTGGTGTAGACAAAAATCTTGGAACGGTGGGTGATATAGGTATAGTCGGTATCGTTTCCGGAAAGTCGTTAAAGAACTATAATTTGTTCAATTTAACTAGATTAAACCTAATTTATAAAATGGCAGAACAAATAGCCGACGGAATAGCAAACTACGTAAATTCGCTTTGCGCCACTACATTAGAACAAGAAAAAACTTTTGGCGCATAAAAAAAGCCCGTTAAAACGGGCTTTTTCTTATTTTCTCTTATTTAGTTTTTGTTGGCTCATCCAAACTTTCATTACCAAAGACGTTGGTAAAAGTTTTACAAGCATAAGTTGTAGTTTAGTTATCGTGCCGAAAAGCGAAACGGCTTTGCCTTTCTTGTAATTTTTAATAGCACGCTTAACAATCTTTTTAGGATCGTACATAGCAACGTATTTTTTAACGACGGGATCTTCGGCTTTTTCAATAGCACGGTTGAAGAATTCCGTTTTTGTCCAGAACGGACAAACTGCCATAACTTTTATGCCTTTATTTTTTAATTCTAGCCTTAAAGCACGGGTAAAATTAAGAACGAAGGCTTTACTTGCCCCATAGGTGTTTATATACGGAATAGGTTGATAACCTGCAACCGACGCAATATTTATAATCCCACAGCCTTTTTGCATATATTCAAGCGACAAAATATTCATTGCCACCGTGCCTTTAACGTTAAGGTCTATCATATTCATATTATCGTGATAGCCTATTTTCTCAACCGATTCAAACTTGCCGAACCCCGAACAGTTTATAAGCAAACTAATAATCGGTTTTTCATTTTGTAAAATTTGACGATATTCGTCAAAACCTTGTTCGGTAGAAAGATCAAGTGGAATAACCTTAACGGGTTTATCAGTCAACTCTTTAAGAGCATTCAACTTGTCAGCGTTTCTCGCAATAACCCAAAACTCATCGAAAGAAAAATCTTTATCGGCAATAATGCTATTAAAAAATTCTTTACCTATCCCACTAGATGCACCCGTAATCACGCAAACCTTATTCATATAAAACTCCTTATAAAGAAATCTGGCGTTAAAAAACGCCAGTTCTAAAAATTATTATTTATTAAGCCAAGAATTAGCAAAATCTATACGGCAAAGAGTTTCTTCTTTCCCCAAAATATCGGCAACTTCGGTTGCACCACCAGCAGTTGATTCTTTGCCCGTAATAGCAATTCTGGTTATCCATAAAAGCGCTTGTTTTTTGATTTCAAGTTTAGCAGAAAGTTCTACCAACGCAGAGAACAAGTTAGGATTATTCCAGTCTTCAACGCTTTCTAAAACGCTCTTGATATCTTTAATGATATTTTTTGCAAGGTCAATTGACGCCTTTTGCTTTTGATTTTCAAATAAAGCAAGGTCAAATTCGCCATATTCTTCTAAGAAATCTACCTTTTCGGGAATTTCTGAGAAAATTTGCACTCTGCCTTTTGCAATGGCTAGCAACTTATCGTCGTCGTACTTGCCGTAACACTTACTATTTTTCAAGAACGGTAGGGCAAGAGCCTTAAATTCTTCGGTAGACATTGCCTTGATATATTCCCCAGAAAGCCATCTCATCTTGGTTTCGTCAAAAATAGCAGGGGATTTACCTATTCCGTCAAGAGAGAAGTTTTCAATAAGTTCTTCAAGGCTCATTTTTTCTTGGTTGCCCTTAGGACTCCAACCGAGAAGTGCAATATAGTTAACGATAGCCTCTTTAACGAACCCCTTGTTAACGAAATCGGCATAACTTGCGTCGCCGTAACGCTTAGAAAGTTTGCGTTGAGCGTCTTTCATAATCGGGGGTAAGTGAATATAGAAAGGTCTTTCCCAACCGAAAGCGTCGTACATAAGATTATACTTAGGCGTAGAAGAAAGATATTCCGTCCCCCTAATAACGTGGGTGATACCCATTAAGTGATCGTCAACGACGTTTGCAAAGTTATAAGTCGGCATACCGTCGCTCTTAATCAAAATACCGTCTTCAATATCTTTATAATCAACGGTGATGTCGCCGTAAACCATATCGTGATACGAACCAACCCCGTTTTCCGGCACGTTTTGGCGAATAACGTACGGTTCACCGGCATCTATCTTGGCTTGAACTTCTTCTTTAGAAAGTTTTAAGCAATGCTTGTCGTAACGCATATTCCCGTCATCGTCTTTAAGCGACGCAATACGGTCTGTAGAACAGAAACAATAATAAGCCCCACCAACTTCTACAAGTTTTTTAGCGTATTCAAGATAAAGGGATTTTCTTTCAGACTGAACATAAGGGCCGTAATCACCACCAACGTCCGGACCTTCGTCGTACATAATCTTAGAATCACGCATGGTGTCGTAAATAATTTCTACCGATCCGTCGACGTAACGAGCAGTATCGGTGTCTTCAATTCTCAAAACGAAATCGCCACCTGCTTGTTTAGCAAACAAAAAGCCGTAAAGAGCCGTGCGAAGCCCCCCTATATGCAAATATCCCGTAGGGCTAGGTGCAAAACGAGTTCTAACTTTATCCATTAATTTTTTCCTCCATAATTAGCCGATAAAATTTTATTAATGTCGGCATCTCGCTTAATCTTGTCAAGCAACCCTTCGCTACGAAAACTGTAAAGGTTATTTTTGGACAAAATTACGTGATCAAGCAATTCAACGCCGTGTAACGAACAAATAAGGTTTATCTTTCCCGTTGCAGAAATATCTGCGTTGCTAGGAAGACAAGAACCGAAAACGTGATTGTGAACAAGCACCAAAAAGGCAGGCTTGTGCACGGTAAAATATTTAACCAAGTCGTTAGTATTAGTCCCAACCGAAAGCATGCTAGAACTATCATAGGTAAACGAAACGAGTTCTAAATACTTTTTATCAAGCAAAACCATTTCGCAACTTTCCGTTTCAAGATACGAAAACCTTGCTTTTAGCGTTTGATAAAGTCGCTCGGGTGTGGAAAAATCTATTTTTTCCAACTTAGGTTTAGATCTTTCAACTATTTCAGAAACCGTGCGAATTAACGCAACCGTTTTTATACCCACACCATCAACCGAAAGTAATTCTTCTTCAGTCGCCGAAAAGACGGCACTAATACTGCCAAAAGTTTTTAATAATCGGTGAGCAAGTGGGTTAACGTTAATTCTTGGAATACTATAAAACAACAAAGATTCTAAAATCTCATGGTCATCTAACGCTTGCGAAGAAGCTAAGATTTTATTAGTCAACCGTTTACGGTGACCTTGATGAATATCACGTTCGTCACTCATACTATTAATTTTAACATAAAAGAGAAAAAAAGCAAAATAAAAAATTTATTTTAAATATTTTAATGTTATTTTTTCAAAAATAATATATAATGTTTATATCAGCGTTTAATAATAGGTGCATATATGAAATATTACAACGAATTTTTAACCGATCTAAAAAACGTTCTATCCATAAACAGCGTACAGTCTACCCCACTTCCCAACAAACCGTTCGGAGAGGGCGTTTATAAGGCGTATTCGGAATTTTTAAAAATAGCCGAGAACATGGGCTTTGAAACACACGACTACGACGGGTATATAGGCGAAGTCGTTTTCGGGCAAGGTCAAGAAGTCGGCATTATCGGGCACGTTGACGTCGTTCCCGAAGGTTCGGGGTGGAGCGTTCCCCCGTTTGATCTTACTCTTAAAGACGGGTATTATTACGGTAGGGGAATAGCAGACGACAAAGGCCCTCTTCTTGCATCGTTATACGCATTGAAAGAACTTAAAGAAAGTGGCGTGCCCGTAAATAAAAAATTCCGTCTTTTTATCGGCACGAACGAAGAAACGGGTTGGAAAGACGTTGAATATTACCAAACGATAAACTCTTTCCCCAAATACGGTTTTTCACCGGACGGAAACTTCCCCGTATCGTACGCAGAGAAAGGGGTTACCGTAGTAAAATTCAAATTGAACCAACTAAAAAACTTTTACGATATTAAAGGTGGTATCGCCGTAAACGCCGTTCCTGCAATAGCAACTTGCAAGGCAACGCCTAACGGAATAAATTTAGAACTCTTAAAAAAACACGGTCTAATTCTAAAAGACGATAACCTAATAGAAAGCCACGGCAAAGCCTCTCACGGCGCACAGCCCCAACTTGGAATAAACGCTTTCTCGGCGTTGTTTAACTATTTTAAGGACATGGGCGAATCGGTTGATATGGTAATAACTAACGTTTTAGGCGACGGCACGGGGATTAAAAAATTACAAACCGAACAAGGCTGTTTGACCTTTTCGTTCAACCTAATAAATCAAGTTAAAGACGGCTACGAATTAACGGTGGATTGTAGAATACCTGCACCGTTGCAAACGCCCGACATAATTCCTTACCTAGATAAAATGGGCTTGCCTTACACGGCGAAAGAATCCCACCCTGCCGTAATGGTTGAAAAAGACGGGTGGCTTGTAAACTCGCTCGTTTCGGCTTACCAAGAAATTACGGGCGAAAAGGCAACCCCCGTTTCCCTTTGTGGTAGCACTTTTGCAAGAGTGTTTGAGCAAGGTGTAAGTTTTGGCGCAGAGTTTGAAGGGGTTTCAAACAATTTGCACGACCCAGACGAAAATATTTCCGAACAACACCTTAATAAACTTTACCAAATATATAAAAAGGCCCTGTTCAACCTTGCAAAATAAAAAATTTGTTGTAAAATCAACTTTTGCGTGATTTTTTAAATAATTTTCAAGGTTTTTATGATATAATCATAAAGTAGTATTTTTCTAATGACGATAGAGGTGGGCAATGGCAGAGAAAACCAAAAATAAAAAATGGATAAAATTTCGCCACAGAGTAGGCAGAAATTTAGTTTCTGCCTACGTTTCACCCATTGCTAAGCATAAATACCATGCTAAAGTAGAAAAATTCAAAGCGCAAGGCAAACGCCCTTATCTTATCGTGCTAAACCACCAAACTGCATACGATCAGTTTTTCGTGGGCATGGCGTTTAAAGGTCCCGTTTACTACGTCGCTACCGAAGACTTGTTTTCTATGGGTTTAGTTTCTAAAATTATCAATTATTTAGTTGCGCCCATACCGATAAAAAAGCAAACTACGGATATGCGTGCCGTTATGGCGTGCGCAAAAATCGCAAAGGAGGGTGGCACTATCGCCCTTGCGCCTGAAGGCAACCGTACCTATTGTGGTAGAACTTTAGACTTTAAGAAGTCGATAGTTAAACTTGCTCGCCTTACCAAACTACCTATCGCCATTTTCAAGATAGAAGGTGGCTACGGCGTTCAACCAAGATGGTCGGACAAGGTGCGTAAAGGCAAAATTCACGCTTACGTGTCTAAAGTCCTTGAACAAGAAGACTACGCCAAAATGACCGACGACCAACTCTACGATTTCTTAAAGCAAGAACTTTGGCAAGACGAAAGTGGGGATACGGGTATTTATTATTCCAAACGCTCGGCTGAATACCTTGAAAGGGTGGTTTACGTTTGCCCTGACTGTGGACTTACCACCTTTATAAGCAAAGGTCAAATTATTACCTGTGAAAAATGTGGCAAACAAATACGCTACACGGAAACTAAGGCGTTGGTTGGGGAAAACTGTCAATTCCCGTTCAAAACCATTTCAGAGTGGTACGATTATCAACTTTCGTTCATTAACGGGTTAGATTTGCAAACGCTTACCCAAACCCCCGTATATACGGATAAAGTAAGGTTTTCAGAAGTAATCCTTTATAAACGCAAACGCCTAATAGATAAAAACTCAACGGCTAACCTTTACGGCGATAGAATAACTATAAACGGCAAAAAAGCCGATTTCGTATTCTCTTTCGATAATTTAGACGCCGTAACCGTTCTAGGTAAAAACAAGGTTAACGTGTACTTTGACGGAAAAGTTTATCAAATAAAAGGCGACAAACGCTTTAACGCTTTGCGCTACGTAAACTTCTTCCATAGATATCAAAACACCAAGGAGGAAAACACCGATGGATTTTTGGGGCTCTAACGTATGGTCGGTGCTTAGCATCATAACCATATTACTAACAAGTTTAATCTTATCTAACATATTAAAAAGGGTTATCCCTTTTCTTCACAAATCGCTAATTCCCACACCCGTTCTAGGTGGGCTTATTCTCTTAATAATCTCGTCTATATACACGGCTGTAACCGACGTGAATTTGTTTAACACCGAAGCGTTCGGTTCAGGTGGGTTAGACGTTTTAGAAATTATTACCTACCACGCATTAGCGCTTGGTTTTATTGCTCAAACCTTAAAAATTTCCGAACGCAAACTCACGAAAAAGCGTACTGTAGAAATATTTAACACGGGCGTAACCACGGTATCAACCTACCTATTACAAGCCGTTTTAGGTTTGGGTATAACCATATTCGTTTCCACTTTCATTATAAAAACTCTTTTCCCTGCGTCAGGCGTGCTTCTTTGTTTCGGGTTCGGTCAAGGCACGGGACAAGCGCTTAACTTTGGCACTATTTATCAATCGTTGGGCTTTAACGGTGGGGCAGACTTCGGCTTGTCGGTAGCGGCTCTCGGGTTCTTGTGCGCAAGTTTAGGTGGGGTTATATACCTTAATATATTAAAGAAGAAAAACAAACTCAAAACCCTTGAAAACAATCAAACCCCCGTTGCAAAAATAATAGACGAAGGTGGCGATACTTCTAACGGCAGTATTGATAAACTTACCTTTCAGGTTGGCTTAATCGCAGTTGCTTACGCTATGGCTTACGGCATTATGTACGGCTTAGGCGAACTCTTACCCGGTATGAAAGCCACTATTTATGGATTCAACTTCCTTTTCGGCGTAATCACGGCAACGCTAGTTAAAATTGCGTTTAACCTATTCTATAAAAAGTCTAAGGTTAAAAAGCAATACCAAAACAACTACTTGTTATCCCGAATAAGTAATTTCTCATTTGACATAATGATAGTTGCAGGTATAGCGGCAATTCGCCTAGAAGCCATTTTACAATACTGGCACATATTACTCGTTCTCTCTGTGGTTGGTTTGGTTTCAACTTTCTTATACAATAAATTTATCGCAACCAAATTCTTCCCCGAATACAAAGAAGAACAATTTATGGCAATGTACGGTATGCTCACGGGGACTGCGTCTACGGGAATTATGCTTTTAAGAGAACTTGACCCCGAATTCAAAACCCCCGTAAACGAAAATCTCGTTTACCAAAACTTGCCTGCGATAGCGTTCGGGTTCCCGTTGATGCTACTTGCAAACCTTGCGCCAACCGATCCGTTATTAACGCTCGGAATACTGTTTGCTTTCTTTATCGTAATGAACGTTATCTTGTTCCGTTCGTTTATTTTCAAAAGACGCAAGTCGAAAAGGAAAGAAAATGAATAAATAAAAATCAAAAAACGGCAAATACGCCGTTTTTTTGTTGCAAAAATTATCTTTTTATTGTAAACTATTCCTATCCAGAACAAAGGAATGCAATTATGAATTTCGATATTGAACTCGTCGGCAAAATCGGCTCGATGGCACTTATTGACAAACAGAGTAATATTCTAGACTATACTCTTATAGCAAGACTTTCTTCAGAATTAAAACCCGGATATATCTGGATAACTAGTGGTGCAGTAGAAACGGGGCGTTTAGATTACATTAAACGCACGGGCAAAGAACTCAAAGGCAATCAAGAAGACGTTAAAACCGACTATTCGGCACAAGGTCAAGCAATACTTATGTCTACCTACCGTCAGTATATAGACTCTAAGTATTCTTTGCGCCAAGTTCTCGTTGAACACCAACATTTTAACGACGAACAAAAAAGAGAACACCTTAAAGCAATGCTTTTAAGATGCCGTGAACAAAACGCAATCCCTATCATTAACTATAACGACGCAGTTAGTACCGAAGAAAGCCGTAGGTTTGAAATTCAGTCGCTAAAAAGCAAGAAAAGTAAGGTTGTAGAGTGCGTGGATAACGACGAAACGGCTTCTCAAATCGCTTGCTTGGTTAAAGCGAAAAACCTTTTAATCTACACTAGTGCAGACGGAATTTATAAAGATAGCAAAAATCCTGAAACGTTAATCAAGGAAATTTCAGGCAAAGACGTTTACGAAGTTTTAGACAATATTACTGAGTGCGAAAACTATTGCAACGGTGCTTCAAGAGCAGGGGCAAACGGAGCGAAAGCCAAGTTAGAATACGTTAAGGACGCAGTTAAACAAGGCACTAAAGTTATAATAGCATCGGCTAAATATTCAATAAAAGATCTTCTTTCGGGCAAAGCGCCTGCAACGAGAATCGGAGTTAAATAGAAAGAAAGATTGCTACTTGTTTTAAGTAGCCGTCTTTTTCTTTTTTATAGACAAAAGGAGTAAAAAATGAAACGCAAGTTAGGTATTGTTGCAGAATGTATAATTGATAATTCGCCCGTTGATAACCTTGACCTTATAAAGGGAGAGGGGTTTGAGAGTTTCTTTTCAAAAAGCACGGATGCAAAAACTATATTCGCCCTTAAAAATAAGGCAGAAAAACTTGGGCTCGACTTTGACTTTATACACGGGCCGTACGGACAAAATTTCCCCATAAACACTTTTTGGTTGGATAGTGAAGACTATAAGTTTACCTATAACGCATATAAAAACACAATAGATAACGCCCGTGATTGTGGGGTAGAAGGAATTATTATGCACGTGAGTAGTGGTTGGTTTCCACCACCTCTTTCTGATATAGGGATAGAAAGGTTTAACGAACTTGCAGAATACGCTAAATTTAATAAAGTTCTTTTAGCGTTTGAAAACCAACGCAAGCCCGACTATTTGAAAAGAGTTTTTGATAAAGTAAAAAACAACGAATTCGTAGTTTTTTGTTTTGACTGTGGGCATGCAAACTGTTTCACCCCCGATTTTCCCGTTATGGAAACTTTTGGTTCGCTTATAAAATACACGCATTTTCACGATAACTTTGGCAAAGTAACCACCACGCACGACGATTTACACCTTTTGCCGTTCGACGGAAATAACGACTTTGAAAAAATAATAAGCCAACTAGACGAATTTAATTACACGGGCTCTATTATGCTAGAAATTTCAGACAAAGCCTACGATATAAAAGGCGAAAACTTCGTAAAAGAAGCGTTTAAGCGTGCAACACGGCTAAACCAACTTAGTAAAAAATAATTTTTATCGTGAATAATTTAAAAATCCCTGCACATAATACTATCAAGGGGGAAGTTATGAGAGATAAAAAGACAAATAAGACGACCGGCAAAGCTCAAAACAAAAGCAAAACGACCGGCACGCAAAACGCCAAGAATTGCAAATAAGTTTATTAGCGATTTTGACGTACAGGGTTCTTATACCGGCGTAAATTCAGAAGATATTTACGAAAAGCCGATACAAGACGCAGACGATTTATAAACTCTGTAAAATGAAACCTTAAGAGAAAAGGCGAAAGGTTCAATCACACTTAATAAACCTATAAAATATGATATTTTATAATTAAAAAAAGCGATTGATTACAAAAATCTATCGCCTTTTTTCCTTTTATAAACGCTTTACATTTAGAAAAAAAAAGTTTATAATGTAATTCCTAAGATGGTTATACGGTCGCGGGGGCAGGGAAAGCCTGTCAATGAGGAAAGTCCGAGCTACGTAGAAGCAGGGTGCCGGAGAAATCCCGGTGAAGGTGACTTTAAGGAAAGTGCAACAGAAAGAAAACCGCCGATTTATCGGTAAGGCTGAAAGGGTGTGGTAAGAGCGCACCGTGTCTACGGTAACGTAGATTGCATTGTAAACCCCACCCGTAGCAAGATTGACAAACGGTTCTACACGGTTGCTTCGCCAGAATCGTTTAACAAATATCGCTGGGGGATATAGGAAACTATATTCGTAGATAAATGACCGTACACGACAGAACTCGGCTTACAGACCATCTTAAACACACGCACCCGACAAGGTTAAACCTTGTCGGGTGATTTTTCTTTTGAATTTTTTGGTAACTGTTGACATAATAAATTTAGTGATGTATAATATATTTAACAAATCTAAGGAGGTACGTTTATGTATTGTAAAAAATGTGGTAGTGAAATTCACGACGAGGCAGTCATTTGCGTAAAATGTGGTTGCGCTACTAAAGACGACTTTTATCTTAACCAACAACCCAAAACCAAGAAAAAAATTAACGTATTGTGCCTATTAGGGTTTATATTCTCAATCGTAAGTTTTTTTATTAGCCTATTCGGTCTTATGGCTGTTGCAGGTTTAACCCTATCAATTATAGGTTTTGTTCAAGCAAATAAAAGAAACGAAGGCTTAAAAGGTTTAGGCATTGCAGGTATCGCCATTGCAGGTTGCTCTATATTATGCTTTCTTTACTATTATCTTGTTATTTATCTTGCTCTTATATAAAATTTATTTAACAAAGGAAAAAAGTTATGTTTTGTAAAAAGTGTGGTAGTGAAATCAACGACGATGCAGTAGTTTGTGTTAACTGTGGTTGTGCCGTTAAAGACGACCTTAACGCTATTCAACAACCCGAAAAGAAAAAAATTAACGTGTTATGCTTATTAGGGTTTATATTCTCACTCGTAAGTTTACTTTTAAGTCTTTTTGGTCTAATTCCCGTTGCCGGATTCGTATTATCAATAATCGGTTTGGTACAAGCAACTAGAAGAAAAGAAAAGTTAAAAGGCTTAGGTATCGCAGGGATTGCGATTTCCAGCATCACCTTAATTTACGCTATTTATAATTTAATTGCTTTACTAGTATTATTTAGTATACTCTAAAAATCAAGCACCCGACAAAGTTTTGTCGGGTGCTTTTTTTTTATTTCTTTAAGTAAACCATAAGCACGGCGATATCTGCAGGGGATACACCTGAAATTCTGCCTGCTTGCCCTAAGTTTTTGGGGCGAATTTTATCTAACTTTTGTCTTGCTTCTAGCCTTAAACCGTCTATTGCAAGATAGTTAATATCTTCGGGAAGAATTTTTTCTTCTAACTTTTTAGCCTTTTCTATCTGCTCTAAACCTTTTTGCAAATAGCCTTGGTACTTAGCGTCTATTTCCACGGTGTCAAGAATTTCTTTACTAATCCCGTCAAACCCACCGAACGCAGTAATTATTTCCGAAAGGGGAATACCACGCCTTATAATATCTGCTTTAGTAAGCCCACCGTTAGGTTTTGCGTAGCCGTATTTAGCAAGTAATTCTTCAGCGTCTTTGGGCTTAACGATAACTTGCATTTCTTCACTAGCCTTTTCGTATTCTGCCTTTCTATTAAGATAATTTTGCCAACGCTCATCAGAAACCAAGCCTGCCTTTCTGCCTTTCTCTGTAAGTCTAAAATCGGGGTTATCTTGTCTTAAAACGATACGATATTCAGCACGACTAGTCATCATACGGTAAGGTTCGTTAGTGCCTTTGGTAACAAGGTCGTCTATCAAAACGCCGATATACCCGTCGTCACGAGAAAGAATAAGTGGTTCTTCACCACGCATTTTAAGTGATGCGTTAAGCCCTGCAATAAGTCCTTGTGCAGCGGCTTCTTCATAACCAGAAGTGCCGTTAATCTGCCCTGCAGAATATAAACCTTCAATCTTTTTGAATTCTAAAGTGGGGTAAAGGTCTAAACTGTCTATGCAATCGTATTCGATAGCGTAAGCGTAACGCATAATCTCACAGTTTTCTAAACCTTTAATCGTGCGATACATAGCCTTTTGTACGTCGTGGGGTAGAGAAGTGGAAAGACCTTGAACGTAAACTTCGTTGGTATCAGCCCCCTCAGGCTCTAAGAAAAGTTGATGGCGTTCTTTATCGGCAAACCTAACCACCTTATCTTCAATAGACGGGCAGTATCTAGGCCCTGTTCCTTTAATAAGTCCACCGTAAAGTGGTGAACGGTGTAAGTTCGCACGGATAATTTCGTGCGTTTTTTCATTTGTATAAGTTAAATAACAAGGGGTTTGATTTGTCGGCACGCCACCCGTCATAAAACTGAACGGATAAATTTCGCTTTCGCCCTCTTGTATTTCAAGTTCTGAAAAATCAATCGTGCGCTTATCTACACGGGCAGGCGTTCCCGTCTTAAACCTACGCACGCTAAACCCTAAATCAATAAGGTTAGCAGTAAGTTCGTTAGCAGGTGCAAACCCGTTTGGCCCTGCAGAACGTTTCCACTCACCGGCAATAACCGAACCGTTTAGATACACGCCCGTTGCAAGAACAACGCTCTTACACTCTAAAATTCCACCGTAAGCAGTCTTAACCCCTGTAACCTTGCCGTCGCTAACAAGAATTTCCACGGCTTCGCCCTGTAAAATTTTTAGGTTAGGGGTGTTTTCTAAAGTGCTTTTCATAATAGCGTGATAAGCGTTTTTATCTGCTTGCCCACGAAGTGATTGAACTGCTGCGCCTTTACCACGGTTGAGCATACGGATTTGCAAAAGGGATTTGTCTGCATTAACACCCATTTCGCCACCGAGCGCATCTATCTCTTTAACTATTTGACCTTTAGCCGTTCCCCCGATAGACGGATTGCACGCCATAAAGGCTATGCTATCCAAATTGAGTGTTAGCATAACCGTATTCATGCCCGTTCTAGCAAGGGCTAAAGCCGCTTCTGCGCCGGCGTGACCTGCACCGACAACTACGGCATCAAATTTTCCTTCTGAAAAAGTGTTCATAATTTTGCCTATTGTTTAAGTAGCATCTTTTTAATATCGTTAATAGAAACGTAAAGTTTAGTATCCGTTTTCATTTGTTCTGCAATTTTATCACGAGCGTAAATAACGGTAGCGTGATCTCTACCACCCATAACTTTGCCGATATATGCAAGGGGTAAAGACATCATTTCGCTAATAAGATAACTGCACACTTGTCTAGGAAGAACGAACTCTTTATTCTTCTTTTTGCCAAGTATATCGTTTTTAGATATTTTGTAAAAATCGCTTACGCAATTAATAATATCGTCAACTTGTAATTCTTCTTGAGTTTCGCTTGCGCTTTCTTTAAGTGCTTCGTTAACTAAATCAATAGTGATGGGACGTTCGTGTAATTTTGATGCGAACACTACTTTAGTAAGTTTGCCGATAAGCGTTCTGATATCGCCCGTATCAAGTTCAGCGATATACGACAACACTTTCATATCAATTATACATTTTTGTTCTTCACTCTTTCTGCGAAGAATTGCTATCTTTGTTTCCACGTCGGGAACTTGCACGTCTGCAAGAAGTCCACCTTCAAAACGGGTGCGCAATCTTTCTTCTAAAACTTCAATTTCTTTAGGTGGACGGTCGCAAGTAAGCACGATTTGCTTATTTTGCATTACTAATTCGTTAAAGGTGTGGAAAAATTCCGTTTGAGTAGCCTGTTTTCTAGAAAGGAATTGCACGTCGTCTATCAAAAGCACGTCTACGTTACGATATTTTCTTCTAAAATCGTAGCCCGAACCTTTACCACGACTAATAGATTCAACCATTTGGTTGGTAAACTGTTCACAAGTAGAATAAAGTACGTTAAGAGATGGGTTATGTAATTTCAAATAGTTGGCAATAGCCATAAGTATATGCGTTTTACCAAGCCCCGTGCCACCGTAAATGAATAACGGGTTATACGCTTCACCAGGGTTTTCGGCAACGGCTTTTGCCGCAGCATAAATAAATTCGTTAGAAGAACCTACTACGAACGAATCAAAAGTAAATTTCGGGTTGATGGGTGAAGATGCCGTTTCTAACTGTAATTTATCGTCTGTTTCTACTTGAGCATAATACTCTTCTTTATTTTCGGCAACGTAAACGTCAAAATCGGTAATATAGGTATTCGCTTTAGAAAGAGCCGTTCTAACCTTACTACCAAGACTGTTTTCGTTAACGATATTAGTAAATACTTTAGCGACAATAGGTAGAGAAGTAATAAAAATAATTTTATTTCCTCTAATATCAACGGGGGTGAGAGCCTTTACGTACATATCAAACGCTGAAAAAGAAACGCTTTTTTCTAACAACGGCAATATGGTTTGTTCCCAAATAATTTCATAGTTATGTTTTTCCATGAAATCCTCCTTTTTCTATTGTAATTTGCGAGAAATTTTTATATAATTATATAGGATAAATCGTCGTTTTCTCTTAACGACGCCACTATTGTAACATAGGTTTTATATTTGTCAATAGGTTTATGACACTTTTTGAAAAAATTTTTTTTCAGGATACTTTTCTTTAATTATGAAAATCGTTAATCTTTCTCTAAAGAATTTCCGTAATTATTCGGAAGAAAATATAACTTTCAAAGACGGGGTAAATATCCTTGTCGGCTCAAATGCGCAAGGTAAAACCAACGCTGCAGAAGCCATTTTTTTCCTTTGCACCGGTTATTCACCAAGAGCCAACCGTGACAAGTTGGTTATAAAAAACGGTGAAGAAACTGCCGATATTTCAGGCGTTGCCGTATCTAACTACGGGCAAACTTCCGTTCGCATACTCTTTAATAAATCGGATAAGAAAAATATCTACGTGAACGGTATGCAAGTATTAAAAATAGGTGAAATTTTAGGGAATATCAATAGCGTATTCTTCAACCCGTCCGAACTAAAATTAGTTCAAGAAAGCCCTGAAGATAGGCGTAGGTTCTTAAACGTTTCGCTTTCGCAAATGAATAAGAATTACTTTTACGCTTTGCAAAGATACAATAAAATCTTAGCCCAACGCAACAACCTACTAAAAGATCCCGATCGTGATATTATCCGTGAAACCTTGCCCGTTTGGGATAAGTCGCTTGCAAAAGAAGCCTCTAAAATCATTAAACAACGCAATGAGTTTCTAAACACTATTTCCCCGATAGCAGAAGAAAAACACGCTCTATTATCAGACGGAAAAGAAACTCTTAAAATGAAAACTGAAAGTGGATATTACGGGGAAGAAGACCAAATCGCCTTTGCTCTTTACGAAGACTTAAAATTAGGCATTGACCGTGATTTGCGTTTAGGTTATACTTCAATCGGGCCACATAGGGACGATATAAAATTCACACTCAACGGTGATGACGTAAGGGTTTTCGGCTCTCAAGGACAACAACGCACGGTTGCGCTCTCTCTAAAACTTGCCGAAACGGAAATCTTCTATAAGCGATTTGGGGAATATCCTATCTTAATTTTAGACGACGTTTTATCTGAACTTGACAAAAAACGCCAGAAAAAACTTATCGCATCAGTTTCGCACTTGCAATCGATATTCACAACCACAAATATAGACCGAACGGTTTTTCGTGGTATTGATTATAATAAAATCACTATCGAAAAGGGCAAAGTAAAAATTTAATATTTCTTAAGACGGCAGTTTTGCCGTCTTTTTTTTATAGCCCGAATTCAGCGATAAGTTCGTCCTTTTCAAAAAATCCACTAACTCTTTTTACAACTTCGCCGTTTTTAAAGAGAATAAGGGTTGGTATAACTTCAACTCTAAATTTAATAGCAAGGTTCATTTCTTCGTCAACGTTAACTTTACCAACCTTAATCTTACCGTCGTATTCTTTAGCCACTTCTTCTAAAACGGGGGCAAGCATACGGCAAGGCCCACACCAAGTAGCCCAAAAATCTACCAAAACGGGAAGTTCAGAATTTAATACTTCTTGTTCAAAATTATTTTTCGTAATAACTAATTCCATAATTTATAATTCCTTATAATACAATTTACAATGACAAAATCCTTCAAAATTAGGATCTTTAATTTGAGCCTTAAATTCTTCGCACATACACTTATATTCTTCGGTGCGTGCTAAACGGCAAGGACAATATCCACCCGTTCTTTCTAAACCTTCTTTAATAAGGTCAACTATTTCTTTATTATCGTTAAGTCTAACTTTCATAAAAACTCCTTATCCTAATAAAAAATCAAACGCTAACATTAAACAAAACCCTATAAGCAAAGCGTAAGTTGCGCCACGCTGACTTCCGTGTGCGTGTGTTTCAGGTATCATTTCGTCTGAAATTACGTAAAGCATAGTTCCACCTGCAAACGCAAGGGCAAAGGGAAGTATTACCGTGGATATGCTAACTGCAAAATATCCGATAAAAGTTCCCACAACTTCTACGATACCCGTTAACAAAGCGTAAACAAAGGCACGCTTTTTGCTTATTCCTACTGCAAGCATAGGCGCAATGATAACCATACCTTCGGGAATATTTTGCAAAGCGATACCACCTGCTATAATAAGGGCTTGAGTATTATTACCTGAACCGAACCCAACGCCAGCCGCAATCCCTTCTGGAAGATTATGTATACCTATTGCAAGCACGAACAACATAATTTTATTAAAATTAGCGTTGTTGTGTTTTTCTTCATCCCTACCAAGTGGTTGGTGTAGGTGAGGAACAAACCTGTCTATTAAGTTAAGAACTACTGCACCGAGAATAATACCTAAGATGGTAATGATTATGGCGTATTTACCACCCGTTTCTAACGACGGAATTATAAGCCCTATTACAGAAGCGCAAAGCATAATCCCTGCAGCAAACCCTAGCACGATATCGCTAAACTTGTGAGAGATATTCTTAAATATAAAACCTATGATTGCGCCTATAACGGTAGCACCACCTACGCCAAGCGCAGTTAATAATACTATTTCCATAGTTTTGCCTTTTTAATCTTAAAATATGTAAAGACTAAAAAAGCGAAGTTGCCTTCGCTTAATATTTTAGTTGTCTTTAAAACTGTTTCCAAGATAAGTTCCAAACATACTAGAAGATTTTCTCTTTTCAGTAGGTTGTGAACTGCGTTGTTTGTCCGACTTGAAGTTTTTGTTTCCACGACGGCGATCGTTTCTGCCACCACGACGGTCGTTTTTACCTGCGTTGTTTCTGCCTGCGTTATAAGGTTTAGAAAATTCGTCCTTTTCAAAAGGAACGATAACTACGTATCTGTTAGGTTCTTTGCCTTCTGATTTAGTAGTAACCGTTTGGCTGTTTGCAAGTTCGGTATGAATAATTCTTCTTTCAAACGGGCTCATTGCTTCAAGAATAACTTCTCTTTTCATTTCGGTTGCTTTTGCTTCAAGTTTATGAGCGAGTTTAATTAAAGTATCTTCTCTGCGATCACGATAGTTTTCGCAATCAACAACTACCTTACGATAATTTTTATTACCGATATTAAGAGCAGCGCCTGCTAAAGTTTGAATAGCATCTAACACTTCGCCACGATAACCGATAATAGAAGAACTCTTTTCAGCAACTAAAGTAATAATGGTTTTGTCATCTTCTTCACTAAGTTTAGCAACTGCGTTAAGGTTCATTTTTTCTAAAATGCCTTGAACGAATTCTAACGCTCTTTCTGCATCGGTTTGGTTTTTAACTACTTCTACAACAGCCTTTCCTTTAATTCTTCCAAACAAACCTTTAGTTGGTTCTTCAATAACGGTAATTGTAACCTGTTCTCTTTCTGCACCGAGTTCACTTAAAGCAAGTTCTATTGCTTCTTCAGTCGTTTTTGCCGTAAACTGCATATATTCCTCCACGCACACTATTTGTGCAAATTATTTTATTCTACCACGAATATGTTTATTTTTATCTGCCTTGCCCGAAAGGAAACCGTCTTGTTCTTGTTCAACCTTTTTGTTTTTCTTTTCAGGTACTTTTTTAGGTTCTTCTTTTTCAACGTGAACTCTACCACGAATTTTATTAGCGTCCGTAGTTTTGTTTGCTTGTTCTTTTTTATACTTAGTATCTACTATCTTATTAATACCAAAAGTAGTCAACATAGACATAATGTTACTCAATATAATATAGATAGAGAAAGCAGAAGTATACATAAACGCAAAGATAGCCATCATTATCGGCATCATTATAGTCATCATCTTTTGCGTTTGAGCGCCTTGTCCGTCAACCGTTTGTAATTCCATTTGCGCCTTTTGGCTCTTACTCATAACCACTTGCATTAAAAGTGAAATGCCGGCAGTCAATACTACTAGAATAAAATATCCGTTAGGTGCAGTCTTTTCGTAATCAAGATGTCCGATTAAAAGTTTATAGGTTTCATTAGTAACGTTGCCGGCTCCAGTAGTGGGGTAAGCGTGGGTATCTCTAAACTTAGCCCAACTAGATTCAATGGGGTGAGCCATCGGACTATCGGTAACCCAAACGTTTTTAACCCACAAGAAACTTTTATCGGTAGATCTATACTCTTTTGCAGACATAATTTGTCGAATATCTAAAACGAAATCGTAACCTGCTTGTTCGGTAGTGATACTAGGATTTTCTGTGTTTATACGAGAAAGATAACTCTTAAAATCTTCGTTTTTAGAATTTATAAGTTTATTATTTTCTTTTTCGTTAATAATAGAATTTTCGTTATATTGTAAAAGAACTTCGGTATTAACCTTAAATTCTTCAGATTTGAAATCAATAGTTCCGTTATCCAAGGTATAATATCTTATATAGTCTATATAACCCTTTTCGCTTGAAATAGCAAAATAATAGTAAGTTCCACTTTCAAATTTTTCAGCGTAAACATTACCGAAAGTTTGGTTTTCAAACAATTTTACTTTAGAAGTAGCGTCGTCAAGATATTCTTCCCAAATTTTATCTTCTTCTACCATAACTTTACCGGTTTGAGTGCGATAAACTAAAGGTTCATCATTTTCGTCAACGGCAACGCCTGCGTAAACTACGTTATTGAAAGCGTTACTCATTTCATAAAAATATTGTCTATTTTGATATTGAGAAAATTTGGTAAACCCGTTCAACGCAATAATAAAGATAACCAAAGTTAAAATGGTGGGCAAGCAAGAACCGAACATAGAATATCCGTTCTTTTTATAAAGAGCCATCATTTTTTGGTTATAAAGTGCTTTATCGTTAGCGTATTGTTTTTGTAATTTTTCAAGGTCAGGGCGCATCTCTTCCATTTTAAGAGAGTTTTTGCGCATAGACGCTCTTGAAAAGAAATCAAACGGCAAAGTAATAAGTTTAAGTATTAAAGTAAATAATACGATACCAACTACTATTGAAGAAGAAACGTTGCAAAGCCATTTGATAACGTTTGCAAAGAAATTGCCTGTTTCAGGAACGGCAAAACTAATAATTTTAAGATCCATTTAATATACCCATTTAATAACGCTTTTTTTATCGGGAACTTTATCAAAACCACCCTTTGTCCAAGGATGACAACGCAAAATTCGCCATGCGCCAAGCGCACAGCCGATAAAAAAGCCGTGTTTTAATATTGCTTCTAACGTGTATTCAGAACACGATGGTATAAAAGCACACGTTTTTTTTGATAAATATTTTTGATAAAACTTTATAAGTTTAATACTAAACCGTTTCATCATTTAAAAATCTGCCTTTTTTGAAAAGATACTCCATATCCTTTTTAAAAACGGATAAAGAGTACTCGTCCAACACTTTCGGTATAAAAACAAAAAAGAAGTTTTGCCCGATATTAGGCAAAAAACTTCTAAAAGATTCCCTTAAAAGACGTTTAACCCTATTACGCATTACGCTTCCGCCATGTTTTTTACTAACTGCAAAACCTGCCTTTACACAACTTGACGGAAGATAAACTAGCGTAATCGATCCGGAATAAAGTCTTTTACCTTTATTGAAAACCGATTTGAAATCTTTTTCTTTTTTCAACCTATAATCAAAGGTCATAAATTATGCAGAGAGTTTATGACGACCTTTATTACGACGTCTCTTTAATACGTTTTTGCCCGAACGGGTTTTCATTCTCTTTCTGAACCCGTGTACTTTACTTCTCTGTCTTTTTTTGGGCTGATAAGTTTGTTTCATTTTTCTATCTCCTTTAATTTCAAGCGCTATGCTTTCTTTTTTTAACTATCTTATTTATTTTATATATAATTTTTGATTTTGTCAATTAAATTATGCGTTTATCTTTACAGGAAGCACTAAATACAAGAATCCTTCGTTACCAACAGAGGTAATTATACACGGATCTATAGGCGTATTAAGGTTAAGATTAATAAAATCTTCGTTTATTATCTTAAGATATTCCATCAAATATTTTCCGTTAAACGCAATCACGATATCTTTTCCGTTAAGATTTACGTTTACGTTTTCGTTTCCGTTACCAACTTCTGATTTAGCAGAAATATTCATAATATCTTCTTTAATATCAAACTTAATAACGTTATATCTATCGTTTCTAGCAACTATACTTGCTCTATCAATACTACTTAAAAGTGCTTGTCTATTTACGGTTACCGTATTAGAGAAAGAGGTGGGAAGTATATGGTTATATTTAACGAATTCACCTTCTATAAGTCTACTAATAAGACGTGTGTTTTCCACTTCTACGAAAAGAGTGTTCTTTTGTAAATAAATTTTAAGCGTATTTTCGTCTTTATCTAAAAGTCTTGTTATTTCTTGAAGAGTTCTTGCAGGAATAACTGCTTTAAGGTTACCCGTTGCAGTTACTTCTTTTTTAACAACTGCCATTCTAAACCCGTCAAGCGCAACTGCAGTAAGCATACCGTCAACTATTTCAAAAAGACAACCTTTCAAGATAGGACGGCTATCGTCGGTTGAACAAGCAAAAGCAGTTCTTTCAACGATATTTTTAAAATCTGCTTGAGAGATTTCAAAACTTTGGCTTTCTTCATCTTTATCAATCTTAGGGAAGTTTTCTACCGGATAAACTTGAAGTTCACTTTCAGAATCAGAATATTTAATTTGAAGTTGCCCGTCGTATAAACGGCAAAGTTCAACTTGTTCTTTTTCTAATTTTTTAGCAAAATCAACGAAATATTTACCAACAACGACAGTTTCACCTTCCATTAAAACGTCTGCTTTAATCTTTTTTTCAATAGTTAATTCCATATCGGTAGCAAGTAAAGTAAGAATATCACCTTTAGCAGTAATCTTAATACCTTCTAAAACGGGATTAGCCGCTTTTACCGATAACGCTTTGCTAACTTTTAACACGGCGTCTGATAAATCAAGACCATCACAAATAAGTTTCATATATAATCTCCCTTTAAGAGTAATATTTAATATAAATTCTCTAAAATAAATTAGTTAATTTTACATATAATATATTAACATATATTATCTTAAAAAGCAAGGAAATTTTATTTTTATCTGTTGTTAGAAAAAAATAAAAAAAATT
>JAZOMV010000038.1:0-91256 GCA_045654165.1 Christensenellaceae bacterium
GGAAGAGGGGATACTGCGATAAATCGCAGGACTAAGCCCGTAAAGACAAGTCCATCAAAGGCGACCGAGCCAAGGGTTTAAACCAAATCTCGTTTCCACACCACGAAAAAAGGACACCAAACGGTGTCCTTTATCGTGGCGGAAGATTAGGTCCGTAAAACTACCCGAAAATGTTAAGAACTTATCTCTCTAAACAAAAATTAATGTTCTCACTAAATTATACTAATTATGTAATTTCTAAAATAGTTAATTTACTTTCATCAAAAACGAAGATTAATGACCTTATTAACCTTCGTTTTTTTGTTGTTTAATAATTTTATTTTAACTTTTTTATATCATTGATTGCTTTTATCGCAATATCAATTCCCTTTGATATTTTGTTGGTAGTAATATATGCTTTTGCTTGTATATTTCCTAAACTTGCAGATTTTTGCATTAACACTAAGGCTTCTTCCTTGTCTGTTGCTATTAATGATGTGTCTAAATAAATTTTAGCCAAGTCATACATTGCTTGTGAGTTTCCATTGTTTACTTCTCTTTTTAATTTGCAAATTTTCCTCTTTAATTTTAGTTTGTCAAACATAAATTTTTTCTCCTTAGAAAATTATTAAAACCTAACCCAAACTATGAGGTTCGGATTAGGTCTCTAATGGCGGAAAGCTCGGGAAGATGTTCGAATTTTATTTCAAAAGCCAAAATTTCCCACCCAAAGATTATGTTTTATAGGACTAGAACACCCGCCCGATTGTTTTGGCTTATATAAAATAAGCAGTTCGTATTAAAACGGACTGCTTTTAACTTTTAAATGCTTTTTAAGAACTCTATTAAAAGTCTTTTTTGCTTTGGCGTAAGGTTTGCCATTGCAACGGATAATTCTTCAGCTTCTTCGCTTACATTAAAGAAGTCTTTTACCGAAATATCTAAAGCATCACATACAAGTTGCAAATGACCGACAGTAATATCGGCTTGACCAAGTTCAACTCTGCGTAAATGTGTTTGTGAAATGCCTGCCTTATCTGCAAGTGAATTTTGAGTGTATCCACTTTTTTCTCTTAATATTTTTATTCTTTCCCCAATAACCATATTTCACCTTTTTAGTCTTATAAGAATATTTTAACTTATTATTTTTTAAAGTATTAGTCTTTTAAGGTTGTTTTATTAGTCTTATAGTGTTATAATATTAAACATATAAGACTAAAAGGTGGTTTTTATGTCAACTAATATATCGAAAGAAAAGCGTGAAAAACTCGTTGAAAAAATTAAGGCTATTAAAACCTTTATTGCAACTGCCGAGCAGGACGAAAATACTGCAAGGCTTTTAACGTATATTGCCGAAATTGAAAAGGATATTAAAGGCAAAAAATACGGGCTTGTATTTGAAGAACACCGTGAAAGCATTGACGAAACATTAGAAAATAATCTTCCCGTATTGACGGAAGACGAAAGCCTTTTTATTGATAACGGCGGACAAATGAACTTTCTTATTGAAGGCGACAATTTAGCGAGCCTTAAACTTTTAGAAAAAACGCATAAAGGCAAAATTGATTTAATCTACATAGACCCCCCTTACAATACAGGCAATAAAGACTTTGTTTACGACGACGCTTTTGTTGACATAAGCGATACTTTCCGTCATAGCAAATGGTTGTCTTTTATTTCAGGTAGGTTAGAATCCGCAAAGAATCTTTTAAGTGAAAATGGCGTAATATTTATAAGTATAGACGATAATGAACAAAGCGTTTTAAAATTGTTATGTGATTCTATATTTGGAGAAAATAATTTTATTACAGCGTTTCATTGGGAAAAAACACAACATTTTGGCAGGCAAAAAATAAACTCTTATTCTAATTGTGAATATGTTTTAACATACGCAAAACGTTTAGTAGATACTAAAATAAAAGAATTATTAGTTGAAAAAGTTAATACAGAATTGACAGATGCTCCATTATATAATGCTTCGAATAATGAAAAAATTCTGACTTTTCCCGCTTGTTCAGTAAAATTTAATATTGCTGACGGAATATATACTGAAACGACATCAACCGATTATAGATTATTATCCCCTGTAACAGTTAAAAACGGAAAAAATGTAAATGATTTAATCTTGCAATTTAAGTCGAGATGGGCGCAATCAACGGTTTTGGAAGAATATAAAAAAGGTACAACATTTTGGGTTAAAAGCACAAAATTTGCAATAAGAACAATTTACCATCAAGGGAAATCATCAACAGTTGCTCCAAAATCTATAATTTTTACAAATGCTAATAATCCTTTTGTTTCTACAAATAGATTCGGGAGAAAAGTTGGAGTCAACGAAAATGCTTCCATGGAATTAAGTAATATCGTTGAAAATGATATATTCAACTATCCAAAACCTACGTCTTTAATTGAATATTTACTTTCTTTGTATTACAACGAAAAAGAAGCAACTTTTTCAAACAAACTTACCATCCTTGACTTTTTTGCAGGTAGTGGAACTACGGGACACGCTGTTATGAAACTAAATGCGGAAGACGGTGGACAACGTAAATTTATCCTTTGCACCAACAATGAAAATAATATCTGCCGTGAAGTAACATATGAACGCATAAAGCGTGTGATTGACAAAGAAGATTATAAGGCAAGCCTTAAATATTTCAAGGTTGATTTTGTGCCTATTACAGATAAACTCTACTACGAATATGCTGACGACCTTTTGAAATACGTTAAACAACTTGTGGAACTTGAAAACGGTATAAACTTTAACGGCAACAATGAAATTGCAATATTGCTTACCGAAGAAGAACTTGACGGTTTTGCAAACGCTATCCCCGAAAATTGTAAAACTATCTATCTCGGACACGACGTTTTACCGAGTGAAGAACAAGAAAAGATTTTTAAGAAAAACGGTATTGCGGTAAACGTTATTCCCGATTACTATTATAGGGATTTGGAGGCATAACTATGGCGATAAATTTAGCGAATTTTCAATTAAATGCAATAAAGAGTTTGTTGGAACATATGGACGAGCCTTGCCGTGAAATTGTACTTAAAAGCCCTACAGGTAGCGGAAAAACCATAATTTTAACGCATTTTATGGACGAATACATAAAAGGACACGCAAAAACGGTTTTCGTTTGGCTTACGCCTGGCAAGGGCAACTTGGAAGAACAAAGCAAGGCAAAAATGGATAAGTATATCCACAATGCGCAAACGAAATTGCTTGCCGAAGTTATGACAAGTGGTTTTAGTGAAAACGATTGCTGTTTTATAAATTGGGAAAAACTCACGAAGAAAGGCAATAACGCCTTAAAAGATAGTGAACGCACCAACTTTTTAGAGTGGATTGACAAGGCTTTTAATAATGGTATTTCTTTTAAGATTATCATTGACGAAAGCCACCAAAACTTTACCGAAAAATCTGATGCAATTATCCAACTTTTCAAGACGGATAAAATCATACGCTGTTCGGCTACACCACTTGTAAGCAGAACGGCAAAACTTATCGAAGTTACCGAAGAAGACGTTATTGCGGAAGGGCTTATTAAAAAGTTGCTTGTAATTAACGAAAACTTCCCACAAGTTATTGATACGGATAATCAAACGCATTACCTTTTAGAAAAAGCGTATGCAAAGCAACAAGAATTACGCTCCCTATTTTTACAACGTGAACTTGATATAAACCCTTTAATCGTTGTGCAGTTGCCGAACAACTCTGACGCACTTTGCGACACGGTTGAAAAGTGGTTTGAAAGTAAAGGCGTTACAACGGAAGCTGAAACGCTTGCAATATGGCTTTCGGGTAGGCACGAAAACGTTGACGGAATTTCCAACAATAATGCCGAAAGCGTTGCCGTTATTATGAAACAAGCCGTTGCAACGGGTTGGGATTGCCCCCGTGCGCATATCCTTGTAAAATTACGTGAAAATATGGACGAAACGTTTGAAATTCAAACGATAGGTCGTATTCGCCGTATGCCCGAAGCAAAACACTATGAAAATGATTTGCTTGACAGTTGCTACCTTTACACCTTTGACGGCAAGTTTACGCAAGGCGTAAAGCAAAGTCTTGGAAAATCAGCGTTGGAAGCAAAAACTTTGTTTTTGAAAAACGAATATAAAGCGTTTACGCTTACAAAAGAGCAACGCACGTCCGTTACCGATTTGCGTGATTCTCGCAAGGCGTTATCTTCTATCGCTCAATATATCAAAAACGAATTTGGTCTTACGGGCAACAAAACGGAAAACAAAACCCGTTTACAAACACACGGCTTTGAATTCTCTGAAAACGTTGTAAGATACACCCTTTCGGGTAGCGTTGTCGTATTTGCGGAACTTTCTGAAACGGATAAATTAAACGCAATTAAAATTTCCGAGCCTATTTCGACCACTACACACGGACGTGAATATCATAACCGTGTAGGACGTGTCGGTTTAGAAATTGGTATGCCGTATAACTATATGAATACCATTATAGGAAAACTTTTCGGCGCAAAATTCGATTATCGTGAAAAGGTGCTTGCGCTTACGCCAAGAGAGTTATACGCTTTTGTAATTAACAATTTTGATTTATTACGCCGTATATGTCGCTCTGCTATGGCTATGCAATTAAACCAACTTGCGCTTTCGCCCGAAATGGTATCGAAAAAACCATTTACTATTCCGCAATCAACCTTATTTACATACGACTTGCAAAGCAAGGTGCAACAAGTTAGCGAAAAGAACGTTTACGGCGAATATCTTATGTCGGCAGAGCCACGTTCTTCGTCTGAAAAGAAATTTGAAAAGTTCTGCGAACGCTGTTCGGCTGTCGATTGGATATATAAAAACGGCGATAAAGGCGACGAATACTTTTCTATCGTTTACGTTGACAATTCTAACCACCAAAAACTTTTCTATCCAGACTATATCGTTAGTGTAAACGGCGAAATTTGGATTGTAGAAACAAAGGGTGGCTTTGATAAAACGGGCGCAAGCGAAGATATTGATATTTTCTCGCCTAAAAAGTTTAGCGTTTTGAAAGAATATCTTAATAAACACGGTCTTAAAGGCGGTTTTGTCCGCTATGATAAGCAAAGCGAAGAACTTTGTATTTGTACCGATAACTACAATGACGATATACACTCTGACGATTGGAATATTTTAAGTGAAATATTTAAGTAAGCAAAAAGCCGAGATTTAATTCTCGGCTTTTACTATATATAGTAATGTTGTATTTTAAATGTCACAATATATTGACTTTTTCGAGTTGTTATGCTATAATTTGACAAAACACACATTAAGGAGAAATTATGCCAATAGATATACAAAAACGTGATAACATTTTAATAAGAATTGACGAGATTATAGAGAAACTAGAGATTGATGATGAAAGTTCAATGTTGGATAGAAATCAAATTCGTTTAATTTTAACAAATTTGAAAAGTAGTTTTAATAATTGTGATGAAAAGTTTTTGTTAACGCCTTTGTTAACTCAAACTGATTCTCAATTAAGCAATATTGAATCTAATGTAAATTCTTCAAGATTTGATATCGGACAATCATATTTATATGAGCTTATTAAAATTATAGCACATTTAAATAATGCAAATGGAAAGCACAATCTTCAAGGCTATCAAAGTGCAGTAAATTCAAATATTAAATCACTAGAAAAAGAAGTGCTGAAGTCCATTGAAAAATTGGAAGAGCTACAACGATTAATTGATGAAAAATCCGCAACTTTTGGAGAGGAAAGTAATAAAACAACGCAAGAACTTATTAAGAATAAAACAACTTATGATAATGAATTAAAAAACTTAATAAATAAATATGAAACTTTTGTTTCCGAACAGACAAAAAAGCAAACAGATTTTAACAACAAGATAATAGATGAACAACAAACTTTTAAAAAAGAATATGCGGAACAAATAATTGAGTTAAAATCAAATATTGCTGAAACAAAAACCAACTTTGACAAAGACAAAAAGGAAAAACTAGAAGAACTATCTGAAAGCGTTTCAGCGTTTATCAAAAAAACTGAAAGCGAAATTCAAACATTAAAAGAAAGTGCAACCGCACAAATTGGGCAAGTTGCTTCAGCCACATTCAGTAATTCATATAGGGATTATGCAGATGCAGCGGCTAAATCTAGCAAAAACTGGTATATAGCAACAATGCTATCTATGATTGTCTTAGTAGGTTTATCTATTTGGTGGTTTGTATTTACAACATATTCTAACAATGATTATTTTGCATTAATAGCAAAGGTTTGTGCAACTGTTGGCGTGGGTGTGATTTCTAGATATTGTGCAATACAAGCATCAAAAAACAAAGTTGTCGAAACAAAATTGAGAAAAATACAACTTCAAATGTCGACGTTTGATGCGTTTGTAGCGTCACTTAATAAAGAAACACAAGATAATTTGAAAGTTGAATTAACTCACGAATTGATAAACCAAAAAGATTGGCTTACACACGATAAAGAAGAAGTAGAAGTTATAAAAAACTTTGAAAAAATAATAAATAAATTAGGCTATACTATAGAACTAAAAAACAATGAAAAATAAAAAAGGCACTTTGGTGTACGCTTGTCTTGAACAAGTCGGCTCGCTAACGCTCGCCGAGACAAGCGACACCCTATCAACCTAAACAAAACCGAAATGTCGAAAAAGGCGAAAGCCGAAAAGCCGAGCGGGAAAAAGGCGTTCTCGCTGAACCGCTTCGAGAACCGCCTTTTTGCACCGCCATCGGCTTGTTTTCGGGCTTAAACGCCAAATTTACAAACATTTGTTCGGAATTTTGTCTTAAACGCTTGACAAAGGTGTATTAGACGTGTTAAGATGTATGCAGTTGAATAGATTTTGTGGCGTATAGCAAAATGGCGTATCACGGGAAAGATAGCATTTATGGGCGAAATACGAAGTTTTTTAACACTCGTATTGCGTCCTTTTTTTATTCTTCAATCTAAAAAAGGAGAGTGAAACAAAAATGCTTAAGACGGAATTGAAAGTGGAAGCACGTGGTAGCCCTAATATTAAAGCACTACCAAAGACCGAACAGGAAATGTTTTTTGAAACGATTTTTAAGAGAATAACCGAATTGTATAATGAAAAAGAAAGGAATTAAGGAAACGGAAAAAGAAACGGATATTGAATTATAATGTAAATGTAATGGATTAAAAAAAATTAAAAGAAATGAAACTGAATAGATAACGTAAAGTAAAGGTAATGTAAACGGCAGAGTATAAAATGTATGGTGTTTTGTATTCTGCCGTTTTTTTATTGTTTTGCACCATACGAAAAATAAATTAAAAAGGAGATTAAAATTATGCCATATAAATCGGCAAAAATATATTATGACGGCAGTCATTATATCGCTATCCCAAAAGAAAACTTTCCGAGCCGTAGCGGTAAAAAGAGAAAACAAAGTAAACCAACAACAAAAAAGCAGGCGTTTGAATCAGCGTATAAAGAGAGTAAATCTTTACCACGAAACGAACGCAAGGAACACATTGTAAACGCTATAAAAGATAATTTCAAAAGCGAAGAACAAGTCATTGAGTTTGTAGAAAATAATATTGAACGCAAAAAGAATAACGCTATTAAAAGGCGTGTTCGTTTAATGCGGAAAATATATCTTCAAGAGTGGAACTATTTTTGCACGTTTACTTATTCAGATGAGTTGCATACCGAAGAAAGTTTTAAGGAAAAACTGCGAAATACCTTAAAGCATTTTGTATCTCGCAATGGTTGGAAATACATAGGAGCGTTTGAGCGTTCGCCTGTAAACAACCGACTACACTTTCACGGGATATTTTGCATACCTAAAATGGTTGGAGTGATAACCGAAGAAAAAGACTATAGCACCAAAACAAAACGTATGCAAACAACTTATCAAAATAGCCATTTTCTTAAACATTTTGGCAGAAACGATTTTAAGGAACTACCTACAAGTGAAGATGTTATTCAGTCAGCAAGATATCTTATTAAGTATATAGAAAAGTCAAATGAAAGGCTTTGCTTTGGTGGGAATTTACCGACCTACTTTATAAGCGATATTTTAGATGACGATATAGTCTGCCCTATAGGTAATGAAGACAAAAAGGTACTACTTTTCGATAACTTTAATTGTTGGGAAGATGGTTGCCTAATAGGAACGGTCAGCAAGGAGACCATAAACGAGTTGCCAAAGTGCAACTAAATATAAAGTCTTTCGCCTTATCGGGAGCTTAAACGAAAACGACCTTTATTTCAAGGGTAAAATGCATTGCTTTTAGCAACCCTTGAATTAAAGGCGACATATAAAAATAATACTAGAAAAATTATCGTTTCCGTTTTGGTCGCTCCTGTCGAAAGACCTTAAAAAAATTATATAAAAGGAGATTAAAAATTTATGAAAACAGCAGTAATTTATGCTAGATATTCTAGCGATAGTCAAAGTGAACAATCTATTGACGGACAATTAAGGGTTTGTAATGAATATGCAAAAAACAACGATATAATCATTGTAAACACGTATATTGACCGAGCAATGACAGGAACTAATGATAATAGACCAGACTTTCAACGTATGCTTAAAGATAGCAAACGGAAAGAATGGGATTTTGTGTTAGTTTACAAATTTGATAGGTTTAGCCGTAATAAACTTGAAACGGGAATACATAAAAAGACGTTAAAAGATAATGGCGTTAAACTTATATCAGCAACCGAGTATATACCCGATAGCCCTGAAGCAATAATACTAGAGAGTATGCTTGAAGGTTATGCAGAATATTATTCGGCAGAGTTATCACAAAAAGTTAAACGTGGACTTAAAGAAAGTCGCATAAAAGGAAATTTTACAGGTGGACACGTTCCTTATGGATTCAAGGTAGAAAACCACAAAGTAATAATCGAAGAATCGGAAGCCGAAGTAATTAGATATATTTTTAAAGAATATATGAGCGGTAGATTTGCTAAAGATATTGCAAAAGACCTTGAACGAAAAGGCATTTATCGAAACGGACAACGTTTAACTACTAGTTATATTTACAAAATACTACAAAACGAAAAGTATTCGGGGATTTACCGACACAATAACGAAATCTTTACTAATATTTATCCGCAAATAATACCTACTGATATTTTTGAGAAAGTTAGAACTAAAACCATTAAGAACAAACACGGCGGTAATAGTAAAACTATCAACTATCTTTTAAGACAAAAACTTATATGTGGTTATTGTGGCGAAAAAATGAACGCAGAAACAGGAACGTCAAGACTTGGCGAAGTTAAGCGTTATTACAAATGCTTTACAAAAAAGCGTGGTAATCAATGCGAAAAACAACAAGTTAGAAAAGATGTTCTAGAAAAATATGTGTTAGACAACATAAAGAAATACCTAACTGATAAAGATAATCTAAACTATATAGCAGATACGTTATTAAAATTACAAAATGAGCGATTAAAAGCAAACGTTGTTTTAATGACTCTATTAAGAGAGAAAAAACAGACTGAAAACGCAATACAAAATATATTGACCGCCATAGAAAACGGTGGTACTAGTGGAACTGTAATGAAACGTATGCGTGAGCTTGAAGAAAGAAATGAAAATATTGAAAGAGAAATTATAATAGAAAAATCAAAATCTGATATAAAAATAACAAGAGAGATGATAATAGATTATTTTAAGGAGTCTTTATGTTTAGAACCACAAATGCTAATAAGCGTATTAGTGAAAGAAATAGTAGTATTCAACGACAAAGTGATAATAACATACAATATGCCAAGAGAAATTAGCCCTGACGAGAGTCGGGGCTATTGTTTATTTAAAGACAATATTAAGTTTCCTATCTATATTCAAAAAAGAAAAATACCATATATGATAGATTTTTTATTAGAAATGCAAATATAACCAAGTGGACTTTTATTCCACAGTGCTCTTGACACGAGCCTCTAAAAAGTGTGTTTAATAGGCAATACTGCCAACAACTAAACCCTGTCTCCAAAGTCGGAAACAGGGTTTTCTTTTTGCCTTTGGGCATAACAGCCTAACACACTTTTCTCTCGTGTAAAGAGCCTTTTGCGGCATAATCGTCCACTTTATTAGATATAAAAACAAAAGCCGTTAAAATCAAAATAACGCCTTTTAGTGTTTAAAACAAAAAGTGAACAAACTCATCTTCCTTTCTAGGTTCGAATTTGTTCACGTTTGGCGGAGAAAGAGGGATTCGAACCCTTGCTACACTCATCGCATACTACTCCCTTAGCAGGGGAGCCCCTTGAGCCTCTTGGGTATTTCTCCATTATTGCTTAAGTTAAAATAACTATTCAATTTTAAGGTTTATTCCTTAGCGTCTAAAATATGTTATCACAAAATTAAGCATTTGTCAAAGGTTTTTTATAAATTGATTATTTTACCATTAAATTTTTTTGTAAATTTGTTTCCGTTGGTGGAATAGCGCTACCGTGAACGATTAAACCACGAGTAGGGTTATAAGTATCCGACCGAATTTTTTTACAATCTAAAGTTATTCCGTTTAAGACAGTCATAATATACCCCTCGCTTTTTAATCCCGTGTGGCTATATCTTATAGTTTTTTGCTCGCCCAAATATAGATCTGGATATTCGCCGTCTATATCGAAAATCACTTCTTCTTCGGGGGCAGGTAGTTCGCAAACGACAACGCTTTTTCTATAATACTTTTTAGCGCACGGCTCGCCGTAGATTTCTATTCGTAATGTGTTATCCGTTACATAAGTATATATAAGGATAGGGTTTTTAGTGTCGTTTATAAATTTCAGGTCTGCGCCACCGTAACTTACCATAGCGTCGAAAGACGGGCTAACGTAACTAACGGGTAGGCTATGTGGGTGATACTCTATTACTTTCAACCCTGCAAGTAAAACGGCGTTATATAGGGTAGTAGAAACTTGGCAAACGCCACCACCTATACCGTCTACGAATTGACCGTTAGAAATAATTTTAGAAGTTTTATAACCTTTTTGTTCAGTTCTAGGGCCAACGGCACGATTAAACGAAAATTCCCCACCCACGTCAATGAAATATTTGTTTAGGGCAAGAGATGCTATTTTAATATTGTTTTTCCGTTCGGGTGTAGAAGAAGTGAAAGTTGTGTAGAATTGAGAACGCAAAACAAGGTTTTGTGGCTTTAAGTCGTAAAAAGGCATATATGAACATGCGTCAACGGGGTTGAGATAAAAGTTAACGTATGCGCATATTTGTATAAAAAAAGATAGGCATAAAACTATTAAAATACGGTAGCGAAAGTTTTTATTGTTAAACATAATACGAAAAGAGTATGTGCAAAAATAGAATAAAAGATAAATAATGCCTATTTTTAGATAAAAAATATTAAAAAAATAGTTGCGTCTTAAAATTTTATATGGTACAATATATCAGTATTAAGTTGGGTAAGCCCGATTTTTATTAGTATAACTGATTAACGGTTTAGATTTTGCCGTTTAAGGAGATAATTTATGAACATGATGAATATGATGAATATGCTTATGGTAGGCATTTGGGACGTATGGCACGGCTGGCTTAAGTACTTGTTACTTGCTGTTATGGCAATTTGTGCTATTTTCGTTATTTTGGTAGTAATATTTCAGCCAGGTAACTCTTCAGGTATCGGCGCTCTCGGTGGACAAACCGAAACCTTTTTAGGTAAAAATAAGAGCAAGACTTTTGAACACAGAATGAGAAAACTTACGATAATCAGCAGTTTGATTTTTGCTGTATTGTGTATTGTGTTCACGATTGTGTCTTTCTTTATTTCACAAGGTTAAAAGATTTTTAGCGGTCCACTTCAATGGATCGCTTTTTTATTTGTATAATTATGGCTAGAAAAGAAATTATTGAAGGTAGATTACAGGGTAATGAGCGTGGGTATGCTTTTTTAATACCTAACGACCCTGAAAAAGAAGATTATTTTATTCCACATAGCGATCTTAAAGGTGCTATGCATGGCGATACCGTGCTTGCTGAAACTACCGACGGGTCGGGGCTAAGGACTACTGCTCGTGTGCTTAAAATTCTGCAAAGGGGTATTTCCGAATTAGTCGGCACTTATTTTACTTGTAAAAGCGGTGGGTTTGTTACGCCGGACGAACGCAAGTATTTTTGTGATATTTTTATTCCGTTTGGCAAAGGCTTAAAGGCAAAGTCTGGGGATAAGGTGGTTTGCAAAATACTCTATTACCCAAAAAAGCAAAACCCAGAGGGAATAGTAAGTAAAATTTTAGGTAGACAGTTTAACAAACAAGCCGAATTAAATTCTATTTTGTTTTCGTATAAACTACCTGAAAAATTTGAAAAGTCGGTTTTAGATGAAGCCGACACGGTGGCTAAACCCGTTTCGAAAACCGATATTAATGGTAGGCGTGATTTTAGAGATCGTATTACCTTTACTATTGACGGGGAAGATGCTAAAGATTTTGACGACGCTGTTTCTATAGAACGAATTTCTAACGACAAATACCGTTTAGGCGTGCATATCGCCGACGTTAGTCATTACGCAAAGGTGGGTGGGGAAATCGACAAAGAAGCCTTTTTGCGGGCAACAAGCGTGTATTTTCCCGAACGTGTTATTCCTATGTTGCCGGAAAAACTTTGCAACGACGTGTGTTCGCTTAGAGAAGGCGTGGATAGGCTTACTTTAAGTTGCATAATGACGGTTGACGGGCATGGTTGCGTGACCGAATATGAGATATGTCAGTCTGTTATAAAAAGCACGGCAAGGCTTACTTATAACGCCGTGCAAAAGATACTTGACGGTGATCAAACACTTGCAAAAAAATATTCTACGCAGTTAGAAAGCATAATGCTTATGAACGAACTTGCCGACCGTTTGATTGAAAAAAGAGATCAAGACGGCAGTATTGATTTAGACGTGAAAGAAAGTGCGATTTTCGTGGATAAGCAGGGTGAGATTGAAGTTCAAGCGACAAAGCGTGATAAGGCGCACCGAATTATTGAAGAATTTATGATTTTGGCAAACCAAACGGTTGCAAGTTATGCTTTTTATTTGGATTGTCCGTTCGTTTATCGTATTCACGAAAAACCGACGGAAGAAAGGTTAGAGCATTTTTACACCTTTCTTAACGGATTAGGGCTTAACCCAATACGCAAGAAAGACCAAGTTTTTTCTAAAGATTTTCAAACGGTGTTAAAAAACGCAGAAGGCACGGGTGCTTTTACCGTTATCAATAGGGTAATGCTTCGTTCAATGCAAAAAGCTAAATATTCGCCGGATAATAAAGGGCATTTCGGTTTGTCGCTAAAAGAATATTGCCACTTTACTTCGCCTATTAGGCGTTATCCCGACTTAGTAGTTCATAGAATTTTAAAAGATATTTTATTAGGTGAAGCCGATTTGGAAGAAAAATACGGTGAATTCGTTAATACTGCGTCCATACAGTCTTCTGAAAAAGAAAAAAACGCAACGGAAGCAGAAAGGGCTGTTGACGATTATTATAAACTTCTTTATATAAGTGGTTTTGTTGGCGAAGAATTTGATGCCGTTATAAGTGGTGTTACGGGCTTCGGTCTGTTTGCAGAACTTGCTAACGGTATAGAAGGTATTATTCGCATAGAAACCTTAAATTCGGGGAAACGGCTTAAATACGACGAAAAGAGTTATACGCTTTCAGATGGCAGAAAGTCTTATAAACTCGGCACGAGTGTTAAAATTAAGGTCGTAGGCGTTAATATGGGCGATAGACGAGCAGAATTTATGCTTGTTGAATAGAGAATTTGCTTCTTTCCGTTGCAAATTAAAAAGAAATGTAGTAAAATAATTGTTTGAAGGAAAGTTATGGAAGATAAAACAATTTGCTTAAACCGTGTTGCTACTCACGAATATTTTATTCTTGACCGAATAGAAGCAGGCATCGTTTTAGAAGGTGGCGAAGTTAAGTCGTTAAGACAAGGTAACTGCAATCTAAAAGACTGTTTTTGCTTGGTTTATAACGGGGAACTGTTCGTTAAGAATATGCATATCCCGTTATACGATAAATCGGGTGCGTTTAACACGAAAGATAGTAGGCGTGATCGTAAGTTGTTATTACATAAAGACGAGTTGATAAAACTTAAGTCTAAAGTAGAACAAAAAGGGCTTACTTTAGTTCCGTTGAGATTATATTTCAAACAGTCTATTATCAAAATGGAATTAGGGCTCTGTCAAGGTAAACATACTTTTGACAAAAAGCGTTCGATTATGGAAAAAGATCGAATGCGTGAAAAAGAGCGTGAAATAAAAAATTATAGATAACTCACAATAAGGAGAAAATATTATGGCTAAAAAAAGATTAGAAACAATTTGCGTTCAAGGTGGCTACACGCCCGGAAACGGCGAACCTAGACAAATACCTATTTATCAAAGCACCACTTTTAAGTATGACACTAGCGAAGATATGGGTAAACTTTTCGATCTTGAAGCAAGTGGTTATTTTTATACTAGATTACAAAACCCAACCAACGATTTGGTTGCTAAAAAACTTTGCGAACTTGAAGGTGGCTCTGCAGGTATGCTTACTTCTTCAGGTCAGGCTGCTAACTTTTACGCAATTTTTAACGTAGCAAACTGTGGCGATCACGTTATTTCTAGTTCTGCTATTTACGGTGGTACTTTTAACCTTTTTGCAGTTACTATGAAGAAAATGGGTATTGATTTTACTTTCGTTTCGCCCGATATTAGCGAAGAAGATTTGCAAAAAGAATTCAAGCCTAACACAAAGGCTGTGTTCGGTGAAACCATTGCAAACCCAGCGTGTTCAGTTCTTGATATAGAAATGTTTGCTCGTGTTGCGCATAAAAACGGCGTTCCGTTTATTATCGACAATACCTTTGCAACACCTATAAATTGTAGACCTATCGAGTGGGGTGCAGATATCGTTACTCACTCTACCACTAAATATATAGACGGACACGGTGTTTCCGTTGGTGGTGCTATTATTGACGCAGGTAAGTTTGATTGGATGGCGCACGCAGATAAGTTCCCCGGTCTATGCACACCTGACGATAGTTATCACGGAATAGTTTACGCTGAAAAATTCGGTAAAGAAGGCGCTTTCATTACCAAAGCAACGGCACAACTTATGAGAGATTTTGGTTCTATTCAATCCCCACAACATGCTTTCTATATTAATTTAGGGTTGGAAAGTTTGCACGTGAGAATGAAACGCCATTGTGAAAATGCTCAAGCCGTTGCCGAATTCCTTTCTAAGAGCGATAAGGTTGAGTGGGTTAGATATTGTGGGCTTCCCCAAGACAAATATTACGAACTTGGTAAGAAATACTTGCCTAATGGTTCGTGTGGGGTAATCAGTTTCTCTGTTAAGGGTGGCAGAAAAGAAGCCGAAACCTTTATGAAAAACCTTAAAGTAGCCGCTATTGAAACGCACGTTGCAGACGCAAGAACTTGTTGCTTGCACCCTGCAAACGCAACCCACCGTCAAATGACGGACGCTCAACTTGAAGCGGCAGGTATTCCACCAACACTTATTAGATATTCTTGTGGTATAGAAAACGCACAAGATTTAATCGACGATATTGCGCAAGCACTTGACCAAATTTAAGGAGATAATTTAATGCCGATATTAGTGCCTAAAGATATACCGGCTGTAAAAATTTTGCAGTCGGAAAATATTTTCGTAATGAACGACGAACGTGCAATGAAACAAGATATTCGTCCACTTGAGATTGCAATAATAAACCTTATGCCGACTAAAGTGGTTACCGAAACGCAACTAATGCGCTTGCTTTCTAATTCGCCGTTACAGGTTAACGTTACTTTAGTTAGTACGGAAACTTACGTGGGAAAGAATACCCCACAAGAACATTTAGAAAGGTTTTATAAGTCTTTTTCTGAAATTAAAAATAGAAAATTCGACGGTATGATTATTACGGGCGCACCCGTAGAAGAAATAGAGTTTTCTGAAGTTAAGTATTGGAAGGAATTAGAAGAAATTTTTGAGTTCGCTAAAAAAAGCGTTACTAGCACCTTGTTTATTTGTTGGGGCGCACAGGCGGCGTTGCATTATTATTACGGAATAGAAAAACATATTCTTCCCAAAAAACTTTTCGGGGTGTATAAGCATAAAAAGTTGGTTACCTACGATAGATTATTAAAGGGTACTGACGACAGATTTTATATGCCACACTCAAGACATACCACCGTTCATGAAGAAGATATTAAGAATTGCAAAGATTTAGTCTTGCTTGCAAGGTCAAAAGAAGCAGGTGCATCTATTATCCGTTCTAAAGATAATAAGTTTATTTTCATAACGGGGCACGCAGAATACGATAGAGATACTTTAGAACTTGAATACAAGAGAGATCTTGCAAAGGGCTTAAAAATTGATCCACCGGATAACTATTACGTAGACGGCGATCACGGTGAAATCAAGATGTGTTGGGTTTCTACGGCAAATCTTATATATATGAACTGGCTTAATCACTACGTATATCAAACTACACCTTACGAAATAAACGATATATAAAAAAAGCGCAGTATTGCGCTTTTTTACGGGGGTGTTTCAGATTCGATTGGGCGACTGAGTTAGGACGTAAGCATACCGAAGGCTCGGCTTCGTAAAAACGGAACTTAAATTTAAATGCTAACAATAACGAATTAGCATACGCAGCGTAATTGCGTACGTCACTTCTTTTCATTCCCGTCGGGAAAGAAAGTGGCGTCAGTTAGACGGGACCCGATTTTGTATTCTTCCTACGGTATATTATCGGTATTTAGTGGGATAAGTTCGGTTAAAGGTTGCCTTTTACCATAACCGAAACGAAAACCAAGAAAAGGATAAGTATGTAGAAGGTTTTACCGAAGCGTTCAAGACCGGGGTGCAAGTCCCCGCATCTCCACCAAACAAAAAACACCCACACGGGTGTTTTTTTATTTGGTTTAAGAAGAAAGGGGACTTGCATATGGAGAAAATTTGTTTACAAATTTCCCGAAGGGTAAACAGTAGTCACCTACTGTTTATCGGGTAGGTCGCACAGGCGAAAGTCCCCGCATCTCCACCAAACAAAAAACACCCACACGGGTGTTTTTTTGTTTGGTGTAAAGAGAAAGGGGACTTGCGTATGGTTAAAACGTTTCCACTTTAACAAATTAAAACGAAAAAATTATAAATTTACTTGACAGTTGTTTTTTAGGGTAGTATAATAAAAGCATATTTGAGGCAGAAACTATGAAATTTAACAACTATTACTTTTACTTTAATAGCAAGTTTTCTATAATACGTTAGTAACCACTATACGTTAGTTTTTGCGTGAACGGAAAACAAGGGCTTTGTAGTGATTACTGCAAAGCCTTTTATTTTAGATACGGCAGGTATATTATGATTATCGTAGTAAAGAATAACTGTGAAGAAAGACAATTTAATAATCTTGTAGAGTGGATTAAAGGTTTAGGCTTAGATATTCACGTGAGCAACGGTGCAAATAGCACGGTTTTAGGGCTTGTTGGGGATACTAGCAAGGTCGATATAGACCTTATATCGTCTTTAGATATAGTTGATAAAGTTCAAAGGGTACAAGAACCTTATAAAAACGCTAATCGTAAGTTCCACCCTGAAGATACTATTATAAAACTTGGCAACCATATTTTAGGTGGTAACAAATTTCAAGTTATCGCAGGGCCGTGTTCGGTAGAGTCGGAAAAGCAAATAGTAGAAGTAGCGCTCGCCGTTAAAGAAGCAGGTGCAACGGCGCTTCGTGGTGGTGCGTTTAAGCCTAGAACTTCCCCTTACGCTTTCCAAGGTCTTAAAGATACGGGGATAGATCTCTTATTAAAGGCAAAAAAAGAAACGGGGTTGCCGATAGTTACCGAACTTACTAGTATTCATCATTTAGACTTGTTTCAAGACGTTGACGTAATACAGGTTGGGGCAAGAAACATGCAAAACTTTGAACTCTTAAAAGAAGTTGGTAAAACGGGTAAAACCGTGCTATTAAAGCGTGGACTTGCCAACACTTTACAAGAACTTTTAATGAGTGCTGAATACATTATGGCTGAGGGGGATTGTGACGTTATTCTTTGTGAAAGGGGTATTCGTACCTTTGAAACAATGACAAGAAACACGCTTGACTTATCAGCCGTGCCCGTGCTAAAAGACAAAACGCATTTGCCCGTTATAATCGACCCAAGTCACGCAACGGGGGCGTCTAAATTAGTTGGGCCTATGGCACTTGCAGCCGTTGGCGCAGGGGCAGACGGGCTTATTATCGAAGTGCATAACGATCCTATGCATGCGCTTTGCGACGGGGCTCAATCGCTTAATCCCACGCAGTTTGCGTCGTTAATGGCAAAGATAAAAACAATGTTACCGATAGTAGATAAAACTTTTGACTAAAGGAATATTATGAAAATAGGTATAATAGGGTTAGGGCTAATAGGTGGCTCGCTCGGTAGGGCAATAGTAAATAAAACTCAAGACACGGTATACGCTTTAGATATTAACGAAAGTGCTATGAGCACGGGTAAATTGTTAAGGGCGTATCACGAAGTATTAGACAAAGATAATCTTAAAGAATTAGACGCTATTTTCTTTTCGCTCTATCCAGAAGTATTAGAAAATGCGCTAAACGAATATTGCCCTTATTTAAAATCGGGTTGTATAGTGGCAGACTGTTGTGGAAATAAGCGTCGTGTTGCTAAACAAATGAAAATGCTTGCTCAACAATATCCTGATTTAGAGTTTATAGGGGCGCACCCTATGGCAGGTAGAGAGTTTTCTGGGATTAGCCATTCAACGATAAACCTTTTTGAAAAGGCGTCTATGATATTAGTGCCGGTTAGGGCAAGTTTAGGTGCGATAGCGTGGCTTAAAGAGTATTCGTTAAAGTTGGGTTTCGGCACGGTTGAAATCACAACGGCAGAAAAGCACGACGAAATTATTGCCTTTACTTCTCAACTTGCGCATTTGGTTTCAAGTGCGTATATAAAAAGCGATAGGGCAACGCAATACATGGGCTTTTCGGCAGGTAGTTTTAGGGATATGACTAGGGTTGCAAAACTTTCCCCTGAAATGTGGGCGCAACTCACTATTGACAACGCTGATTTTTTAGTTGACGAATTAGATGCGTTTGTGAAACATCTTAACGAATACAAAGATGCGTTGAAATCGCAAGATAAAGAGAAAATGAAAGAACTTTTGGCTGACGGAAACGAAAGAAAAATTCTTTCGGAAAAACTTAAAAAGGTAAAGAAATAATGCAAGATCAAGTTGTTTTGAAAATAGAAATTAACACGTCTAAAAAATATGACGTGTTGATCGGTAAAAAACTTATCGTTAACACGGGCAATATTTTGTCTTCTGTTATACCAAAGTGTAAAATTGCCTTAATTACAGACGATATGGTGGATAAACTTTACGCTAACTTGGTAACAAGTTCGCTTGAACGCTCTGGCTATCAAGTGGTAAAATTCGTGTTTCCACACGGCGAAAAAAATAAAAATATCAACACGTATACGGAAATATTAAACTTTTTGGCTACTAACGAACTAACTCGTACCGACGCTTTGGTTGCGCTTGGTGGGGGTGTCGTTGGGGATATGGCAGGCTTTGCTTCTGCAACCTATCTTCGTGGCATTAAATACGTGCAAATACCAACTACGTTGCTTGCGCAAATAGATTCTTCCGTTGGTGGAAAGACTGCGATTGACTTGCAATCGGGTAAAAATTTAGTGGGTGCATTTTGTCAACCGTCCTTGGTTATTTGCGACGTGGAAACGCTTAATACCTTGCCTTATGAGATTTTTAGCGACGGTATGGGCGAAGTTATTAAGTATTGCTTGCTTGATGAAAAAGTATATCAAACGGTTAAGAGTGGTGAAGGTAAACTTTTAGACTTGGTATACTATTGCGTTGATTATAAGCGTAAAATAGTAGAAGAAGACGAACTTGAAAATGGTTCTAGAAAATTGTTAAACCTTGGGCATACGCCTGCACACGGTATTGAAAAATTAAGTGGGTACGCTATTTCGCACGGCAGAGCAGTTGCAATGGGTGTACGTTTAATGCTTAAAAATTCGTTAAGATTAGGCTATATTACTAAAGTCGATTACGACGAAATAGAGTTGACTTTGAAAAATTGCGTTTCGGCAGAAGATTTGCCGTTTAGCATAGACGATATTATATCGGCTTGTGCGTTTGATAAAAAGAGAAGTGGCGACGATATAACGCTTATTATGGTGCACGGTGTTGGCGATTGCCGTCCTGAAAAAGTGAAAATAACTGATCTTAAGAGGTATTTGGTTTGATTAAAGGTGTTAAAGGGGGTAACGTTAACGGAATAATAAAAGCCATACCGTCAAAGTCCTACGCTCATAGAATTGCCGTTTGTAATTTTCTTGCTGGGAATATTCCGTCTGCGCTTTGTGAAGGTTTTTCGTCTAACGATATTATGGTGACGGAAGATTGTTTGTTAAAACTTAAGCGTGGCGAAAATATTTTAGACTGTGGGGAATCGGGTTCGACTTTAAGGTTTTTGTTGCCGTTATGCTCTGCGCTTGGTGGCGAATACGAGTTGGTGGGGCATGGTAAACTTATGGAACGACCTAACGACGAACTTTTCGGTGCGTTGTCTAAGCACGGAATAACGGTTATACAAAGTGGTTCTATAAAGATAAAAGGCAAACTTACTTCGGGGGAATTTGCTATTCGTGGCGACGTTAGTTCTCAATATATTTCAGGGCTATTAATGGCTCTGCCTATTCTTGACGGGGATAGCGAAATAGTTCTCACTACACCTTTAGTTTCTGCGCCTTACGTGGATATAACCTTGCAAGTGTTAAAGAGTTTCGGCGTAGAGATAGACAAAACGGAAACGGGATTTAAGGTTAAAGGTAATCAAAAGTTTTCTGGTGGCATTTTGCCTGAGGGCGACTGGTCTAATTCGGCGTTCTTTTTAGTGCTTGGCGCAGTTTGTGGGGATATTACCGTGCAAGGCTTGAACTTGGATAGCGTGCAAGGGGATAGATATATAACCCAAATTTTAGTTGATGCCGGTGCAGATATTTGCTTTTTAGAAAATGGTGTAAGGGTTAAAAAATCTCACTTAAAGCCGATAGATTTTTCGGCTGAAGATTGCCCTGATTTAGTTCCTATTGCTTGTGTTCTTGCATCTTATATAAATGGAAAGAGCGTAATACGCAACGTAAACAGGCTTAAGATAAAGGAAAGTGATCGCATATCGACCACTTTGGCAATGCTTGACGGGTTTGGCGTTAAAGCCGAATACGACGGAAACGATATTATAGTTCAAGGTGGTAGCGTTAAGGCAGGCGTAATCAATTCGTTTAACGATCATAGGATAGCAATGTCTGGGGCTGTGCTTGCTTGTGGCGTTACGGGTGAAAGCAAGATTATAGACGCAAGTGCGATAAATAAATCGTATCCGACTTTTTTTGAAGATTTTAACAAGGTAGGTGGCTACAGTTATGACCTTTAACGATAACCAACGTTCAGTTTACAACGGCAACAAAATAAAGGTGGAAATATTCGGCGCATCACACGCCCCCGAAATCGGCGTGATAGTAGACGGGCTTGGTGAGTTTTCTTTGAATTTAGAAAAACTTGACGGGTTTATGCAAAGGCGTCGTGCTAAGAAAACGGCGTATTCTACTAAGCGTTTAGAAGGGGATAAGATAATTTTTGAAAGTGGTATAGACGGAAACTTTCTTAACGGACAAACCCTAAAAGCCGTAATAAAAAATTCCGAACAAAAAAGTTCAGATTATCAAAACACCGTTAAAATTCCAAGACCTGCTCATGCAGATTTCGTTGCGTGGAGTAAGTATGGCGACGGGTTTGATTATCGTGGTGGTGGCAAGTTTTCCGGTCGTATGACTGCGCCTATGTGCATTGTCGGTGGGATATGTAAGCAAATTTTAGAAAGTAAAGGGATAGAAATTCACGCCTTTATTTCTTCTATCGGCAAGGTAGACGGTAAGACTTATTCGGATATAGAGAATTTTGAACTTTTGAAAAACTTACCCGAAGAGTTCCCCGTTTTAGACGGTACGGATAAAGAAAAAATGTTATCCGAGATAGAAGAGGCAAGAGGGCAAGGCGATTCCGTCGGTGGTAAAATAGATTGCGTTATAACGGGGTTGCCCGTAGGCGTTGGGGAATATATGTTCGATAGTATAGAAAGCGTTATTTCCCGTTTGGCATTTGCCGTTCCAGCCGTAAAGGGGATAGAATTTGGCAAAGGCTTTGAACTTAGTAAAATGAAAGGAAGTCAAGCAAACGACGGGTTTTATTATTACGGGGATAGCGTAAAGACTTACACGAATAACAACGGTGGTATAAACGGTGGAATATCCAACGGTATGCCGATCACTTTTAGGGTAGGAATAAAACCTACGCCGTCAATTTCAATAGAACAAGACACGGTAGATTTGGTAAATAAGACTAACGTTAAACTTAAAATTGCAGGACGGCACGATTCTTGTATAGTGCCGAGAGCCGTACCCGTTATTGAAGCGATTGCGGCGATAGCACTTTACGATATTGTTTAAGGTGAATAATTATGGATTTAGAAAATATTAGAAAAGAAATAGACAATATAGACGACGAGATTGCTAAATTATATAACCAACGGATGAACCTTGTTGGTCAGGTGACTGAAGCGAAAAAGCAAACGGGAAAAGCGACTTTTGATCCCGAGCGTGAAAGAAAAATTCTTCTTCGTGTAACCGATAAGGTTGACGAACCGTTCAAGGTATATCTAAAAAGAGTTTTTGAAACGGTTTTTGAAACGAGCAAAGCGTATCAAACGACTAACGCACAAGCAAGTTCAGATATTAGCAATAAGATACAGCAAACTTTGGCTAAAGGGGAAAAGGTATTTCCTACCCGTGCAAAAGTGGCTTGTCAAGGTATAAACGGTGCGTATTCGGGTATTGCTGCCGATAGGCTTTTTGAACTTGCCGATATAAGTTATTTTAAGAATTTTGACGCCGTGTTCCAAGCAGTTGAAAAGGGTTTTTGTCAATACGGTGTGTTGCCGATAGAAAACAGTTCTGCAGGTTCGGTTAATCAAGTTTACGACCTTATGAAAGAACATAAGTTTTATATTGTAAAAAGCGTTCGCATTTGGATTTCGCATACCTTAGTTGCTAACAAAAATACCGAACTTAAAGATATTAAAGAAATCGTTTCGCACGAACAGGCTCTCTTGCAATGTAAGGGATTTTTAGAGAAGTTTGCAGGGGTTAAAATAACGGCTTGCCCCAACACGGCAGTCGCTGCGAAAATGGTTGCCGAAAGTGGTAGAACGGATATTGCCGCCCTTTCTTCTAGAGAGTGCGCTGAAATTTACGGGCTAAAAATTCTTGAAAACAACGTTCAAGATAGCAACAGAAACTATACTAGATTTATTCTTATTGCTAAGGATATGGAATTTTATCCGGATGCAAAAAAGATTAGTATAATGACCACGCTTCCACAAAACACACCGGGTAGTCTTAACAAACTTCTTTCAAAGTTCTATAATCTTGGGATAAACCTTACTAAACTAGAATCTCGCCCGATAGTAGGCTCTAGTTTTGAGTTTATGTTCTATTTTGATTTTGAGTGTGATATTAAAGAAAAGGCAGTTCATAACCTTTTGGCTGAACTTGATAATTCTACAGAGCAGTTTGCTTTTCTTGGTGCGTATAACGAAATATTATAATTATGGAAAGAAAAAAATGTGGTCTTATAGGCAAAACGCTTAAACACAGTTACAGTAAGATTATTCACGGCAAGTTTAACGTTTACGATTACGACCTTTATGAAATACAACCCGAAAGATTATGCGAGTTTGTTAAGCAAACCGATCTTAACGGCTATAACGTTACTATACCTTACAAAAAAGATATTATACAGTATCTTGACTTCGTTGATCAATCGGCAAAAGAAATAGGTGCGATAAATACAGTAGTAAGGAAAGAAGGGCTTTTGTACGGGTACAATACCGATTATTTAGGTATGGCGTATACCGTGCGTAGAGCAGGCATAACCGTTAAGGATAAAACGATTATGATACTTGGTTCTGGTGGAACTAGCAACACGGCTAAAGCCGTATTTAACGGTCTTGGCGCAAAGAAAATTATTATCGTTTCTCGTACGGGTGAAATTAATTATCAAAATTGTTACGATATAGAAAAAGTAGACGTTATAGTTAATACTACGCCCGTTGGTACTTATCCCGAAACAAACGCTTGTCCTATAGATTTATTAAGGTTTAAGGGGATTTCAGGCGTGGTTGACGTAGTGTATAACCCGTTCGTTACTAAACTCATATATCAAGCACGATCGCTAGGTATAAAAACCACTAACGGCTTTCCTATGCTCGTTGCTCAAGCAAAATACGCTATGGAAAAGTTTACGGGGCAAACGGTTAGCGACGATATTATAGAAAAAACTATTCAAGACCTTAAAAAAGAAATGGTTAATATCGTGCTAGTAGGTATGCCGGGTTGTGGCAAAACCACGATAGGTAAGCAAATAGCAAAACTTTTAGGTAGAGAGTTTATAGACACCGATTTAGAGATAGAAATAATTGCTGGTAAAAGTATTCCCACAATATTTGCTCAAGACGGCGAAGACGAGTTTAGACGACTAGAAAAACAAGTTTGCGAAAGAGTTGGCAATCTTTACGGCAAGGTAATAGCAACGGGTGGTGGCGTTGTAAAAAATCAATCTAATAAGTTTGAACTCATTAAAAACGGAAGAATATATTACCTTAAGCGTAACTTAGAAAAACTTGCTCTTTCAGGGCGACCGTTATCTAAAGACCAGAACGCAGTAAAAGCCCTATATCAAGAGCGAAAAAGCCTTTACGAAGATTTTGCTTGCGTAACGGTTAATAACGACGGCGATATAAAAGACGCAATACAAGGAGTTATAAGTGATTATGAAAATTTTAGTGATTAACGGCCCGAATTTGAATATGCTTGGAATAAGAGAAAAAACGCTTTACGGGGACAAAACGTACAAGGCGTTAGTGAAGAAAATAAAATATCACGCTAAAAGTAGTGCCGTAAAAGTTAAATGCTATCAGTCGAATTACGAAGGGGATATAGTTACCGTAATTCAAAAAGCGTATAAAAAGTACGACGGAATAGTAATTAATCCCGGTGCTTATACCCACACTAGCGTTGCAATTTTAGATGCGTTAAAATCGGTAAATATACCAACTGTTGAAGTGCATATTACCGAAGTGAACGCTAGAGAAGACTTTAGAAAGGTATCTTTTATTAGAGAATACGTCGTTCAAACCATTTCGGGAAAGGGCTTTGACGGATATATCGAAGCAATAGATGTTCTTAATAAATAATATATAAATTATCTTAAGCCGTGAAAATTCACGGCTTAAAAAATTTTAAAAAACTTGGGCATAGCCGTGTAAAACCGTTGACTTTAACACTTTATCGTGCTAAAATGTTAAAGAACTAAAACAAGGAAGTGAAAAAATGGATAATTTCAGTATTGAATCTTTCGATAGTCTTTTTAAGGCGATCTTAAAACTTGAAAATTTAGACGATTGTCGCAAGTTTTTTGAAGACGTTTGCACGATAAAGGAATTGCAAGATATTACTCAGAGATTAGAAGTAGCAAGCCTACTTTCTGAAAAGAAGAATTATCAAGAAGTTTCTAAGACGACGGGGGCTAGCACGGCAACGATAAGTAGAGTTAACAAGTGTTTGCTTTACGGTAGGGGTGGTTATTCTATCGTGCTTGACAAAGGGGATAAATAGTATGAAAGATTTGGCTAAAGTTTTAAGTAGTGGCGAAAAAGCAGCTTACACTTTGCGTTCACTTTATACCGAGTACGGTTATGCTCAATATAAAATGAGTAAGTTTGAAGAATACGATCTTTACGGTAGAAATAAAGACTATTTGGTTTCCGACGGGGTAATCACTTTTACCGATACCGACGGGAAACTTCTTGCCTTAAAGCCAGACGTAACTTTGTCGATAATTAAAAACGGTAAAGACGAACCTAACGCTCTTAAAAAGGTTTGCTACGGCGAAAACGTTTACCGTCCTGCAAAAGGCACTCGTTCGTTTAAGGAAATTATGCAAGTTGGGTTAGAGTGTCAAGGCAATATAGACGACTACGTTATTTACGAAGTTTTGTTGCTGGCGACGAAAAGTCTTAACAGTATATCTGAAGATTACGCTCTAGATATTTCGCATTTGGGTATTGTTTCGGCAGTTATAGAAAACGCAGGACTTTCCGAACAAGGCAAAAAGCAAGTGATTAACGCTCTTGGTGAAAAGAATATACAAGAGATAGAGTTCGTTTGCAATGCTGAAAACGCAGATGCAAACGCAAAGGCGTTGTTGGTTGAACTTGCAACCGTTTACGGAAACGGTGAAAAAGTAGTTGCAAGGCTTAACGAACTTGATTTGCCCCAAAATGCAAAGGCTTGCGTAGAACAGTTAAAAACTTTGATTTTAGAACTCAACAAATCGGGTGTGCAAGATAAAATCAACGTAGATTTTTCCGTTGTGAACAATATGAGTTATTATAACGGCATAGTATTTAAAGGTTTTATAAGTGGTATTCCTACGGGTATTTTGTCGGGTGGACAGTACGATAACCTTATGCAAAAGATGGGTAAAAAGTCGGGCGCAATCGGGTTTGCCGTTTATCTTGACGAGTTGGATAGGCTTTCCGTTTCGGAAAATAAATACGATGCTGACGTGGTAATTCTTTACGACGAAAACGCTTCGCTTGAAAAGGTTGCAGAACAGGTTAGAAAGATTGCCGACGGTGGCGAAACCGTTCTTGCAGTAAAAAATAACGCCGACAAAATAAGATACAAAAGGCTTATTAAAGTTTAATTTGGAGAAGAAAAGTGAAAAAGACTTTGAATATTGCACTACCAAAAGGTAGACTTGGCGAAAAGGTTTACGCTATGTTTGAAAAAGCAGGGTTTCCTTGTCCGTCTATTAAAGAAAATAATAGAAAACTTATCTTTGTGAACGAAGAACTAGATTTAAGATATTTTTGGGTAAAACCGTCTGACGTAGCAATTTACGTAGAGAGAGGCGCTGCAGACGTGGGCGTTGCCGGTAAAGATATTTTGTTGGAATATAAACCCGACGTGTATGAACTTTTAGACCTTAATATCGGCAAATGTCACATGGCAGTTGCAGGTAAGGCAGGTTTTATTGACGATAGAACCAAAACCCTTACCGTTGCTACTAAATTTGCAAACATTGCAAAAGAGCATTATGCATCACAAGGTAGAGATATAGATATTATTCACCTTAACGGTTCTATTGAACTTGCGCCTATTTTAGGGCTTTCCGACGTTATAGTAGATATCGTGGAAACGGGCGCAACCTTAAAGGAAAACAAACTTGAAGTTATAGAAAAATTCGTTCCGATAAGCGCAAGGCTTATTGCAAACAAGGCAAACTTTAAGTTTAAGTCCGAACGCATTGAGAAGATTAGAGAGCAACTTGCAATTCTTACGGAGAAAGAATAATGATAAAGATATTGAAGTACGGGCAAACCCCCAACTCTGAAATATTTTCAAGAGTTAGCCCGAAAATAGACGTTCAATCTATAGTTTCCGATATAATTGAAAAGGTAAAAGCCGATGGCGATAAAGCCTTAAAAGAGTACGCTAAACGATTTGACGGCGCAGAATTAGACCTTATAGAAGTTAGTAAACAAGAGATTGACGACGCTTATAATCAAGTAGAGCCGGAATTTATAAGAATTTTAGAACTAGCAAGAGATAACATAACCGAATTTCACTCTAAACAAAAACGACAAGGTTTTACGATAGAGAGAAAGAACGGCGTTATTACGGGTCAAAAAATCACACCCGTAGAAAAGGCAGGACTTTACGTGCCGGGTGGTACGGCTGCTTATCCGTCAACAGTTTTAATGGATTCTATCCCTGCGAAAATAGCAGGTGTTAAAGAAGTGGTTATAACCACGCCACCGAACAAAGAAGGGAAAATCAACCCTGTAATACTTGCTTCTGCAAAGGTTGCCGGCGTTGATAGAATATTTAAGGTTGGTGGCGCTCAAGCCATTGCTGCGCTTGCCTACGGTACGGAAAGCGTGCCAAAGGTAGATAAAATAGTTGGGCCGGGTAACGCTTTCGTTGCCGAAGCCAAAAAACAAGTGTTTGGAACGGTTTCAATAGATATGATTGCAGGGCCGTCGGAAATAATGATCGTTGCCGACGGGAAAAGCGATGCTAAGGTCGTTGCGTCAGACCTATTGTCGCAAGCCGAACACGATAAACTTGCAAGTGCAGTTTTAGTTACGGATAGTTTTGAACTTGCGCAAAAAGTAAAAGGCGAGTTGGAGATCCAAATAGAAAAATTACCAAGAAAAGATATCGCAAGGGCATCTATTGACGATAACGGTAAAATAATCGTTGTAGACGATTTAGACCTTGCTATAAAGGTCGCAAACGAGATTGCTCCCGAACATCTTGAACTAATGGTAGACGAGCCGTTTAAGTATTTGGATAAGATAGAAAACGCAGGGTCGGTATTTATGGGTAGATATTGTCCAGAAGCACTAGGCGACTATCTTGCTGGCGCAAACCACACCTTACCAACTAGTGGTACTGCAAGGTTTTCTAGTCCGTTATCGGTAGACGATTTTATTAAAAAGACGCAGTTTACCTATTATACTGAAAGCGCATTAAAAGAAGTTGCTAACGACGTGTATTATTTTGCAGAGAAAGAAGGGCTTTCGGCACACGCTAGAAGCGCAACGGTTAGGTTTGGTGATGATAATGAGTAAATTTTTCAGTCAAAAATATAATAACCTTGCACCGTACGTGCCGGGTGAACAACCTAAAGAAAGGGAATATATAAAACTTAACACTAACGAAAGTCCGTTTTCCCCTTCGCCCTTAGCCGTTAAACTTGCAGGCGAAGAAGTGGAAAAATGCTATCTTTATTCAGACCCCGAAAGTCGTGTTCTTACCGAAAAGGTAGCAACCTATCACGGCGTAAGTACCGATTGCGTGCTTATGACTAACGGCTCTGATGAAATATTGAATTTTGCGTTTATGGCGTTTTGCGACAAAGATATTCCAGCCGTTTATCCCGATATAAGTTACGGGTTTTATAAAGTATTTGCAGAGATAAACGGTATTCAAGGTAAAGAGATACCCTTAAAAGAGGATTTTACGATAGACGTAAAAGATTATTTTAACGCTAAAGGGACGGTGTTTATTGCTAACCCCAACGCACCTACGGGGATTGCTCTTACTCTTGATGAGATAGAAAGCGTGGTCGCAAACAACCCAAACAACGTGGTCGTGATTGACGAAGCGTACGTGGATTTTGGTGGGGAAACGGCTATTCCACTCGTGGGGAAATACGATAACCTTTTGGTTACTAGAACCTTTTCGAAATCACGCTCGCTCGCAGGCGCAAGATTAGGTTACGGCGTAGCAAGTCCGTCGCTTATAAAAGATCTTAACGCTATTAAATATTCAACTAATCCGTACAACGTTAATCGTATGACGGCAATGGCTGGCATAGGTTCGATAGAAGACGATAAGTATTTTAAGGATAACCTTGCACAAATTGTTGCAAATAGAGATTATGCAAGCAAAGAATTAAAGCGTTTAGGGTTTACTTTAACCGATTCAAAAGCAAATTTTATTTTTGCGAAGAGCGATAAAATAAGTGGGTTAGATCTTTATCTTAAACTTAAAGAAAAAGGTGTTTTAGTAAGACATTTTACAAAAGAAAAAATAAAAGATTACAATCGTATAACGGTTGGCTCTATGGCAGAAATGCAGGCGCTTATTACTGCTATAGAAAGTATTTTGGAGGTGTGATATGAGAGTATCGGAAATAAAAAGAACTACTGCAGAAACGGATATAGTGTTAAAACTTAATCTTGACGGCAAGGGTAAAAGCAAAATAGATTCTGGTTGTGGGTTTTTAGACCACATGCTCACTCTTTTTGCAAAGCACGGTAAATTTGACCTTACCGTAAAATGCAAGGGTGATACGCAGGTGGATTACCACCACACTACCGAAGATATCGGTATTTGTTTAGGACAAGCGTTTGCAAAAGCGCTTGATAATAAGAAAGGCATTACCCGTTACGGCAATATGATTTTGCCTATGGATGAAGCGCTTATTCTTACTGCCGTTGATTTGTCCAGTAGAAGTTTTTTCGTTAAAGATCTCAATATTCCTACGGCTAAAGTAGGAGATTTCGATACCGAACTTTGCGAAGAATTCCTTATCGCTTTTGCTCGTTCGGCAGAGTGTACTTTGCACGTTCGCCAACTTGCAGGTAGTAATTCTCACCACATTATTGAAGGTATATTCAAGTCGCTTGCAAGAAGTTTAAAGCAAGCCGTTGCGATAGATCCGTCTGCTAAGGACGAAATTCCATCTACTAAAGGGGTATTGTAATGATTGCAATCGTAGACTACGGCGTTGGTAATTTGTTTTCGCTCGTAAGTTCGTTTAAGGCCATTTCGGTAGACGCCGTTGTAACGAGTGATAAATCAGTAATAGAACAAGCCGATAAAATAGTGTTGCCGGGCGTAGGTGCGTTTGGCGATGCGTCGGATAAACTTTTTTCATCAGGTTTAGCAACCGTCGTTATTGAACAAGCAAAGAAAGGTAAACCCTTACTTGGTATTTGTCTTGGTATGCAAATGCTATTAGAAAAAAGTTTTGAATACGGCGAACATAAAGGCTTAGGTTTAATAAAAGGGGAAATACGACCTATATCAGACGTTATCCCAAAAGACCTTAAAATTCCACACATAGGTTGGAACGCACTTAATATTACCGAAAAGAACAATCCTTTATTCAAGTATATAAACGACGGGGATTTCGTTTATTTCGTACATTCGTATTACGGTGCTAACTGTCCTAGTGTGATTGCGACTAGCGAATATGGTTCAGACTTAACGGCTGTCGTTGCAAAAGATAAGGTGTTCGGTTGTCAATTCCACCCCGAAAAGAGTGGCGAAGTAGGGCTTAAAATACTTAAAGCGTTTAGTGAAATGGAGTAAAATATGATAATTTTCCCTGCGATAGATTTATACGACGGCAATGCAGTAAGGCTTTATAAAGGCGACTATTCGCAAATGACCGTTTATAGCGACAATCCTATTGAGATTGCACTTGATTTTAAAAGTCAAGGCGCAACTCATATTCACTTGGTAGACTTAGAGGGTGCAAAGACGGGTGGCACGCCTAACCTTGAAAAGATAAAAGCGATAATTTCTGCAACCGATATGTTCGTGGAAGTCGGTGGTGGAATTCGTAGTATGGAAGTCGTTGATAAATATATAGAGAGTGGCGTTTCTAGAGTAATTTTGGGTACGGCTGCCGTTAACGACCAAGAGTTTTTAATAAACGCAGTAAAAAAACACGGCGATAAAGTGGCTGTTGGCGTGGATATTAAAGATGGGTTCGTTGCCATTAAGGGTTGGACGGAAAAATCTGAATACGACCTATTTACCTTTTGCAATAAGTTGCAAAAAATAGGCGTAAAGGTTATAATATGTACCGATATAAGTAAGGACGGCGCAATGCAAGGCGCTAATCACGATTTGTATCGTGAACTTGCTGAAAAAACCGATTTGAAAATAATTGCTTCGGGTGGGGTTTCTTCGCTTGAAGATATTAAACAACTTGCAGAAAAAAAGATTTACGGCGCAATAGTCGGAAAAGCCTATTACACGGGCGCAATGACTATTAAAGACGCAATAAAGGTTGCTAATGATAACTAAGAGAATTATTCCCTGTTTAGACGTGAAAAACGGCAGGGTGGTTAAAGGTGTTAATTTTGAAGGGCTTGCAGACGTTTCTTCGCCCGTCGCTTTAGGTAAATATTATAGCGACAACGGGGCAGACGAACTCGTGTTTTACGATATAACTGCAAGTAGCGACGGTAGAGCACTTTTTACCGATATACTTAAAGAAGTGGCAAGAACGATATTTATTCCACTCACGGTAGGTGGTGGTATAAATACTTTAGACGACTTTGATAGAGTTCTTAAATGTGGCGCAGATAAGGTTTCGGTCAACTCTGGCGCAATTAAAAACCCCGATCTTATATACCAAGCGGCAAAGCGTTACGGGGATCAATGCGTGGTGCTTTCGGTTGACGTTAAGCGTGTGGACGGTAAATTCACCGTGTTTGCTAAAGGTGGTAGAGAAAATACCGGTTTAGATGCAATAGAGTGGATAAAGCGTGGCGTAGATAACGGTGCAGGCGAACTAGTTATCAACTCAATCGATACGGACGGCGTTAAAGGTGGTTTTGACTTGGAAATGTTAGACGCCGTATGTAAAGTGGTTTCCGTGCCTGTAATCGCATCAGGTGGGGCTGGGAACATAGATCATTTTATTAGTTTGTTTAATAAATTGCCTAAAGTAGATGCAGGGCTTGCCGCATCAATATTCCATTTTGGCGAAGTAAATATAAACGACTTAAAACTTAAACTTTTTGAAAACGGAATTCCCGTAAGAAGATAATATTTTAATAGGTGAAGTTATGATAGATATAAAGAAATTGAAGTTTGACGAACAAGGGCTTATTCCTGCAATAGTGGTTGATACTGTAACTAAAAAAGTTTTAACCCTTGCATATATGAACGAAGAAAGCCTTAAAATCACTATGGAAAAGAACCTTACTTGTTTTTGGTCAAGATCAAGAAATGAACTTTGGCTTAAAGGCGAAACGAGTGGGAACTACCAACACGTAGTTTCTATAACTGCCGACTGCGATTACGACGCTCTCGTCGTTGAAGTAGAAAAGCAAGGTCCTGCTTGCCATTTGGGCGAAGACAGTTGTTTCCATAATCCCTTGCATAGCAACCCTGAATATAAAGAGTTTTCGCTAGACGGACTTATGGATTTATTAAAAGGCAGAAAACAAACTATGCCTGAAGGTTCGTACACGACCTATCTTTTCCAAAAAGGTATAGATAAAATATTAAAGAAAGTCGGCGAAGAAAATACCGAAGTTATCATTGCTGCAAAGGCAGACGATAAAAAAGAAACGGTATATGAAATAGCAGACCTTTGTTATCACGTAATGGTGCTTATGGTAGAAATGGGCATTTCGATTGACGACGTGCATAAAGAACTTGCTTCTCGCCACGTAATCGACCATAAGGTAAAACAGGAGAAAATGACCAAATGATTTTGTCGGATCTTCATTCGCATACCAACTTTTGCGACGGAAAAAATACGCCTGAAGAAATGGTGTTATCGGCAATTAATAAGGGCTTAAAACAATACGGTATGGTGGTGCACGCTTATACTTGGTTTGATGAAACTTATTGCGTGCCTAAGCAAAAAATTCAAGCGTTCATTGACGAGATTAATCTGCTAAAACAAAAGTATAAAGACAAGATAGATCTTTTATGTGGTGTGGAAATGGATTACTTTTCGGAAATGGATTGCACGGGGTTTGACTACGTTATAGGTTCGTTGCATTATTTTTTCGTGGACGGTAAATATTATTCGGTTGACCACGCCGAAAAGTATTTTGTTGAGAACGTTGAAAAGGCTTTCGCTGGCGATTATTATTCGGCATGCGAAAATTATTTTGAGAGTCTTTCAGGGTACGCAAGTCGCCATAAACCCGATTTTATAGGGCATTTTGATTTGGTTAGAAAGTTCAACAAAGGGAACAAATACTTTGACGAAAATAGTCCAAGATACTTAAACGCTAGGAATAAGGCTATGGATGAGTTGATTAAACTCAACGTGCCTTTTGAAATTAACGTGGGTGGTATAGCGAGAGGATATCTTGACACCCCGTATCCATCTAACGACGCAATAGAATATATACTTAAAAAAGGTGGAAGATTTGTTCTTTCTAGCGATAGCCATAATATAGAAAACGTTGGTTATGAGTTTGAGAAATGGATAGAATACTTTAAGAATTTAGGAGTTTGATTATGAGAATAGTTTTTTACGGAGATTCTATTACGGATGCAAGCAGAAATAGAGAAACGGATTTTATTGCATCTAGTTTTGGGTTTGGTTACGTGCATAACGTAGCGACTGAATTAATGATGAAAAATCCCAACGAACACGTTATTTATAATCGTGGTATAGGTGGGAATAGAGTGGTTGATCTTTATGCAAGAATAAAGAAAGATCTTTGGAATTTACAACCTGATTTTATTAGCATTTTTATCGGTGTGAACGACGTGTGGCATGAGATTAATCACGAAAACGGTGTGGAAATAGATAGGTTTGAAGCCGTTTATCGCATGATGATAGAAGATACGAAAAAGAAATTCCCCAACGTCAAAATGATGCTTGTAGAACCTTTCGTAATGCACGGAACTTCTACCGATTGCGACGATAAATACGGGCGTTTTACGCAAGTGTTCGAGTATGCTAAAGTGGTTAAAAAACTTGCTAGTGAATATAATATTCCTTTCGTTGCATTGCAAAAAACACTTGACGAATACGGCGCAAAATACGGCACGGAATTCATTACTTTCGACGGGGTGCATCCTAATCTTACGGGCGCAAAAGTAATTGCTGACGAGTGGATGAAGGTATATAACGAAAATTTTTAAGAGTGGTGTGATATGATTAAAAAAATAGAAAATGAATTTTTGTCGGTTGAAATTAATGAAAGGGGTGCAGAACTCTTTTCTATAAAAGGTAAGAAGACGGGCGTGGAATATTTGTGGCAAGGTGATGAAAAATTTTGGAAAGATAGATCTCCCGTTTTATTCCCTATTTGTGGTAGATTATTCGGTGGTAAATATTCTTATAAAGACAAAGAATACGAAATGTTGTTGCACGGCATAGCAAGGTCTTGTGATTTTAAGTCTAAAACGGTTTCTTTAGAAGAAGTGGAAATGGTTTTAAACTCAACGGAAAAAACTAAGGAAATTTATCCGTTTGATTTTGAACTTAAAATCATTTACGCTTTAGAAAATAATCAATTAAAAATAAAGTTTGCCGTTGAAAATCAGGGCGATAACGATCTCTATTTTTCTTTCGGTTGGCATCCGGGCTTTAACGTTCCTTTTAATAAAGATGAAAATTTTGAAGATTATTATATTGAATTTTCTTCGGAAAAACTTAATAGATACCTTTTTGTAAATGGTGGTTTTATAACGGGTGAAAAGAAAGGGTACGAGTTTGATAACAAAAAATTACACTTAAAACATAGTTTGTTTGATGAAGACATATTCTTTGAAATAGAAAAAGGCAAGGTTCAACTCAAATCAAAGAAAAGTGATAATTGTTTAGAAATTGCTTTTGACGATATGACTTGTCTTGGTCTTTGGCATAACGACCATTCAGAAGCACCGTTCGTTTGTATAGAGCCTTGGCACGGAGTTCCGTCTACAAACGGTGTGATTGACGATTTTGCTACTAAACAACAAATGTTGAAGTTGAACGCAAATGAAAAATATACAAACACTTGCGTTATCACGATTACGGAAAAATAAAATATCAAAGCGTTAGTTAAGCCTAACGCTTTTTTAGTGTAAGGCTTTTATTTGCGTTGTTATCTTTTTAACAAGTAAAATTATATTATTAAACCTAAACCCCTTTACTTTTGTTAATTTATAGTTTATAATTAAAATAGAATAATATGGGGTGTTTTATGATAAAAGCAATTCTTATAGATATAGATAACACTTTGCTTGATTTTAACGAAAGCGCAAAAGAGGCTATAAGGTTGGCTTTTGAACAATTCAACCTACCTTTTACCGATCAAACTTTTTCTACTTTTAAGCGTATTAACGACGGTTTGTGGTTAAGGATAGAAAAGGGCGAATTAGATAGACCGGGCTTACATAAAATTAGGTTTAACCTTGTTTTTAACGAACTTGGCATAGACTTTGACGGGCCTACTTTTGAAAAGCAGTTTCTTGCTAACCTGTTCCACGTTGCATGTCCCGTAGACGGTGCAAAAGAAATTTTAACTTATTTATCTTCTAAATATCCCGTATACGCAGCGTCTAACGCTATATACGACCAACAAATTAATAGGCTTACCAAAACGGGTATGATAGATTGCTTTAAGGGTTTATTTATCTCTGAAAAAATAGGGTTTCAAAAACCCACCAAAGAATTTTTCGACGTGTGTTTTAACGCTTTAGGTGGGGTTAAACCTAGCGAAGTCGCAATGATAGGGGATTCGCTTACTGCCGATATTAACGGTGGTAAAGATTACGGTATGGTTACTTGTTGGTATAATCATGATGGTAGTGATAAGCAATCGGAAAAGGCTGATTATAAAATAGACAGTCTTTATCAAATAAAAAATATTTTTTAACGAGATTATTTATATAAAGCAGAACAAGGAAATCAGCGTTGTGTAGGTGGTATTATCTACCGTGATAATGCATTTTATAAAGGTAATAATCAATAAAAACAACAAGTAGGGGCTTGGATTGAAAAAGAAACAGTTTTTTAGGGCTGATAAAACGATAATTCTTGCAAAGGTTAAAGAAGCGTTTTTATCTATAATGCCGATAAGTTTGATAATATTAATATTATGCCTGACCGTTGTCCCTGTGGATAGTGGGCAGTTTTTGGCGTTCGTTTTAGGCTCTGTATGCGTAGTAGTGGGCATGGGCTTATTTACGCTTGGCGCTGATACTGCAATGACGCCTATAGGCGAATACGTCGGCACTTCGGCTATGCGAACTAAAAAATTGTGGTTTATTCTTCCTATATGTTTTATAGTCGGCGTAATGATTACTATATCAGAACCCGATCTTCAAGTTTTAGGCACGCAACTAAAAAACGCCGTTGATTCGTGGACGCTTATTTTGGTAGTAGGCGTGGGCGTTGGTGTTTTCCTTGCGATTGCCTTTTTAAGAGTAGTTCTTAATATAAGTCTTAAATACATATTGCTTTTCTTTTACACGGCAGTTTTCGTGTTGTCTTTTTTCGTGCCGTCGGCTTTCGTGCCGTTGGCTTTTGATTCGGGTGGGGTAACAACAGGGCCTATGAGCGTGCCGTTTATTATAGCGATAGGTACGGGCGTTGCGTCGCTTAGAAGTGATAAAAACGCCGAAACGGACGGCTTTGGTTTTACTGCGCTTTGTTCAATAGGTCCTATTCTATCGGTTATGATACTTGGAATAATAGTAAAGCCTACCGAGATAATTCCGTCCGAATCGGAAATACAACCGATAATTAATTCAAAAGATATATTAGTCGTGTTTGGCGAAAGTTTGCCACACTACTTAAAAGAAGTTGCAGTTGCACTTTTACCTATAGTTGCCTTTTATTTCGTATCGCAACTCTTCGGGCAAAAAGTTCATATAGAAACCATTATAAAAATACTTGTCGGCGTGTTTTATACTTACGTTGGCTTGGTGTTGTTTTTAATCGGTGTAAACGTAGGGTTTTTACCCGTAGGTAGCCAAATCGGTCGGTATATAGGCGAAATGGATAAAAACTGGATAATCGTTCCATTAGGTATGATTATCGGCTTTTTCGTTGTCGCAGCCGAACCTGCCGTTCACGTGCTAACCAAACAAGTTTACGAAATCACGGGGGGTGCAATACCGAAAAAGGCGTTGTCACTCAGTTTGATGATAGGCGTTGCCGTATCCGTTGGGCTAGCAATGCTTAGATTGCTTTTAGACGTTAATATTATGTATTTTTTAATACCTGGGTATTTGATCGCTTTAGTGCTAACTTTTATCGTTCCCGATATATTTACGGCAATAGCGTTCGACTCGGGTGGCGTAGCGTCCGGCGCAATGACGGCAAGTTTTTTAATGCCTTTGGCTTTAGGCGTTTGTAGTGCAGTAGGTGGGGATATAGCAACGCAAGGTTTCGGCGTAGTGGCTATGGTTGCTATGACACCTTTGATTACCATACAAATTCTTGGTTTGGTTTATAAGATTAAGACTGCTAAACTTAAGACTAAACAAGTTAAAGACGATACTTCTAAAGAAGATATTATTGAATAGGTGCGATTATGAAAGGATTAAAATATCTAATAACGATAACGCAAAGGGAATATACCGAACGGTATCTTGAGTTTTTTCGTAAAAACGGCGTGGATAGAGTGATTAAAAAATTATGTCAAGGCACGGCTAGCCAAAAAACGCTTAGTTATTTGGGGCTTGAAAACACGAATAAAGTTATGTTTGAAACCGTCGTGCATACTCAATCGCTAACGGATATAATAAAAGGCTTATATTTAGAAATGGATATAGGTTCGGCGTATAACGGCGTAGCAATCGTTATGTCTATGGATTGCGTAGGTGGTATGAGTTCGCTTAAATATTTGGCAGGCGATAGAGAGATAGACAAGGAGGAAGAAGAAATGAGTGGTGAAACTAAAAACGTTTTAATAATTACTATAGTAGATAAAGGCAATACGGAACTTGTTATGGAAAGTGCAAGAAGCGCAGGCGCAACGGGTGGTACTGTGGTTAAGGCAAACGGCACGGGCGCAGAGATAGCAAAGTTTTTCGGCATTTCTATAAGTGAAGAAAAAGAGATGGTTTATATCATTGTCAAGCGTGAAGAACGTGATGCTATTATGCACGCTATTATGGAAAAAGCAGGTAGTTCTACCGAAGCGCACGGCGTATTGTTCTCTTTACCCGTAGATAAAGTTATAGGCATTAAACATTTTGAAGAAATATAAGGTAACTAAAAAATGATAGCAGATTATAAAACCGAACTTGAAAAAAACAAGGTCATTGCTTTCGTTCCGGGTGGGGTAAGTATGTGGCCTACCCTAAAACACCGTGGGCAATCGGTCGTAGTTGGACTTAAAACGGAAAAACTTAAACGGTTTGACGTTGCCTTTTACGTGCGTGAAAACGGCTCTTACGTCTTGCATAGGGTTATGCAACCGACCGAAGACGGCTACGTTATGTGTGGGGATAGTCAATGGTGGCAAGAACCCGTTAAAGAAGAACAAGTTTTCGGTGTGATGCTTGGTTTTTATCGTGGAAAAAAATATATAGAAACAACCGATCCTAAATACGTTAAAGAGGTTGAAAAATGGTACGGAAGAAGATTTGTAAGAAAGGTTAGGCTAAAACTTTTCCGTATAAGACAAAAAATAAAATCTTTATTCAAGAAGAAGTAGGTGGAAATATGTTTGACTTAATTACGCTTGCTAAAAATGCCAAAACGGCATCTGCAACCCTATGTGCGATTTCCGACGAACAAAGAAATATAACCCTTAAAAAGTCGGCAGAATTGCTTAGGGCGAACAAAAACTTTTTAATAGAAGAAAATGCTAAAGACCTTGCTTACGCAACGGAAAAGGGGGTTAGCCCTGCTTTTATAGATAGGCTTACGCTTAACGAAAAGGTTATAGAAAGCATGGCAGTCGGCATAGAACAGGTTGCTACTCTATCTTGTCCACTAGGTAAGGTTATGTATTCTTACGAAAATAAAGAACAAGGCATAAGCATAGAAAAGAAAACCGTTCCTTTCGGCGTTGTTGGTATTATTTACGAATCACGCCCAAACGTAACGGCAGATGCTTTCGCTTTGTGTTTTAAGACGGCTAACGCCGTTATTTTGAAAGGTGGTAGCGACTCTTTGCGTTCTAACGTTGCAATCGTGAAAGTGCTTAAACAAGCGCTAAGGGAAACGGGTGTTGACGAAAACGCCGTGTCGGTTATAGAAGACACTTCAAGAGAAACTACTACTGCGTTTATGAAACTAGATAAATACGTAGACTTGCTTATTCCAAGGGGTGGCGCGTCTTTAATTCGTGCTACGGTAGAAAATTCAACTATACCTATAATTGAAACGGGAACGGGGAATTGCCACGTTTACGTGGACAAGTGCGCAGACGTTGATATGGCTAAAAAAGTTATATATAACGCTAAAACCCAACGTTATAGCGTTTGCAACGCCTGTGAATCAATAGTTATTCATAAAGACGTTCTAGAAACGGCTTTGCCTAAAATCGTTGAAGAATTAAAAGAAAAACAAGTAGAAGTTCGTGCCGACGAAAGGGCTTATCAAGTAATCAAAGATTACCCCTATCTTTTAAGCGCTACCGAAGAAGATTTTTACACCGAATACGGTTCGGCAAAGATATCCGTTAAGACGGTGGATAGTTTGGCAGAGGCAATCGCTCACGTGAACGAACATAGCACTAGGCACTCTGAATCTATTATAACTGCCGATAAAGAAAGGGCAGAGAAGTTCTTAAATAGCGTAGATTCTTCGTCGGTTTACTGGAACGCATCAACAAGATTTTCAGACGGGTTCGTTTTCGGTTTGGGTGCAGAAATCGGCATAAGCACGCAAAAATTACACGCTCGTGGACCTATGGGGTTAGACGCTTTAGTAACGACTAAATACGTAATCGTTGGCGACGGCGCAGTAAGAAAATAATATGTCGGATATTTTGTTGTATTTGGCTGAAATTCCCGAACTCGTAAATATTGAAAAAGTTGTTCCAACTGAGAGAGAAAAGGAAATTAACGAGTGTTCTAATGCTAAAATCAAGAGCGAAAAATATTGTGTTTGGAAGTTGCTAGAACGTGCTTTACACGACAGTACGGGGGTTAAGCCCGATTTAACTGCGCTTAAACGGGGGGATAACGGCAAATGGTACGGTTTAAGTAAAGAGTTTTCGCTGTCTCATTCGAACGGCGTGGTTGCCGTTGCAGTTAGCGATAAACCCGTTGGTGTAGACGTTCAGTTTGTAAAAGAAATTAACCATAGTACGGTATCTAAAATTTTATCTAAGCAAGAATTAGAAGAATTAGAAATTTTACCAAAGCAAGAAAGAACTGCCAAAATTATAGAAATTTGGGCTAAAAAAGAAAGTGATTTTAAGCGTGTGGGTGGCGATAATTTTTTATCTTATATCCGTTCAAACTGCACGCTATCGGGGTTTACTGCCCGTGTAACGCTTTCTAAGGGGGATTACGTTGTCGCAGTTTCGGGCGACGGCGCAGTTGAATTGAAAATTGTGAAATTATAAAGGGCTTGTGTGAACCACAAGCCCTTTGGCGTTTTTTATAAAAATTCAATTTGATGTTCTATTAGTTGGTTTCCACGATAAACGAGTTTGAGATGAAAGAAAGGTGCGTTTTCATCTAATAACTTAAAAAAGATTTTATCACCTTCCCAAATAGGTAGGGAAAGAACTTGGCTTTTTTGAACCCAGACTAATTCCCCTTCGTCGCAGTTGGGGTTAAGTTGACCGAAGAAATCGGTTGCTGTAAATAAATGCATCATTTCTTCTGGATATTTGTCAGATATAAAATTTATCTTGCCACGATAAACTAAATTAGTCGGTGTAAGTCCCGTTTCTTCTTTAACTTCTCTCAAAACGCAATCGGTTGGTGTTTCGCCTTTAAGAAACTTTCCACCTATGCCAACCCATTTATCACGATTTACGTCGTTTTCCTTTTTTATTCGGTGCATCATGAGATATGCCCCGTCTTTTTCTATATAGCAAAGTGTAGTATTAATCATGCAGACATTTTACCATGCAAACAAAATTTTTTCAATAGAAAATAAAAATTTTTTTGCGAATTACTTTTATTTTATTGAAATCGTTAGTGTATAACTAAGGATATGCCGTTTTGGGTGAGTTTGCGAAAACGTTTGGAAATTTATAAAAAAAATGTTATAATATATGAAAGTTTAAGAATAGATTTATAAAATAAATCTTTTGTTGAAAAATCAACTTTTATTCGTAAAATAGTATCACTTTGGTTAAAAGGCTAATTTTGATGCTATAAAATATAATTTTATAAAAAATTCGGCAATACCCTTCAAATTGCTTGACAAATTCAAGGGGGGGGGTATATTATTTTATTGTATAGTATAATGGGTTTATTGTCCTTTATTATTTATAATAAAGATTTTGCAAAGCGCAATTTATTCCATCTCAAAACGGAATAAAGATAAATTTCGGTAGATGCTCTTAGAATTTTAACTGAGAGAATTTATATATAAAAGAATGTATTTTTTATAGGAGGTTTTACTTTGAAAAGTACGACTAAAAAATTAGGGCTTTTGTCACTTATCATTGCTTTCGTAATTTCCATTTCTGGTTTTACGTTTGGTTTTGCTAACGTTGCAAAGGCGGAAACTTCACAGGTGCAGACTATCGTTGCTACGGCAAACGATTTGCAAACTGCATTGGAAAATGGTGGTACTGTAAAACTCGGTGGGGACATAGTTCTTACTGAAACGCTTACCATCGCTAAAGAGAAAACGGTAATTCTTGATCTCGCTGGTTATACTATTAGTGGGGAAAAAGGATGTACTGCTAGTTACTCAATGATAGAGAACAACGGTTCTTTAACCATTACGGGTAACGGCAAAATCTCTTTCACGGATATCGGCGCTGGCGATCCGAGTTTTGGTTGGGGATCTTATACGATTACTAACCACAATACTCTCGTGGTTGAAAACGGCACGATAGAAAATCTTAGTCAACACAACGACGGATCGGTTGTACATATGTATTGCGCTATTCAACAAAGTTCAAGCGCAGTATCAACAACCATAAACGGTGGTTTGATTAGTACGCCTACTTATCGTTCGGTTCGTGTTAACGGTGGTGCGTTGATTATCAACGGTGGTGTGTTTGAAGGTCAAGTTTGGATGCAACCGTTTGCATTAAATTCTTCAATTACCGTTGCAGGTGGCGAATTTGCACCTCGTGGCGTTGACGGATCTTCAATTTATATTGATAACGCAAGCAAAGAAGTAGGTCTTAAAGTTACGGGCGGTACGTTCAATACCAAGATCGGTTGTGCAAATGCTACTGCTCTTGCAGGATCGGTTACGGGTGGTGCTTTCACCGAAAGTGCAAAAAATAATACTAATAGCGCACTTCTTGCTGAAGACGTTAAGTTCGTTCAAAATGCAGACGGTTCGTTTAGTGTTGAATATCCTGCTAAAATAGGTGCAACGGGTTACGAAAGCTTTAATGCTGCATACATCGCAGCACAAGCAGGCGATACTATCACCTTGTTTGAAGACGTTAAACTTACTGGCAAATTTACCATTGCAAAAGCAATCACTATTGATGGTAATGGGTATAGCATTATTGCTAATAATACATCTTGGAGTAAACATCTTATTGGTGTAAATAGCAGTAACGTTACTCTTAAAGACGTTGTGCTTGATTGCAATAACAAAGCAGAAGGTATTAACGTATACTGTGCTCAAGACGTAGTATTTGATAACGTTTCTATTATCAATGCAACTAAAGGCTGGTCGGCTCTTACTGTAAACGGTTCAACCATAACCTTTAGGAACGCATTTAAGGCTCTTGGTAATAGTATTGCACTTGATATTTCTAACGGTAGTGGTGTAACGAGTGCTCTTGGTGTAACCGTAGAAGACGGCACGGTATTTGATCTTGGTAACAAGACCGTTAAATTTGCGTCTGTTGCAGTAAACGATATAAGTGGTGCAGTTGATGCAGACGGCCAACCTTACTTTGTTGCTGGTGATAGTGCAAACTTCTATACTGAAGCACAAATTGAAAGTAGAACTACTGCTTATAGTAATGGTTTAACCTTATTTGCAGACGTTCAATTAAATAGTAACCTTAAGATTAAAGGAACTCTTGACCTTAATGGTAAAGAACTTACTTTTGAAGATGGTAAAACACTTGAACCATCTGGTAACCTTACTATTGTAAATGGTACGGTAGACGTTGAACTTGTATTAACTAATGCGTCTCATAAAATAACCGGTCCAGAAGGCTTAAACGTAACAACTAACGTGGACGGTTATATGGTAGTTTATAACAATGGTATTTATAGTCTTGCTCAAGCCGTTGCACAAATTGGTGATAAGACGTTTGTAAGCATTGCAGACGCTATGGCTTATGCTATAGATAATGGTATAACCGATCTCGTTATTACTATTATCGGTGTAAACGACAAATCTTCTGTTGATTCATTTAATTTATTGTATAGTACTGCGTTTGATAACGTAACTATTAAGCAAGATAATGGTAATGAACCTTATTATGTTGATACTATTTACACGGGCGATAGAACTGTTAATGACGGCAAGTTTGTATTTGACGGTGTAAACATTATTATAACAGGACAAATTTGGTTTGAATGCGATGTTGAATTTATAAATAAAGCTTACGTAGAACGTTCCAACGACTATAAGAACTTTATTTACAACGGCGACGTTATTATTGAAGCTGGCTCTCATTTTGCAAGTCAAATAGACGACGTTATGGCTGGTTCGTTTACGGTAGATGGTGGTAAATACACTTCTATTTTCGTTACCGTTGGAGCAGGTCAAACCTTTACTGCTAAAAACCGTGCAGAAGTTATCTTTAACGCTGTAAACGAAAATGGTATTTTTACTCTTAACGGTAATGCTAATATTACTACAGGTTCTACGCTTTCGGTATTTAATAATATCGCAATGGGTAGTAACGCATTACTTAAACTTGATATTAATTCAGTTGTAAATGCAAAAGTAATTACAGGTGCAGGCGTTATTTCAATTGACGCAACAGGTATTACTAGCCCTGTAACCGTAATCAATGCTGATCTTAGTGGATTTACCGGCGATATTGAAATTATCGGGAACGGTACTTATGAAATCGATGGTAAAACTCTCGTTGTTAAAAAAGCTATTGCAAAGATTGGTGAAACAAGTTATGAAACCTTGCAAGAAGCAATTAACAACGTGGCAAACGGTGATGAAATCGTTATTCTCACCGATATTACTGAAAACGTAACCTTAACTGAAAAAACAGATCTTTACTACACGATCGATGGTAACGATAATAAACTTAACGGTACGATTACCGTAGCATCATTGTCAGATACCAACGATAATAGAAGAATTACTATTAAGAATATTAATTTCGTAACTGAAACGAATAGAGATTTCATTACGTCAACAGCAACAAACCATTATCCACGTATTACCGTAGAAAGTTGTACTTTCGTTGGTACGGGTAATGCAGATACCGTTGCAGTTCGTTTGAAATCTTCACACAGCGTAGTAATTAAAGATTGTACTGGTACAGGACTCCACTCGTTCTTACAAAATACTTCGGGTTGGAACCTTACGATAGAAAACGTAACCGTAGATAATTCTAAGAGTGGTTTAGCACTCGGCACGGTACAAGGTGTAACCGTTAAAGATTGTGAAATCAACGTAGAAGGCTACGGTATACGTGCAGATGCACAATACAATAACAATTTAGTTATTGAAGATTGCACGATTTCTGCATTTATCCCTGTAGTAGTACGTAAAGCATCTGTAGATTCAAGTATTACGGTACAAGGTGCAAACGTAATGAATGCATCTAATACCTATGGATATTGGATGGTAATAGGTACTAGCGAATACGAAGAAAACGGTGAATTACCAAGTGCTGCAACTGCAAAAGTAGTTGTAACCTTAAACGATAAGACCGTAGATTCTACTGGCGTATATGGTCAATACGGTGTTGCTGAAGTTGATGGTGTTAAACATATTGATTTAGTATCAGCACTTAAGGCAGTAAAAGCAAATTCTAAAGTAAATATTTTAGAAGATATCACTATTACAAGCGATTGGGATAATAGAAACACCGGCGCTAAGATATCAGTTCCCGTAACCATTAATGGTAACGGCAACACTATTACGTTTACTGGCAAGGTATACGACGGTGGTAACTATATGTCAGCGTTCAGATTTGAAGCTGATGCAATCGTTAAAGATCTTACTGTAGATATGAGTTCAGCTGTATCTGGTTGGGGAACTAGAATTCGTGCAATTTCAGCGAAAGCAGGTCTTACCATAGATAATTGTACTTTTATCGGTAGAAAAGATTACTCTACGACGAGAGCAATTGTATTCGGAGAAGGGTTAAGCACGGATGCTGTTGCAAACATCTCTATTACTAACTCTGAATTCATCAAGTGGACTAGAGCAATTGGCGATAACGAAAACGGCAAAGATACAGTAAAAGAACTCGTAATCTCTAACAATAAATTTAATAACTCAAGCGTAAACGTAAGCGCATCTGAACAAATTACCTTTACTAATAACGAAATGGTAAATGCAAACGTAACGATTACTACTTACGCTTCATTTGAAACTCTTGACGTAACGGCAACGGGTAACGTTCTTGATGCAAACCTTTCTAACTCTATCAATGCAGGTGGCACGGTTGAAGCACAAGGCGAATTTACACTTCCCGTAGCAGAAGTTGCTGGCAAAGGTTACTTCTCTTTAGCAAAAGCATTTGCAAATGCGAAAGACAATGACGTTATAACATTATTAGATAATATAACCTTAACGGAAGGCGTAACTAATACCAAGAACGTAACTCTTGATCTCAACGGCAAGACTATTTCTGGTACTGATAGCAACACGAGTGGAAACTTCTATCTCATTAACAACAATAAGGGTAATTTAACTATCGACGATAGCGTTGGTGGTGGTAAGATTACTCTCGTTGCAACGATTGAACGTAACTGGAGCAGTTCGTCAGTAGTTGTAGCAAATAATCTTGGTACTGTAACTGTAAAAGCAGGAACGATCGAACATCTTGGTGGAACGTCAATGGCGTACGCAATAGATAACCTTACGAACGGAAAAGGCACCGTAGCAACCCTTAATATTGAAGGTGGTAAGGTAGAATCAACGTACTTCGCAGTTCGTCAATTTGCAAACAACGGTACGAATAACTTGTATATTACCGGTGGTGAAATCGGATACGCATGGATGCAAAGTCCAAATGAAAACGCAAATGACGCAACAACGGTTGTTGAAGGTGGTACTGTAGCTGGAATATGCTTAACGGGTAAAAATGCAAACTTATACTTGTCGGCAAAAGCAGAATGCGTAGGCGAAGTATACGGTAATGCACCTGTAGGCAAATTGTACGAAGTAGTTGATGGCAAATACGTACTCGTAGACGTAGTAGCAACTATTGGCGAAACAACTTACTCATCATTAGCAAAAGCATTTGCTAACGCTGTTGATGGCAACACAATTGTTCTCGCTAAAGATACAACGCTTGATGCAGTTATTACTATTGAAAAGGCTATAACTCTTGATCTTAACGGCAAAACCGTTACGGGAGCAAGTGGTGCAATCGTATTCAACGTAAAAGCAGAAACTGCTATTGTTAACGGTACTATACTTGGTAGTAAGTCTGGTACTTCAAGTGGTTTGATTGATATTTATAGCAATCTTACCTTAAACGGCGTTACCATTGAAACTTCAAAAATCAACGCTTTAAGATTTAAGGTTGGTGAATTGACTGCAACTCTTATCGATTGTAATGTTACAGGCGCATTCAAAGGCTATGGTAATTCTGTTTGGGTAATTAAGAGTGGTACTTATAAAGCAAGTTCTACTTCTATTAACGATCAATTGAACGGTACTGCAAGCATTTCTGGTGGTGTTTTCCACTACGCAATTGAAGAAATTGAATGTGCAGATGGTTACAAAGTTGTTGATAATGGCAACGGTACTTATACCGTTGAATATGCCCCTGCAGGCTTTATTGACGTTAATAACAACGGCACGTTTGACGATGGTGAAAAAGTAATCGCATCTCTCGAACAAGTATTTAATGTTTATACTACAGGCAACGTTTACGTAGTTCTTACTGCAGATATTATCGCAACTAAACAAGTTGATACTGACGTAGATGCTAAATACTACTTCACAACCAACGTTGCTGAAGGCGTAACTATGGATTTATTGTTCGATGACGATTGGAACTATTTCCAAAAAGTATCTATCGGCGAAAACATTACTGTAAATGCTAAACATATTCTTGTTTGGGCAGATGCAACAATTGCAGGTACGGTTAATACCGATTACTTGTATATAACTGGTGCAAAAGTTAACATTGCTGAAACTGGTGTTGTAAATGCTAACACGGGTGATGCAACCGTTCAAGTTAAAAACGGTGCAACCCTTACTGTAAATGGTCAACTCAATACGGCAATCTTAAATGTTTGGGTTGGCGAATCTGAACTCAACGTTAGTGGCGCAAATGCAAAAGTTGATGCTAAATGGATTGATATTTGGGACGGTACTCCTATCGTTACGGTAGAAGACGGCGCAATTCTTTCTGTTGAAAAGATTAAGGCTAGCCGTGGTGGTGAAATTACTGTTGACGGTGCAACCTTAGATGCATACGTTGTTGAGCTTGGACATAATAACGAAAGTTTAGGTGCTCTCACTGCTACCAACAACGCTATCGTTAACGGTGAAATTAAACTTACCGTTGTTGGCTCTACGATTACTGGTGCACAAGGCCTTAACGTTGTTTCTACTGTAGACGGCTATATCGTTGCTTATAATAATGGCGTATACGGTCTTGCAGTTCCCGTGGCAGAAATTAACGGCGTTCAATACTCATCTATTAAAGAAGCTTTTGCAGCTCTTGAAGAAGGTGACACGCTTGAAATTTATGCAGGTGAATTTAGCGAAGGCACTATTAAGATGCCTGCAACATTGAAGAACATAACTATTAAGGGTGCTAATGCTACTATCCTTAAGGATATGACTATTATGGCTGCAGATGGTAACTCTATTAGTTATGAAGATGTTACCTTTGATGGTATCATATTCGATAATTCAAGAATTAGCATCACGGGTTGGAGAAATAATGGTGCAATGGTTAAAGATATGACCATTACCAACTGTATCTTCAAAAATCTCAATGATACTACAAACTCTGCTCCTGTACATTTCAATATGTCTGCTAATGAAGCAGTTGAAAATTTCACGTTTACTAACAACGTGATTGACGGTGCTTTGGGTGGTAGCAAGAGTGGCGTTTACTTACAAGCTACGGGCGTAGTTCTCATTGATAACAACGTAATCAATAACGTATCTTTCCGTCCGTTTGTTGTTCAAATTACTACTAACGATGGTATTGAAGACGAATTTATCGTAACAAATAACATATTCTCTGGTAGTGCTGTAGGCCGTGCTCAAGGGCTTGGTAGTGATAGTGAAGGTGCTGATACTGTAAGCGTTGTAATTAACAACAATATCTTTAAGGGTATAACAAATGCACAACAGATTTGTTATTGGAACTTCAATGCCGAAACCACTACGACTGATCTTTCTGACAACTACTTCGACATTGATATTGAAGCAAATCCAAGCAAAATTTATTTCAATAGTGCATGTCAAAACACTAACGATCTCGTAGAAGCAGGTATGGATTCATACTATACCGAACTTAACGCAGATGGTACTATAAATACGGCGTCAGCTGTAAAAGTTTCTCGTGGTAAAGTTGCTTATCGTGCGTACGTAGAAGTTTCTTCTACTAGAGAAAGAATAGGTGTTGACCTTTCTAACGTAGTCGCTAAAGAATCTGTAGTAGTTAAACTTTTAGATAAGAACGGTAACGTGATTACAGTTTCTACTCTTAATGCAGGTAGATATGATGCTACTGGATTAAGTTGTAACATAGTCCTTGCCGGCTCACCGTCAAGTTCTTGGACCACTGTTATCAACGTTGACGAATTAACGGCTGATACCGTTCCAGAAACTATTGAACTTTGGATTGACGGTATGTTGTTAGACACGTTCAACAATGCGCTTGGTAGAGATACGAACGTAGACGAATACGACGAATATTTTGCGCTTGAATGCGTAAAAGTAGCTGCAAAGATTGGCGATACTTATTATACAACTATAACGGAAGCAATAAACGCAGCGCAAGATGGTGAAACCGTTAATATTCTTGCAGGCGAATATGATGAATACGTTGCTCCTTGGGCTACGGATTCAACTCATGCAAAAGAAAAATCAATTACTATCGTAGGTGCAGATAACTTTGCAACCGTTCTTAAGGGTGGCATGTATCTCGGTTATGATGATAGTGGTTGTAGAGAACACACCATTACCATTAAGGGTATTACTTTTGAAGGTAAAGGTATTCTCGTTGCAGGTCAAAAGAACGTTATAATTGAAGGTAACAAGTTTGTTAATATTAACGACCGTGTTGCATCTAGTCAATCGGTAGGCGTATACGCAATTGCAGTAATAGGCAAGAACGTAAATGCGACCGTTACCGATAACGTAATTGACGGTGCGTACGTAGGTATTCATTTGCGTGACGTAAAAGACGCAACCGTTGAAGGTAACAGCGTAGCAAATACTACGAATAACTCAATTATTATTAATCCTACCGCAGGTTCTAACGGAATTATTACGGTAGTAAATAACACTCTTACTAACTGGGGTGTAAACAATACGGAAGGTCGTGCAATCCGTGTAAGTGGTGGATCAGAAGTTATCTTCACGGATAACGTGATGACTTGTGCAAATGCACCAGAAGAATTCGCTAAGATAACGGGTGCTAGCATAGTTGATGCATCAGCAAACTACTGGAACGGAGTATCTCCGAGAACAGATGGTTTCTTTGCAACTGATCTTACGGTAGATCATGCATCTATTTTAGTAAATTACTATACGAATGTTGAAAAGACAATTCTCGTTAACGTAGAAGAGTCTGTTGCAAAGATCGGTAACGTATACTACGTAACTCTTGCAGAAGCATTTGCTAACGCTGTTGATGGCAACACGATTGTTCTCGTTAAAGATATTAAAGTAAATGCTTCAATAAAAAATAATAAAGAAATCGTTCTTGATCTTAACGGCAAAACGATAACGGGTATTGATACTACAAGTAAGAACTTTGGTCTTATAGATAACGTAGGAAAACTCACGATTACGGGTAATGGTAAGATGACGCTTACTGCGACCGTAGATAGTGGAACGTCAAGATTCTCTGCAGTTGTTTCAAACAACCCAGGTGGCGAACTCATAATTGAAAACGGCACTTTAGAACATCTTGGTGGCACTTATATGGCGTATGGTATCGACAACCTTACTAACGGTAAAGGTACTAGCGCAATCGTAACCATCAACGGTGGTACGATTAAGTCAACCTATCGTGGTATCCGTCAATTCCTCAACGGCGTTGAAGCAGAAAACGTACTTACTATTAATGGTGGTACGGTAGAAGGTGCTAATAAGTCAATCTTCTTCCACGACCCAAGCACTAAAGCAAATAGTGGTAAACTTATCGTTAGTGAAAACGCAAAACTTATCGGCGACGTATACGCATACGTAACGGCAGGTTCAACTGAATGGCCTGTAGAAGTAAGTATCGCTAAAGATGCTCTTGCTGAAGGTGGTAACGTAATTAGTGCAAACGTTCCTTACGGTTATGCATTAAGACTCGTAGGCGATTCATATAGCGCAATCGAAGTAGAATTCGTTGCTGAAATTAACGGCTACGGATATGAAACTATCCAACAAGCGATCGACGCTGCACAAGCAGGCGATACCATTACTCTCATTAAGGATGTAACTTTAACCGAAACTACTACAAGTACGGAAAGAAATTACTTAACTTATCTCGACGTATACAAGAAGATCACTCTTGATCTTAACGGAAAGACCATTTCAGCAAACGCTATTGCAGGCAAGAGTTTGATTGCAATGATCGTAGTTGGTGATAACGGTGATCTTACAATCGTAGGTGATGGTACGCTTAAACTTACGGCTGGTGATAATTATGCATACTCACTTATTACCGTAGATGCAGTAGCAACCAAAGCATACCTTACTATTGAAAGTGGTAACTTCATACTTGATAAGACTTCTTCAGATCAACTTATCTATGCTGCACAAGCAGATGAAATAGTTGTTATTAACGGTGGTTACTTTGAACTTGGTAATGCTGGTGCAAATGCAACCTTTAGAAATCCTTGGGTTTTCAATACTTATGGTAATGGTATTAACTTCATTACAGTAAACGGTGGTTCGTTCAATGCTGATCCTACTGCTCATCGTTTTGAAGAAGTAAAACTTGATCGTTCTAAAGCAATCGAATATATTAACGGTGTTTATACCGTTGTAGAAGCTGTTGCTTATATCGACGATAACACTTATAGCTACCCAACGATTCAAGCGGCTATCGACGCAGCTTCTAACGGTCAAGTAATTAACTTGATTGCAGACGTTGATGTTGACGAAAGCATTATCGTAAATGCAGGTAAGGAAATAACCTTAAATCTTAACGGTTACACCGTTTCAAGATCAATCAATAAAACTGCAACTGCAAACGATCAATTAATTCTTAATAAGGGTAACCTTACTATAATTGATAATTCTGCAAGTGCAGACGGTAAGTTAGTATTGACTTACACGGGTGCAAGCGTAACCTTTAGTATTTCAACCATTAGCAATACTCAAGGAACGTTAACCGTTGCAAGTGGTATTATTGAAAACGCATCTGCAAACGGCTTAGGTTATACCTATGCAGTTGATTCGTTGACTAACGGTAGTGCAGGCGAAGCAATCGTTAACGTAAACGGTGGTTTGATCACTTCTAACTATATGGGTATCCGTCAGTTTGCTAACAGCACGACTGATAACAACGTATTAAATATGACGGCTGGTACTGTTTACGGTGCTAAACGTGGTATTAACGTTCAATTAAAGAACAACACGACCGTTCTTAACATTAGTGGTGGTACGGTTGAAGGTGTAGATTATTCGTTATGTATCATTAACTCTGATCCTAACGTAAGCGTAACGGGTGGTACGTTCATTGGTAGCGTTTACTACGGGGCAACAGAATTTATTTCTGGTGGTGCTTTCGATAAGGAACTCTATGAAGGATATCTCACGAAAGATTGCATACTTATCGCTCAAGAAGACGGTACTTACGTTGTTAAGAGCGTAACTGCAAAGATCGGTGAAACTTATTACAAGACCTTGCAAGAAGCAATTAAAGCGGCTAAGGCTGGCGACGAAATTATTCTTGTTAGAAACACTTCTGAAAAGGTAACCGTTTCTAATACGGTAGCGTTCACTATCAATGGTAACGACTTCGTTTATAGTGGTAACATTAAAGTTGCTGCTCGTACTAATGCTCTTACCATTAAGAACTTCAACTTTGAAGTTAAGTCGGATAACGGAATTGACACGACGGGTTCAGTAAGAAATCTTACGGTTGATAATTGTTCGTTCAAGTACGTTGGCACGGGTGTTTCTTATTCAAGTGCAATTAGAATTTCTAATTCTATATACAACTTGAAGGTAACCAACTCTACGGCAGACGGAATGTTCTACTTAGTATACGCAAGTAGGGGTGGTCAAACGGCTATTATTGAAAACTGTAACGTAATCAACTGCGAATATGGTGTAAATTTTGCAACTGTAACTAACGTAACGATTAAAAACACTAATATTGAAGTTTCTGATTATGCAATTGTCCGTAAGTTAGGTAACGTAGACACGATGGCTATGGAAGACGTAACCATTAAGAGCGGCGATGCTGCTATCTTCTTACAAAAAGCAGATTCTAGTGCTAACTACAATAACCTTTACACGCTTAATATTTTCGGTGCAAATATTGAAAGTGATAAATGGGTTGAATTTGCAACTGTTGCTAATAGTAACGTTGAACTTATAACCGATAGCACGTTGGGTGATAATGAAGACTTCGTTGCTAAGATAGGTAACAAGTACTTCACTAAGTTTGAAAACGCTATAAGCGCTGGTGGTGATATCGTTCTTCTTAACGACGTAACCGTTGCAAAAATGATTACGATTGCAGAAGGCAAAGTAATTACCTTAAATCTCAACGGCAATAATATTAACGCAGGTTTGGCATCAGGTAGCACGACCAACCACGTATACGCATTTGAAAATAAGGGAGACCTCACTATTTATGGTGATGGTGAAATTAATGCTCGTGGTATTTACAACTACGGCAAGATTACCTTAGAAAGTGGTACTATTAACGCAATCGACGGTAACGGTGGTTTCGCTGTTAAGAATTATGCAGGCGCAACTCTCGTAATGAACGGTGGTAAGATAGCAACTACTTACGAAGACGATAACTTGGTTAACAACGGTGGCTACGACGCTACTACCGTAAGAGTTGAAGATGGTGCAACGTTCGTTATGAACGGTGGTGAAATCGTAAATATTTGCGACTTTACCGTTGCAATTGACAACTACGGCGATACAACAATCAACGGTGGTAAGATTACTTCTATCCACACTACGATTGCTAACTTAGGTTCTCTCGTAATTAACGATGGTGAATTTGCTAACGTATCTACTTTAGATGCTGTAACATCACACGTTATTTGGGCAGACGCTGGTAACGTAACTATTAACGGTGGGACGTTCGATGGTAAAGATACTTATATCGGCTTTAACGTAAGCGTAAGCGCAGGCGCAACCGTAGTTATTACGGGTGGTACGTTCAATAACGTTCATAGTGGTTCTCTCTATGGCGCAGGAACGATTGCTGTTTCAGGTGGTAACTTCTTTGATGCAGTTCCAGAATCACGTTGGGCAGAAGGTTACGTATGTAAAGCTGAAAACGGTTATTACACCGTTGTAGAAAGACCTGTTGCAAGTCTTGGTGGACACGGATCTATTATGACCGACAGCGTAGGTGGTACTTACGTTCACTTGAATATTGACAATGCATACGTAGACGAAAGTCTTGTTCTTGAACTCTATGCAGGCGACGTTCTCTTGTCTACTACCGAAATGGTAAATGCAAACTATATTCGTTACTTCGGCAGATTAACTGCTAACATTGAAATTTCTCGTGAATCTTCTACTTGGGAAACCACTTGGTATCGTTATAACCCCGATTCAAGCGTAGTTCCTGATAAGATTAAGGTTTATGCAGACGGTCAACTTGTTGGCGAAACAACCGTTAAGGTAACGGCTGAACAATGGGCAAATACAAACGGTGTAAACGTTTACGTTGCTCACGTAGATCAATATAAATTCTTAACTCTTGCAGAAGCTTTTGCTAATGCAAACGAAAACGACGTTATCACTCTCGTTGAAGATATTACTCTTAACGAAACTATAGTTAACACCAAGACAGTAACTCTTGACCTTAACGGTAAGACTATTACGGGTGTTGATAATAACACAGATGGTAACTTCTATCTAATCAATAACAATAAGGGCGACTTGACTATTCAAGACTCTGTTGGTGGTGGTAAGATTACTCTTACTGCAACGACTGAACGCAACTGGAGGTCTTCTTCAGTAGTAGTTGCAAACAATCTTGGTACTGTAACACTTAAGTCTGGCACGATTGAACATCTTGGTGGTACTTCAATGGCTTACGGTATTGATAACCTTACAAATGGTAAGAACACAGTTGCAACACTCAACGTAGAAGGTGGTAAAGTTGAATCTACTTACTTTGCAATTCGTCAGTTTGCTAATAACGGTACTAACAACCTTAACATTTCTGGTGGTGAAGTTGCTTACGCATGGATGCAAAGCCCCAACGCTAACGCTAACGTTGCTAACGTAAACGTAACTGGTGGTAGTGTTGCAGGTATTTGTCTCTCTGGTAATAACGCAGTTGTAACCTTAAACGTTGCAGCTAACACTACTGGAACAGTTTATGGCAATCCTCCTGCAGGTATGGTAATCGTAGGCACAACCGAAACCGGTTTCGGTCTTGAAACAGGTAAAGTTAGAATAGGTAGCGTTGGTTACTTAACCCTTGCAGATGCTATTGCAAACGCAGTAGAAGGCGACGTAATCGAATTGCTTGAAGATACTTCATCTTCAGAAATCATTACTATAGATAAGGGCATTACCTTGAACGGTAACGACTTCACCTTAACTTCAACTGCACCAAGAGCAATCAATATTGATACTACTTCTGAAGTAACGATCAATAACTTAATTATCGTAGGTGCAAACGGTTGTGAACGTGGTGTTAACGTAATCAACAAAGCAAGCACGACCAACTTAAATAACGTAACTATTAGTGGTCAAAGCCATTATGCAGTTAACGTTGCGGGTACTGCAAGTGCTGCAAAACTAAATATTAACAACAGTAACCTTACCGGTTATGCGGCTCTCTCAATTTACGGTGCAGATACTGAAATTGAAGTAACTGATTCTAACCTTGTAGGTGTAAACGACTGGTCGGTACACGAAAGCAATACTTTCGCAACGATCGTTGCAGGTGCTAATAACGTTAAGGTTAACGTAACGGGTGGTTCTGTAAGCGCAGAATCTACCGGTAATAAGTTCTATGCGTTCTTAGATGCTGAATCTACTTCTGGTATCGTTGCTAAACTTGATACTGTTATTACTCTTAATGATGATAACTGTGCTTACGTTAAGGTAAGAGAAAATAACTCTGTAGCCGTTCGTGAAACTTATGCAAACGCTATTAAGGAAGACTACTTCACCGTTGGCGAACCTGTTGACGGTATGGTTAACGTAACCTTAACCGTTTCTAAGTTTACTGCTTGGAACTTAAGTCTTAAAGGTGATATCGGTGTTAACTTCAAGGCACAACTTGACGAATACGTTAAGGCTCATGCTGATCAGTTCTACATTGCATTTACCGTAAACGGTAAAGTTAGAAACACCGTATACGTAAGTGATGCAGTAGTAGATAGTAATGGCAGATTCGTATTTACCGTTCACATGGCAGCGGCAGAATTAACTCAACTTATAACTGTTGAAATGTATAATGCTGATGGTACGCTTTACGACGGTATGTCTAAGCTTGAAAGAACCATTAAGCAATATATAGACGGCGAACTTGCTAAGACGAATATCGATAAGTACGAAAAAGACTTAATGATTTCACTTCTTAACTATGGTGCAACAGCCCAAGTTCATTTTGGTTACGACGTTGAAAATCTTGCAAACGCAGGTTTGACTGATGCACAAAAGGATTTAAGCGCAGGCGCACAAGTTAATAGTTCTGAAGAGTTGAAGTGGACGGATAAAGATGCACAAGACGGTATTACTCCGTATGAAATTTCATTGTTCCTCGAATCTACTACTACCTTGAGAATTTCATTCCGTATTGCAACTTCGGTTGATATGAACGAATACAAATTCTTGTTAGACGGTGAAGTTGTTGAGTTGAAACAATTAAGTTCAACGATCTACTGTATAGATATCGAAAACATTGCATCATTTGATCTTGACGATCACTATGCAATTACCGTACTTAAGACTGCTGACTTCAGTACTGCACTTACTATTAAGTGCTCACCATTGTCATACGTACAAATGGTATTAAGTGCTAACACAACTGAAGATCTTAAAGATCTTGTAAAAGCATTGCACCTTTACAACAAGGCTGCAAACGAATACTTCCAATAATAAGGAGAAACTATAATGAAAAAATATCAAAGATTACAAATTGAATTTTCAAACTTCGATTATATTGATATGTTTAGTGGTGAAAAATCTTGGCAAACCCCCGGTATGGGATTTGATGGTGGAATCGGTGGAGGAGAAACCCCCGATCAACCATTAAACTAAGTATTCGTAAAACAACTAAAAAAGCAGGGTGCGAAAGCGCCCTGCTTTTAGTGTTTTAAATTCTATTAAATAACCAAATTTTACTTATTGTTGACAAATAATGGTTTGTATAGTAAAATATAATTCAATGAAAATTTATTTACGGAGATATTATGTTTCACATTTTAGTAGTAGACGACGATAAAAATATTCGTTTTACAATGAAAGAAGTGCTTGAGAGCAATCAATACACTGTCTTTACTGCAGAAAACGGAGAAAAGGCGTTTTCCGTGCTTGAAAACGAACATATTGATCTTGCTATAGTCGATATAATGATGCCTAAACTTAACGGTTACGATTTTACGAAATCTCTTAGAGAATTTAACCAAGATATGCCCGTTTTAATGGTGTCTGCTAAACAACTACCTGAAGATAGAAAAAAGGGCTTTGCAGTTGGTATAGATGATTTTATGAGTAAGCCTATTGATACGGATGAATTGCTTTTACATATTAAAGCCTTACTTCGCCGATATAAAATTAATAACGAGCGAAAAATCGTTATAGGCGACGTGGTGCTTGATTACGATTCGTATACGGTAATAAGGCTTGGAGAAACTCAAGAATTGCCCCAGAAAGAGTTTTTATTGCTTTATAAACTTTTATCTTATCCGAATAAAATATTCACTCGTATTCAACTTATGGACGAAATTTGGGGGCTTGATTGCGAAACTGATGCCGAAACGGTGACCGTGCATATAGGTAGGCTTAGAAAAAGGTTTTCAGGGTGGGAAGAATTTGAGATCGTTTCTATTCGTGGGCTTGGTTATAAGGCGGTTAAAAAGAAATGAAAAAGGCAAACGAACAACTTAAAATGAAAAAGAAAAATCATAGTAACTGGCTAACATTAGGGTTTATACTTGCCGTTTCGTTAATACTCGTTTTATCGGTAATGATCGTGGTTTTGCTTGAATATTTCTTTATTCAAACCAACCTAATAAACAGTAAGCAATTAGAAGAGTCAGGGTTAATGATGATTTTACTGTTTGGTTTTTCAAGTATTATCGTGGGTATGGGGTTATCGGCTATCGTTGGTAGAATTTTGATAAAGCCCGTAGATACGCTTATAGACGGGATGCAAAGGTTGTCCGACGGGGATTACGCTACTAGAATAAATCTTGGTAAGTTCCAAGTTATGAAAAATATGGCTAAGGGTTTTAACGCTTTGGCTGGTGAATTACAAAATACCGAGATATTGCGTTCGGATTTCGTAAACAATTTTTCACACGAATTAAAAACGCCGTTGGTATCGGTTAGTGGACTTGTAGGGCTTTTGAAAAATGAAGATTTACCACCCGAAAAACGCCTTGCGTATTTAGAGATTATAGAAGAAGAAACTACTCGTCTTGCCGAAATGACAACCAACATGCTAAACCTTTCTAAAGTAGAAAAGCAAGAAATTTTAACCGATAAATTTAGACATAACGTATCCGAACAAATTCGTACTTGTGTGCTTTTGCTAGAGAAGAAGTGGACTAAAAAAGAACTTGACCTATCGTTAGATTTTGAAGAAGTTTTCGCTTGCGTAAACGAAGACTTGTTAAAACAGGTATGGATAAATCTTTTAGACAACGCAATAAAATACGCTGAAAACGGCAGTATGATTACCGTTGGCGTTTTAGAGAAACAAAACCAAGTGGTAGTTTCTATAACGAATAAGGGAAAAATTATTTCGGAAACGGATTTGCCCAAAATATTCAATAAATTTTATCAAGCAGATTGGTCAATTCGTGAAGGAAACGGGATAGGGTTATCTATCGTGAAAAGGATTGTAGACTTGCACTCTGGCGAAATAGAAGTAGTTAGTCAAGATATGCAGACGACATTTACGATAAAAGTACCTAAGTATTAAAAATATTTAACTAAAAAACTCTTTAATATATTGCAAAATATTATTGATTGAGTTATAATATAAAAAATAAAAATTTAGGTGAGATTATGGATAAAGCAAAATGGATATGGACAGCAAAAGAATATTCTTCAGATCAATACGCAATTTTTTACGATAAAATCAATTATCAAGGTGGAAAGGTTTTTATAGATCTTTCGGTAGCAAGTGATTATAACCTTTTTATCAACGGTAAATTAGTTGCTTTCGGTCAGTATGCTGACCATTTGCATTTTAAGGTTTACGATAAAGTTGAATTGACAGATTATTTATCGGTTGGCGAAAATCAACTTTCGCTTATCGTTTGGTATTGTGGTGTAGACGTGTTTACGGGCTACGATTTTGGTGCAGGCGCAATATACGAAGTTTATGGCGACGATAAAATATATTGCTATTCTAAAGCCGGCGTGCGTTGTGGCGTTTATAACGGCTACGTAAACGGTTTGAATAAGTTTATAACTATTCAAGTCGGCTTGAGTTATATGCGTGATACTCGTTATCAAGAAGGGCAAGAAAACGGTAAAGCCGTAGAAATTCAAGGTTTCCCTACCAAACTTTTTAAACGCACGAATTATAAGACCGTGCTTGGCGAAAAAATTCAAGGTCAATTAATTGATAAAGAAAAGAGAATTTACGATCTTAAAAAAGAAAGCGCAGGCTTTTTGTCAATAAAATTCAAAGGCGAATCGGGTGCAAACTTAAAAGTGAAGTTTGGCGAACATATAGTAGACGGCGAAGTTCGTTCTATAATAGGTAACCGTGATTTTTCAGTAGATTTTATCGCTAACGGTCAAGTTGTAGATTGCTTATGTTCTTTTAGAAGACTAGGTTGTAGATATCTTCAAGTAGAAGGCGACGTTGAAGTTTATGAAATAGGTTTAATAAGCGTTGATTACCCGTTTACCGTTAAGGAATATAAAACGGAAAACGCTTTAAGACAAAAAATTTACGACGTTTCGGTTAGAACCTTGCAACTTTGCGCTCACGAGCATTACGAAGACTGCCCGTGGCGTGAACAATCTATGTATCTTTTAGATAGTAGAAACCAAATGCTTTGTGGTTACTACGCTTTTGAAAATGAAGAATTCCAAAAATCGGCAATAGAACTTTTTGCTGAAGGACAGAGGGCAGACGGGCTTTTTGAAATATGTTTCCCTGCAAAGTGTGAATTTACTATACCGTCGTTTTCTTTGATGTTTCCTTGGATAGTCCTTGAATACACTCAAAAAGTAAAAGACACTACCCTTGCCGAAAAGGTAATGCCTAAAATAGAAAAGATGCTAGATTATTTTATATCTAGAATTGACCAAAGTGGGTTGTTTAAAACCCTTTCAGCACCCGACGTGTGGCATTTTTACGAGTGGATAGGCGATCTTGACGGGAACTTCTTCTCTGACGATCCTGCAAGCAAAACTCGTAACGCTTACGACGTTATAATAAACGCAGATATAGCGTTGGCGCTTGAAAAAACCATTGCTATTTACGGTATGATAAATAGGCATGAAGACGGTGATAAACTTTTAGAAATTAAAGATAAAATCAACAAAGCGATATTTGAAAGGTTTTTTGATAAAGAAGTTGAACTTTTCAAAACTTATTCGGACAAAGATGGGTATAGCGCTCTTGCGAACTCGTTGTGTATTCTTTCAGGGGCTTGTCCTAACGAATATATGCAAACGATTGCCGAAAAAATTGCAAATAAAGATAGTTTATTACTTAAAAACACTTTAAGTATGAACGTATTTAAGTTTGATGCTTTATTAAAAGCAGATAAAGAGAAATACGCCGATTACGTGTTGTGTGAAATAGACCAAACTTACGCTATGATGTTAGATCAAGGCGCAACGTCTTTTTGGGAAACCGAACTTGGCGAAGCCGATTTTGACAATGCTGGCAGTCTTTGTCACGGTTGGAGTGCAATTCCCGTTTATTATTACCATATACTTGGCGAAAACGGTAAAAAGCAACCGACTTTAGATAAGCCGTATTTATTAACTGATAACCCCATGCGTGAAGAGTATAGGGATAGCATAAAAGACTTTATCAAACAAAGAAGTCTTTTGGCACAATCTAAGCGTGATAAGGTGTTAGAACTGCCGTTAGAAGAAAGGCGTCAACTTTTTTTAGAAATGCTTGGCTATCCGTTGGTAAATAATGCCGACGATAGTATAAAACTCTTATATAAAGAAAAAGTTCTTTCAACAAGTAAAATTATCGTTGAAAGATACGTTTTTGAAATTTTAGGCAGTATTAAATTCGGTGGTTTGTTATATTCGCTTGTAGACGACGATAGTGAAAATAAAGCGTTAATTTTATGCTTGCACGGTGGTGGTGGAACGCCTGAAAGAGTAGGTGGGTTATTCCATTTTACTTCAAACTATAACGATATGGTTATGCGTGCGCTAAAAAAAGGTAGCGTGGTGTTCGCTCCACAGTTGATTCTCTGGAACGAGGAAATTTACGGCACTAAATATAATAGAAACGCTATCAATAGACGCTTGGTTCAACAAGGTGGCAGTATTACTGCACTTGAAGTGTTTGAAATGATGCGTTGTATAGATTACTTTACCGAACAAGGATACGGTGTAGACGGGCGTATCGGTATGATAGGATTATCTTACGGTGGTATGTACGCTATGCACCTTGCGGCTGCCGATACTAGAATAAAGACAACTATTTCAGAGTGTTGGTTTAACGATAGAATTAAACAGAATTGGCACGACTGGGTTTATAAAAATTCAGAAAATACGTTCTTTGATAGTGAAGTGGGATCTCTGATACTACCAAGAAAACTTTACATTGCTGTTGGTAATAAAGACGAGTTGTTTGCTTTTAGCGACGCAGAAAAGGAAAGTCAAAGAATTATTAACTATGCTACCAAAAACGGGCTTAAAGACAAACTGTCTTTTAAGGTGTTTGATGGTGAGCATGAATTAAATAAAAATAACGACGATATTATGGCGCTTTTAGCTGACTTGAAGTTGTAAAAGGAGAAAAAAGATGAAAACAGTAAAAGACAAATATTTAGTAGTAGGTGCTGATTTCGCAGGCTTTCCACTTAAAGAAGTAGTCGTTGAACACTTAACAAAAAAAGGTTGGAAAATTCTTGACCTTGGTGTTAAAAAGGATTCAGACCCAAACGATACCGACTTGATGTTTCATAGAGTAGGTTTGAGAGTTGGCGCAGAAATAAGCGAAGGCAACTATGAAAGAGCAATGATTTTCTGTGGTACGGGTATGGGTATTCACATTGCGGCAAGCAAATGTCCACACGTTCACGCAGGCGTTGTAGAAAGTTTACCTGCAGCAATGAGAGCAATCACTGGGAACGGCGTAAACGTTCTTGCTTTGGGTGCGTTCTACGTTGCGCCACAAACGGCTTGTGATATAGCAGACGCTTATCTTTCTAACGATCTAGGTTCAGGTTGGGAATGGTGGCATAATTTCTATGAATTCCACAAACTTGCAATAGACGAACTTGAAGCGTTTGATTATGAAGAATACAAAAAAAACGGCTTTAAGGTTAACAAACTCGGCGATTACGATTTAACTTTAGATTTTGATAAAAGACCCGAATAAAAAAATGATGGCGAAAGCCATCATTTTTCATTTATTCTATCTCTAAAATAATTGCCGATTGCGTTTGTTAAAAGTAGAGTTTCTTTCCAAACCGGTTTGGGAAGATGTTCAAAAGAACGGAAAGTTTCAAGAGCAAGGCAACCTTGATAGTTAACTGATTTAAGACCGTTTATAAAATCTTCCCAGTCAACGCCTAGTTCTACGCCCCAATCGTCCTTAACTTGTGTATAGGGGATAAGGTGTGCGTCTTTCGTACCGTCGTTATCGTGGATGTGTAAAGCAGTTAAACGGTCGCCTATTTTAGTAATAAACTCAGAAAGTTTAATTCTACTTGCGTTTGCGTGCCCGATATCCAAACAAAACCCAAAAACTTTTTCGCCAGCCATTTGATTAAGCGTGTCTATCAAATAGATTGCTTGGTCGGGGTTAGAACAAATTCCACCGATAATCTTGTCGTTTTCTACTGCAAGCAAATTTTCTAGGCAAATAGTAACGCCGTACTGTTTTGCGTAAGGGATAAGCTTAGAATACATTTCAATATTCTGCTTTTCCCACTTTTCATCTTGATGTGGTTTCCACGGGTCTTGGTGTGGGTGAACAACGAACTGTTTGCAACCGAGATAAGCGCTTCCTGCAATGAGTTTGCCTATTATAGAAAGTATATAGTCGGTGGTTTTCTCGTCGTTTTCTACGTAGGTGGGGAAAGGTGCGTGTATTTGCGCAATTTTAACCTTATATTTTTTGCAAGATTTTTTCAAGTCGTCTAACGTCTTAAGAAATTCTTCAACGGTTAAATCTTGAATAGGGTATTTTTGACCGTTAAGAAATTTTTCCGGCCTAAAAAGATATTCCATACCGTAATCAAGGGCTTTAATACCCAACTTGCTAGCATATTTAACGCTTTTTACAGGCTCAGATTTGTCAAACCATCTACCCGTTTGTATGGCTACTGATAAATTACTCATTAATTCGCCCCATAAATTTTTTTTATATTATATAATAATTTATAAAATTTGTCAATAAAAGGTAAGCCTAGTTAGGCTTACCTTTTTCTATTAGTTGGTTAAGTGTTTGCATCTTTTCAGGCGTGGGGGTGGGCATATCCTTAAACGCAAAGTTAATACCTAGTTGGTCGTATTTTACTTGGCATATTTTTTTAAATGGTAAAAGTTCAATTTTGTCTATGCAAGAATACTTTTCCTTTAACTTTTTTATAGCAGTAGCGTTTTCTTCGCTGTCGTTTAAGATTGGTATAATTACTTGCCTAAGCGTAACGGGAATTCTTTTGCTATTAAGGTATTCTAAAAAACTTAAAACTGAATTAAAAGAACAACCAACGTGCTTAAGATAAAGTTCGTCAGTAGTATACTTAACGTCTAATAAAACTCTATCGGTATGTTTAAGTAGTTCTTTAACTTTATCGTTAAGTATACAGCCTGAAGTGTCAAGACAGGTATTAATACCTTGTTCGTGAAAAAGTTTAAAACATTCTAAAACGAATTCGGCTTGAGCAATAGGTTCGCCACCTGAAAAGGTAACGCCCCCGTCTTTAGCGAAATAACTTTTATATCTTAATGCTTTTTCTACCACTTGTTTAGGCGTGTTTTCCGTGCCACCGTTAAAATCCCAAGTGTCAGGGTTATGACAACACCCACAACGCAACGGGCAACCTTGTGTGAATACTACAAACCTAATTCCCGGACCGTCTACCGTACCAAGACTTTGAAACGAGTGGATTTTTCCTGTAATACTCATAAGGATTCGTGGAAAGTACGGCTAATAACTTCTTTCTGCTGTTCTCTTGAAAGTTTATTAAAGTTAACTGCATACCCCGAAACACGAATTGTTAGGTTGGGGTAGTCTTCTGGGTTTTCGTAAGCCTTAAGTAAAGTTTCTCTATTAAGAACGTTTACGTTGATATGGTGGGCTTTTTGACTGAAATACCCGTCAAGAATATTAACAAGATTATCAATTCTCTGTTCTTCAGTTTTACCAAGAGCGTCGGGCGTGATTGAGAAAGTGTTAGAAACACCGTCACGGCAATCGTCGTAACTGATTTTTGCAACAGAGTTGAGTGAAGCGAGCGCACCGTTTTCTTCACGGTTATGCATTGGGTTAGCACCGGGCGCAAACGGGGCAAAAGCAGGTCTTCCGTCAGGCGTAGCACCGGTATTTTTGCCATACATAACGTTACTTGTTATCGTTAACACCGATAAGGTGTGTTCAGCGTTACGATAAGTCGGGGTTTTACGCAATTCGGTAATAACTTGGTGAGCAAGATCTTTTGCAATAAGGTCAACTCTATCGTCGTCGTTCCCGTATTTAGGGAAATCCCCCGTAGTGTCAAAACCAACGATATACCCGTTTTCATCTCTAAGTGGTTTTACGTAGGCAAATTTGATGGCGCTAAATGAATCGGTAACAACAGAAAGCCCTGCAACGCCGAACGCCATAAATCTACCTACTTTAGTGTCGTGTAGAGCCATTTGCGTCTTTTCATAAGCGTATTTGTCGTGCATATAGTGAATTACGTTCATGGTGTTCACGTATAGAGCAGAAAGCCAAGCAACGTATTCGTCAAAGCGAGCCTTTACTTGTTCGTAATCAAGTTTATCGCCGTCTAAAACGCCTTTTTGTGGCCCTATTTTAATATTGCTTGTGGTATCGTAACCACCGTTAATTGCAATAAGTAAAAGTTTTGCAAGGTTACAACGAGCGCCGAAGAATTGCATTTGTTTGCCGACTTTCATAGCCGAAACACAGCAAGCAATAGCGTAATCGTCGCCGTAAATCGGGCGCATAATATCGTCGTTTTCATATTGAATAGAATCGGTATCTGCCGAAACTTTTGCACAGAATTTTTTAAAGCCATCAGGTAGAGAAGTTGACCAAAGCACCGTAAGGTTAGGTTCGGGGGACGGGCCTAAGGTGTATAGGGTATTAAGCATACGGAAAGTGCTTTTGGTAACGAGCGTTTTTCCGTTTTCGCCCATACCACCAAGCCCTTCGGTAATCCACATAGGATCGCCACCGAAAAGTTCGTTATATTCAGGGGTGCGAAGATGTCTTGCCATACGCAATTTCATAACGAAATCATCAATAAGTTCTTGGGCATCTTGTTCGGTGAGTACACCGTTTTTAATATCTCTTTCAATATAAATATCAAAGAAAGTGCTAACTCTACCAAGCGACATAGCAGCACCGTTTTGTTCCTTTATTGCACCAAGATATGCAAAGTAGGTCCATTGAATTGCTTCACGGGCGTTTTTAGCCGGTTGTGAAATATCGTAACCGTAAGACAACGCCATTTCTTTAAGGTATCCTAAAAAGGTTATTTGTTGGAAAAGTTCTTCTGAAAGTCTTATCTCTTCAACGTCAAAATTGCCGTTTGTAAGTTGTTTTTTATCTTTGGTTTTTTCTTGTATAAGTTTGTCAACCCCGTAAAGAGCAACTCTACGGTAGTCGCCGATAATTCTACCACGACCGTAAGCATCAGGAAGCCCCGTGATAACGTGGCATTTTCTAGCAAGACGCATTTCGTCGGTATACGCTCTAAAAACACCGTCGTTATGAGTTGTACGGAACTTGAATTCTTCTTGAACTTTTTTGCTTAAAGTGTAACCGTATGCTTCACAAGCCTGTTTAACCATGCGCATGCCACCGAACGGGTTAACGCCACGACGTAAAGGTGCGCCCGTTTGCAAACCAACGATAAGTTCTTTTTCTTTATCAAGGTATCCCGGTTCGTAACTTGTGAGTGAAGAAACGGTGGAAAGGTCAATATCAAGAACACCACCTTTTTGGCGTTCTTCTTTAAATAAAGCGTTAAGTTTGGTCATAAGTTCGGTAGTTCTTGCCGTTGCCTTAGCCAAAAATTCAGAATTACCTAGATAAGGGGTATAGTTGTTTTGGATAAAGTCTCTTACGTTAATTTCATTTTGCCATATACCACTATTAAATCCTAACCAGTTAGCGTGTTCCATATAAACCTCCTTAATAAAACAAAAAGGGCAACCCAAAAAGATTTGGATTGCCCAGACGGTCGGCATTTTTCAAAATACATTCCACCACGGTAATCCGTGAAATCCGTCAGTAATGTATTAGCATCTTTATTATAACAAAAGGAAAAAAGCCTTGTCAAGATTTTTTATAAAACTTTTGAAAGAAATTCTTTAAGCCTTTCGTTCTTAGGATTTTCAAAAAATTCTTTAGGCGAGTTTTCTTCTTGAATTTTACCTTCGTCAATAAAAATGATTCTAGAAGCAACTTCTCTTGCAAAACCTATTTCGTGGGTAACTACAACCATTGTCATCCCTTCTTTGGCAAGGTCGGTCATAACCGATAAAACTTCTCCAACCATTTCGGGGTCAAGCGCACTAGTCGGCTCGTCAAACAACATAACGTCAGGTTCCATTGCAAGCGCACGAATAATGGCTATTCTTTGCTTTTGCCCACCCGAAAGGGTAGAAGGAAAGGCTTCTGCCTTGTCTTCAAGCCCGATACGTTTAAGAAGTTCTAACGCCTTTTCTTTGGCTTGTTCTTTGGTTTTTAATTTTAATTGAACGGGTGCAAGAGTAAGGTTATCAATTACGTTTAAGTTGTTGAATAGGTTAAAGTTTTGAAAAACCATGCCTATCTTTCTTCTTGTTAAATTTTCGTTTTGATAACTTTGTTCGGTTAATTTTTTAATTTTTAGTTTAAAAGCCTTACCTTCGTGTTTTTTAAGAAGTCGGTTGTTTATTATTTCTTCAACAACCCCGTCAGTTTCGCCGTTTCTTGCCGTAACCATTTTATTATATGTCTTAGAAAGAGCAATAATTTCAGGGTGAAGATAGGGGTCAACTTCGGTGATTAAATTGCCTTCAAACCAAATTTCGCCAGAACTAGGTGTTTCAAGTAAATTCATACATCTTAAAAGAGTAGATTTACCACTACCGGAAGGACCGAGAATTGCAACGATTTCCCCTTTTTTAATTTGGCAAGACACGCCTTTTAATACTTGGTGGTCGCCAAAATTTTTATGGATATTGTTAACGGTTATCACTTGCTCTCAATCTCCTTTCAACGAATTTTATTATTAAGGTAAATAAAACTACAAGCACGATATAAATAAGGGCAAGTACGATATAACATATTAAAGGATTGTATAAGGTGTCTTGTTGTTTTAGCGCAACTTGTAATTCGGTTACGCTAATAAACCCTGCAACCGAAGTTTCTTTTACTATCGTAACGAGTTCGTTACCAAGTGATGGTAAGCAGTTTTTAAATGCTTGGGGAAGAACTATTTTAATCATAGTTTTTGCATATCCCATACCAAGACTTCTGCCTGCTTCCATTTGACCTTTATCAACAGAAAGAATACCACCACGGATAATTTCTGCAACGTACGCCGCAGAGTTTAATCCGAAAATAACCGTACCCCAAATAAGAGCGTTAGCCCCTCTAATTCCAAGAATAGGCTTTAATACGTACCAACCGAGAAGTAATTGTACGACGATAGGCGTGCCACGGAAAAGACCGATATAGCCTTTAGAAATTACCTTAAAAAAGTTTGATACGGGGTGCTTTGGTAAAAGTTGTATTATGGCTAAAATTGCGCCTAAAATCAAGCCGATTAAAAAACCAACTAAAGCGATAATAAGCGTGTTTTTCAAGCCGGTAAGGATAGTTTCGTACCCTTTTAAGTCAACAACTTGAAAAACGAATTTTTCCCATAAAAAAGACCAGTTAATATTCATAATTATTTAACTGCAGAGTTGATGGTGCTAACGATACTTGCTGCAACGGCATTGTCAACGATACAGAATTTAACTTGACCGTTTACCATATCACGAACAGCATCTGCGTGAGTATCGTATGTGCATAATTTAAGGTTAGAGAAACCGGTAAAACCGAAAGCGTCTTCTTCACCGATATCGCCATTGATGTATTTAGCACCTGTAGTACCTGTTTGAGAACCTACTTTCGTGCCGTTTTTCATACCTTTTAAGATTTCAACGATTTCTTCTGCAGTTTTGTTGTCAAAAGTTTTAACTTCTTCAGGAACTACTATTACTTGGTATGCTTCTTCATAGTAGGGGTTAGAGAAGTTAACGGTTTGTTGACGTGCAGGGGTAATGGTAAGACCTGCAAGTCCGATATCTGCGTCGCCGTTGTTTACTGCTAAACAAATAGTGCTGAAAGCAGTTTGCTTAATAGCAAGGGTTTTGCCAAGTTTGGTTGCAATCATTTTACCGATTTCAACGTCAATACCAGCATAGCCGTTACCAACCGTATATTCAAACGGAGCGAACGGTGCGTCGGTAGCCATTACAAGATAGTTAGCATTACCTTGCATAGAATTTTCATAGGTAACTACGCCTTCTACTTTTAGTGAAGCATCGGTTTCGTCAACGTCTTCATATTTAGCGAAAAGCGCTTGGATTTCAGTTGCGTTTTCTAATAAAACGGTATTAACCGTGTTAAGTAAGGTTGAGTCAGACTTGTTTACGGCGATACCGTAAGATTCTTCAGAAAGTTTAACGTCGATATATTTTACACGACCACTTAAACCATCCTTTTTACAACCAACTAAACCCATTGTGCAAGTTACGCCCAAAATAAGAGCGAGAACTAAAGTTAAAAGTTTTTTCATAAGTTTATCTCCTTATTTTTTATTTGGACTTTAATTATATTTTTAAAATGCAAAAATGTCAAATGATTTGCATAAAATTAAGATATTTTATTATTTATATAATAAAATTGTGAATAAACGCATTATTTATGCAATATAATATGCAAAACCCCCAAGTTTTCGCTTGGGGGTTAGTTTTAGTCTTTATAATCTTCTATGGCGTTTTTCATGCTTGTTTTCTTGGCTTTTTTAGAGTATTTATCAACGTCTAATTTATTTCTTTCGCCGTGGGTAAGGCAACCTGCCCCACCAACGCAACCACCTAGACAAGCCATACCTTCAATAAAGTTAGCGTCAAGTATACGTTTTTGTGCTTTTAGAAGTGCTATCCTACAAGCGTCTATACCGTCGCAGTTAACGCTTTTAAGGTCAAAGTTGTCTAAACCTTGTTCTTTAAGCGCAGCGGCAACTGCCTCAGAAAGTCCACCACATTTTGCGAATATTCTACCGTAGTACGAAGCGTTGTCAAGTTCGGTTTCTTCAAGGGTGGTAATATCTATGTTCTTGCTATCGAAAAGGGCTTGAAGTTCTTCAAAGGTAATAACCGTATCGATATAAGGCGCAACGGTTTCTTGTTGGAATTCCATTTTTTTAGCCGTGCAAGGTCCTATAAAGATAACCTTAGCGTTAGGATGGTCGTCTTTGATGCGTTTGCTAATGGTTGCTGCAGGGGAAAGATTATGCGAAACGAACGGTGCTAAATCGGGGAATTGTTTTTTAACGTAAGAAACGAAAGCAGGGCAACAAGAACTTGTTAAAAAGCCTTTTTCGGCAAGTTCTTTTGATTCGGCAATGGCAACCATATCAGCGCCAAGTGCCGCTTCTACCACGCTACTAAAACCAAGTTCTTTAATACCTGTAATAACTTGACCTAAACTTGCGTAAACGAATTGACTTGAAATTGCAGGTGCGATAACTGCATATACTGGTGCGTCGCCTTTTAAGGTTTTTATTGCGTCTAATATAAACGATTTGTCGTTGATTGCACCCCAAGGGCATTGATAAACGCACGCACCACAAGAAATACATTTTTCGTCGTTAATTTTAGCCGATTTGTCTTCGTTCATAGAAATTGCTTTAACCTTACACGCTTGTTCGCAAGGGCGTTTATGGTTGATAATTGCACTATAAGGGCATACCTTAGAACAAAGCCCACACTCAACGCATTTGGTTTTATCAATATGCGCTCTTAAGTTCTTGTCAATGGTAATTGCGCCACGCTTACAAACGTCTTCACAACGGTGAGCAAGGCAACCACGACAAGCGTCGGTAACTTCATAACCACCCATAGGACATTCGTCGCAAGCAATATCAATAACTTCAATAACGTTCTTGTTGTCGGGGTTTCCACCCATAGCAAGTTTAACTCTTTCTATAACTATTGCTTGTTCTTTATAAATACAACATCTCATAGTTGGTTCTTTGCCTGGCACTATGATTTTGGGTATATTCATAATGTTTTCTTGTAAAGAGTCTTGCCAAGCGTATTTAGCAACTTCTCTTAATACTTTGTATTTTAAGTGTTGAACTTTAGTATCGAATTTTCTCATATTAAGATAACTCCTTAAATGTTTTTATTGAAATATTTATTTTTAGCGATATTGACTTGGTTGATAAATTTATTATCAAGGGTAGTCATACGGTATTTGCTTCTATAAATGAGAACGTCTTTATAGGTTTTGGTGTTGAAATCACATTTAAGTTCTACAAGATTAAACTTTTCTTTTAGGTCTTCCGGAATAGGTGAAACCCACATAAAAGTATTAGGAACTTGTTCTAAAAGAGTGAATTGAACGCCACGCTCAAAAACCATGATGCGTTTTTTTGCGTATTCTGATAATTCTGCTCTTTTAACGTTGATTAAGGGTAAGGTGGGCACGTAAGGGTCGCCGTGTGTGATTTCAGTTGCACCACGAAGATCTTCTGCAACGATTTTTTCTTTTTTCGCTAATGGATTGTTTTTGGAAACGACCATAACGTAAGAAAATTCGTTTAATACTTCGTGAGAAAGTTTCTTTTCTTCGAAAAGGGTGTTGAAATATTTGTCGAACGCACTTTGATATCTAACAATACCTAAATCGTATTCTTCTTTAACGACGTTGATTATCGTACGCATAGAGTTGGTTTCTTTATACATAATTTCTGCGCTTGACGAGTCGCTTAAAGTCTTGGCGAATTCAGAAAAAGCGTAAGAGAAATAACTTGCTCTGGGTACGGAAACGGAAAGCCTTAACGTCTTTTCGTTACGGTTTTCGTAAATGGATTCTATTTTTTTAAGTTGAGCGAGAGCGTTTTTAGCATAGAGCAAAAACTCTTCTCCGTCAATCGTAACTTCTATTCCTTTAGAAGAGCGTTTGAAAATTTTTATTTTCAATTCGCTTTCTAGCGTCTTGATTGCTCTTGAAAGGTTGGGTTGAGAAGTATAAAGGTTTTCAGCCGCCTTGCTTACCGAACGAGTGTTAGCAACTTCTACGGCGTATTTCATGTGTTGAATATTCATACTACCTATTATGCGATTTAAATGATATTAAATGGCTTTTTTATTTTATTATACCATATTTGATATAAAAAACAAGCGTTGAGAGTGTGGGTTTAAGCGATAAAGAATATTTTTTTCATTTGCCTAATATATATAGATTGCGTGGGAAACCCGTAAAAGATAAAATTCTACTTTTTTTTACAAAATCTTTCAAAATTCTAACGGAGATAAAAGTTAAAATGTATTTTGCCGTCTTAAATAAAAAAAAGGTAACGATGGTTTTAAGCGTAATCGTTTGCATATTATTAATGGTTCTTTGCTTTCTTGGAACGGGGCTTGTTTCGGTAAATTCTAAGGTTAAACGCAAATTGCCGATTTATAGAGTTAATACGCAAGAAAAAAAGTTGGCAATATCTTTTGATTGCGCATGGGGCGTTGATTATACGGATAAACTTATTTCCATTATGGAAGAAGAAAAGGTTAGTTGCACCTTTTTCGCTGTGGAATTTTGGGTTAAAAAACATCCCGAATATGTGAAAAAAATAGCGTTAGCAGGTCACGAGTGGGGCACTCACTCTGCAACTCATCCGTATATGAGCAAACTTGATAGAGATGCTGTCGTAAAAGAACTTTCGTCATCTAAAAAGGCGATAGAAGAAATTACGGGTAAAAGTGTAGAAGTGTTTAGGCCACCTTACGGCGACTATAACGATAACCTAATTGAAAGGGCAAGCGAACTTGGTTTATATACTATTCAATGGGACGTGGATAGTTTAGATTGGAAAGATATTTCGGCAAAACAAATAACCGAAAGGGTAGTAAGTCGTGTAAAAAACGGATCTATCGTGTTGTTTCATAATCAAGGTTTGCATACGGCAGAAGCCTTGCCTACTATTATAAAAACGCTTAAAGAGAAAGGTTTTTCGTTCGTAACGATAGGCGAACTTATTTACCGTGAAAATTACAAGATTTTACCAGACGGTAGCCAACAATTAAATTCATAGGAAATTCTTTTGGAGGAAAATATATATATGAACTATTTAGCAGAAAAAAACAACCAAGTGTTCATTAGTGGTGAAATCGTATCGGACGCAGAGTTTTCACACGAAGTCTACGGTGAAGGGTTTTACGAAATGAACGTTTTGGTTAAAAGACTTTCGGGACAAGGTGATATTCTTCCCGTAACGGTTTCCGAACGGCTTATTGCAGACAAAGATTTGTGCGTGGGGGTAACCATAAACGCTTTCGGGCAGTTTAGAAGTTATAATAAACTTGTTAACGGCAAATCTAAACTTATGCTCACGGTTTTCGTTCGTGAAATATTAGATAGCGTAAACGTTCGTAATCCAAATAATATCGTATTGTGTGGTTACGTTTGTAAACCACCCGTGTATAGAACTACGCCGTTTAATCGTGAAATAGCCGATCTATTAATAGCAGTAAATCGCTCTTATAATAAGTCCGATTATATTCCGTGTATAGCGTGGGGTAGAAATGCACGCTTTGCAAAAAGTCTTGCCGTAGGGGAAAAGATAGCCGTAGTCGGTAGAATACAAAGCCGTGAATATCAAAAACGGTTGTCGGACGACGACGTAAAAACGCTTACTGCGTACGAAGTGTCAATTAGTAAACTTTTAGCGTATGAACACGCCGAAAATTTTGATATGGACGAAGAATTCGGGTTCTTAGACTACGTGGATAAAGAAGAAAATATGTATCTTAGCGAATAAAAATAAAGCCTGCTACAAACCTAGCAGGCTTTTTAATTAGAATAGATATTTTAATTTGTCTTCAAGTTCGGTATAGTGTGTGATGTTTATAAAATCCATACCACCTAAACGAACGTGGCTATCGCCACCACCGTCTTCAAAGTCGTCGCCAACGAAAAGGATTTCTTCTTTTTTAATCCCGTGTTCTTCAGCGTATTTCATGGTTGCCGTGTACTTATTGTATTTTGCTTGTATAAAGTCGAACGAAGAAGAACCACCTATATAAACGGCGTAGTCGGGGAATAGTGCTTTAACTTCTTCATACATTAAACGGCGTTTTTTTCTATCGGGGTCAAACGCAAGTTTGTCTTTTATATCGGCTTTAGTACCGAGCATAGGCACGGTAACCATGCCACAAGGGTGAAATTCCACGCTATCGCCTTTATATTCGGTATGACCGTATTTATTGCGTAGCATAGTGATTTTAGTGTTGAAATCCTTTTGGTCGGGGTATGCTTTATCTTCTCTAACCATAACGAATTCGCCGTTAATTATACGGGCTTCTTCCATACCGAAATTACCTAAAACGTCGATAGGGAATTGCCCCATTTGGTCGTAAATACGGCGAGCCGTACCTGCGCCAACCATGAGAAGTTTATATTTTTTTGCAAGTTTTTCAAGAACCGAACGGTTTTTGTCGTCAAGTAAAGTTCTATGTTGAGTTAGCGTTCCGTCAAGATCGAAACAAATAAGTTTTTTCATGATTACACCTTAGAAATATTTAGCCATTAGTATAGGTTTAAGACGTTCGGTAAGCCCAAGTTCGTTAGCGAGCGTTAAAACGGTATATCTATCACGAACGGTATAAGCCTTTTCAATCATCTCTTCCATAGTTTCTTTGCGAACGCCTATTTCAGAGAATTTAATCGGACAACCCATGCCTTCAAGCATTGATTTGACAGTTTCTACGGTGGGAAGTTCTTTTACGTATTCGTAAACTTTTTCACAGCCGTTGAAAGAGATTTTATTGTTGAGAATATAATTGTAAATTTCAATAGAGATCATGCACCCGATTGCAACTTTAATGCCGTGCATAGGTATCTTTTCGCCACGCTTTACAAAATCCATTTCAAGGAAATGCGACATGTGGTGTTCGCTACCACTTGCAGGGCGAGAGTTCCCACATTCAGCCATTGAAAGACCTGCAACGACCAAAGCGTTCATAAGTTTTGCTACGGCGTCGCCCGTGTAAGAAGTGAGTTCGTCGTAAGAATTAACGCAAGAATTGAGAGCATCTTCCATCATTGCGAAAGCCTTTTGATTGATTTCTTCGCCTTTAACTGCGTTAGCCATTTTCCAGTCGGTAAGGCAGGTGTATTTACCCACGATATCGCCAAAACCTGCGGCAGTCATGATCTTGGGTGCTTTACAAACGATATCAAGATCGATTAATATATCCGACGGGGTGTTAACCGTGTCGGTTACTTTCATACCACCACGCATGAGCGCTGCGCCTTTTGAACAGTATCCATCCATACTAGGTGCAGTTGCAAGAACGCCACTTTCAATATTTAATATGGTTGCAACAGATTTTGCCATATCGTTAAGCGTTCCACTACCAACGGCAAGAACGTAATCTGCGTTTTTAGAAATTTCTTTAGCGTATTCACACTTGTCTTCTGAGGGGATAAGTTCTTCGTCTGGATAATACACGTCTAGAACTAATGCAGATTGCTTTTTAATTTCTTCAATAATATCTTGGGCGAAAGGTTTGGTGTTAACGTCGTACATAACCGAAACTTTTTTACCTGAAATACGGCTTAGAAAAGTTTTAAAGCCCGTTTCGTGACGATATTCAATGTTCATAATGTTCTCCTATAATACTTTATCTTTTTTTTCTTAATACGAAATAAGTCGTCGTTCCACAAACCGACGCCATAACGGCGATTATAATAAGAACGTTTCTTATAGCCGTGTTTGCTGGGTTTTTAATTGCGTTAGTGCGCATATAAGCACGTGCCCAACCGTTTTCAGTTTTGAAAGCGATTTCGGCAACGCCGTCGTTTTTAGAAATGAGCCTTACGCTCGTTCCATCTTTAAGGCTAGTGATTTTTTGAGTAAGTTCTTGATCTAAGTAAACTGAAGTTGCGTTTACTTTAATTAAAGAGTGTTCTTGCCAAATAAAGTCTTGGCTTAATATTTCAACCGTGAAAGATACGGGAATATAGCAAGATACGGTTTTATCGTTTAATTCCACTTGTGCAAAATAGAACTCTTTATCGAAGAGAGCGATTTTTGCATTAGGTAAAATTAGTTGTTTTGCACTCAATCTTATTTTTTGTCCGTCGGTTATAACGTAAAGATCGTTTGGCGTGATTATCGGCAAATAATATGCGTGTACAGCCGTCGTAACGAACGCAGTTTTCGGCACTTCTGTTTGAGTTGCAGGGGTGATTTCTACTAGTTGCTCTGGGTAAGCCAAAACGACTTCGTCAAGGTTAAGCAAAGCGTATAAAGTGGTTTGTCTATCAAAACTGTCGGTTTCAACTATTTCGCAAACGAACAATAACTGTTCGGTTTGTTTTGCAGGGTTAGAGAAAGAAAAAGTTTCGCCTACGACAACTGAAAACGCTTGATTATCGTTATTTAGAGCGTAAACCTTAAAAGAAGAAAGGTTTGCGTTTTTATCCGTAGTTATAAAAGCGTCGGGAACTTTTATTTCGTCTATCGCAAGGTTGCCTATACCCGTTAATGAAGTTAGGAATTCTTCGTTTTGGTAATAAAGCATAATTTCGGAATTTTCAAAGCCTAACGCAAAGTCTACTGCAGAGTTAGTGGTAAAAGTTTGTGGTAGGTTAATCGTTTCCCAAACGTCGTTATTGAGCGTTACAATACTTTGAGAAGTCAAAGCGTAAAGGTTGCGCCCCAAATCGGTCGCTAATTTTATAACGCCGTTAAGGGTGGGTAATTCGCTAAGTTCGTAGCCTTGTTCGCCTTTGGTCGCTTTGAAAAGTTTCTCGTCGGCACTCTTTAAGTATATTGTTCCCGAAAGGTCTACCGTTAACGACGAGAAATATACTTCACCGTCGAGTAGTTTATTGAATTCACTAAGAGATGCGTCGGCTTGGTATACGGAAGAAAATCCGTTATTGTCGTCTGCGATTATAAAGAATTTTCCGTTAGCGTGCGCAATTTCTCTTACGTAGTTAGAAGAGAATACGGTTACGGGGTCGGATAGTTCACCGTTTAATAAATTGAACGAACGCAAAGAACTGTTTTCGGTGTTTTTATTAAAAAGAAGAAGCGTTTCGTCTTGACCTGTAACTATAGAATCGGGAATAGTAATCCCTAATTTGTCGTAATCGTAATGCGTAAATGCAGTTTTATCGTAAGTGTTGAAGTTTGCCGATTTGTCAATAACGGTTAAACGAGTTTGGTCGGCAATAACTAAGTTATTAGAATATCTAGAAATACCTTTAACTTGGTTGCTAACTCTATTGTAAGCAGTTTTTCCTTTAGCGATAGCAAAGCCGGTAAACTCTAAGTTATCGTTGCTAAGCGTAAATTCTTGAACGGCGTTCATAGAACTGTCTGTGATTAAAAGGTTTTCGTTCTTAAAGAAAAGGTTTACTGGGTTTTCTAAATTACCTAATTCGTTAGCGTCGTCGGCAACAACCGAAAGTTCTTCAACCGAGCCACCGTTAACGCTAATACGGAAGATTTTGCCGTTTTCAATATAGTAAATGTTTTCGTTGTCTGCAATCATAGCAGTAGGATATGCCGAAACGAGTTCGGTTATTATAGAAGTATCCGTTAACGAACGAGTGCAAATTTTTCCACCGGATACGTAGAAAATATTTCCATTATCGTTGATTGCTATACGACAGTTCGTATCAATATTAAATTCGTGTAACCTTTCTAAATCGTTCAAACGGAAAACCTTTAAGTTGGTTTCGTAAGCCGTGATAATATATTCGTCGTTTAAAGCAAAATAAGTCGTTGCGATAGTGTCGCCTTGATCTAACGGGAAAGCAGAAACGCTAGATGTAGGATCGGTAGTGTCAAAATCTACAAGATTTATTTTTTTAATTCTTGCTTCGGTAGAATATATTAAAGTGTTTTCGTCTAATAACGCAACGTCGGTTAGGGTTTGCGCTTCAATAGAAGAAAACGAGCCGTTTAAATATACCAAAAGATTAGTTGGGTTTTCGTTTTGGATAATCGCCGTAACCTTGTCGTTAGAATAAACGTCTACGGGTGAAACTAATTCACGATATTCAAGCGTGCTACACGGCATAACGAGAGTTTCGTTTGTAGTGGCCGTTAATGCGTAAGCAGGGTTAACCGATAGCGTTATACCAAAAATAACCGATACGGCAAGGATGATAGTTGTCAATGCGATTTTTAAATTAAAATTTCTAACTTTTTTCATACGTATTAGTTTAACATATAAAAATGGTTTTAACAATATTTTTTTAGGGTTTTAATTAATTTTATTTAAACAATATATAATTAAAAAGAAAAATCTCTATAAAAACAAAAAAACAGACACGACAAAAATATAACTTTTCGTACGCTCTGCTTCTCAAAAACTCTGCTTTTGCAAACTAAAATTTTAAGTTGTAAATTCATAATATAATAAAAACGAACGTTTGTCAAACAGTTTGTTATGATTTTGTAAATTTTTCCAAAAATACCGTCTATTATGACAATACGCTGTCGCAAAACTCAAATATTATAAAGCCAAAATACGAACAAATGTTCGGTTTTTGGCATAGTGCGTTGACTTTTATTAAAGTGGGTGTGTACAATCGAAGTCGAAACACGTTAATAAAATTTGAGGAGAGATATTTATGAAATTAATCTATGGAAAAACCTTGCTTTACTCGTACAAAAATTTAAAAAGAATTATAAGGAGATTAGACGAATTAGTTATGGAAAAAGCCTTAAAGTCAATGACCGATTGTTCTTCTTGCGAAGGACAATGTGAAAAGATTATTGAACTTACCGAACAAAAAGGCATAATAATTAAAATTAAACATTATTTAGATATGATTTTCGAACGGTTTAATAGTGAAGAAAAGAAACTTGTGGGGTATAAGTATTTAAGAACAGTAGACAAAAAAGAAATGTCAGAGTTTGATTTAAAGAGTAGAAGTTATTTTAGAAAACAAAAAAATTATTAGATGATTTTTGCAAGTATATGTCGTGGATGGGAAAAGACGACTGTTGGTTTGAAAGCAAATGTATGAAAATTCCCTTTATTAGAAAAATGCTTAGGGCGATAGTTATAGAAGATGGTAGCAAAATTAAAAATCCCGAACAAAGAAGAAACTTTTTCGTGGAAAATATATCGTAGTTATTCGTAGTCGTTTTCGTCATAGTAGATTTGGGGTTTAAGCGTTTGTCCTTTACGGTTAAGCACGGTTAAAAGCGCTATAACCCCAGCCAAAAGCAAACAAATAATTACTGCGTATTTAATTCCGTCGTATTCTTTTGTGGTGGGTAAAGAAGATGGATTTTCTTGTTCGTTTGGGGTTTCGGGGACTAAAAAAGTCAATTCGTTAGGGTGGTTTTCTATTACGAAAGGGTATACTTCGGTTTCTTTAATATATCCGATTTTATTGTTGTAATACACGCAAAATAGTGCAACGCCATCTTTAGATATTGCTTGACCGTAATATCCTAGTTTTCTGTCTTTAAAAAGGTATTGCGCAGAATTTTCTAAAGACAAATCTTGATATAACACGCAAGAATAAGCCGTGGTAACGGTTAGGTTCGGGTAAGGGGAAATAACCGTAAGCCCGTCAAAGAAAAGCATATCCAACGGCACGTATCCGTCCAGAATAGGTGAAGAAATAGAGCCCTGATATTCAACGTGAGCGTATCGATCGTTGGTATCAATAATTTTAACGTAATAGGAATAGGGAAGATAGAATAAAAATTCGTTTCCGTATTCGTCGGCGTAAAAAGGGGTTTCGTGGGTTGTTATTCGCCCGTATTCGGACGGGGTAGAATAGGTTGCAAAGACTTTTACGGTAGGTGTAGAAAAAATAAAATATAATATGATAGCAAAAATAAATACGGTTTTTCGCATAATTTTCCTCCAAGATGTAAAGACGATTATATAGTAAATTAAGTGGATAAAACGAGTATTATTTCCCGAAAAATATAATTTCTTGTCGTATAAATTGTTCTTAATTAAATATCCGTTTGACATTTATAGCGTTTTGTAGTAGAATAAATCGGTAAAAAATTTTTTTGGAGAGTGTTATGAACGTTTACGAAATTGTTATGTTTGTCTTGTACTTCGTTCTTATGCTTGGAATAGGTTTTTGGTTTTTCTTTAAGAGCAAAGACAAAGGCGAAAAAGACTATTTCCTTGGTGGAAGAAATATGAGTGGGCTTGTTGCAGCCTTTTCTGCAGGTGCATCTGATATGAGTGCGTGGGTTCTTATGGGCTTGCCCGGATCTATCTTTATGTACGGCTTAGGTCAGGTTTGGATTTCTATCGGGTTATTGATAGGTACTATTTGCGCTTGGCTATTCATTGCACCAAAACTTCGTGTTTATGCAATTAAAGCAGGCGATTCTATAACTATACCACAATTTTTATCAAATAGATTTTTGGCTAAAAGTCCGTTGCTTCGCATTTCATGCGCAATAATATTCGTTATTGCGTATTGCGTATATACGGCGTCAAGCCTTTCTGCGTGTGGTGATTTGTTTAACGTAGTTATGGGTATGGATAAAACGCTTGCAATGGTAATTGCTGCAGTAGTAATTTTGGTTTATACTTTACTCGGTGGTTTTAATGCAGTTTGTTGGACGGATTTTTTCCAGGGCTTAATCATGCTTGCGGCTCTTATGTTCGTTCCCATTATCGCATTGTTTGTTCTTAACGGAACTGGCCCGATAGGCGAAGTGGTAACGGGTGAACATTATTACAGTTTGCTTTCAAGTGGTAAATTAGACTGGAAAAGCACTTCCGATATTTTATCTGGATTAGGCTGGGGCTTGGGATATTTTGGTATGCCACATATTCTCGTTCGTTATATGTCTATTCGTTCAAAAAAAGAGATGAAAAAGTCGCAAGTTATCGGTATCGTTTGGATTGCTATTATTCTTACTATGGCAACTGTGGTTGGTATCGTAGGGCATATGTATCTTGGCAATTCATTGCCTGAAAAAGATCAGTCAATGGTATTTATTACGATAGTTAAAAAAATATTTGGTATCGGAGTGTTAGGGCTTATCGGTGGACTTTTGCTATCTGCAATCGTTGCTGCGGCAATGAGTACTGCCGACTCTCAACTTCTTGCATCTTCATCTTCTTTTTCTTCGGATATTTATAAAACGGCTATAAAGAAAAATGCGTCTGATAAAGAAATGCTTTGGGTTGGTAGAATTGCAGTTGCCGTGGTTTTGATAGTTGCGTTCTTTATTGCAATTAACCCCGCGTCCGGTGGCATTATGGCGCTCGTAGAAAGCGCGTGGGCGTTGTTTGGCGCTGCTTTTGGTCCTGCGATCATACTTGCTTTGTACTGGAAGAGATTTAATTATAAGGGTGCAGTAACTGGTATTATAGTAGGATTTTTAGTTGCAATATTTTGGATGTTTGCTTTCAACAAGGGTGATGCTAGTTGGATTTACGCAACTAATCTTTACGAACTTGTTCCTGGTTTTATTGTCGGTATCGTGGTTGCTATTGTCGTTTCGCTTTGCACCAAAGAGCCTGAAAAGGAAGTAGTTGAATTGTTTGACGAAGTTAAAAATTTCGTAGAAGAATAATATACTTAAAAAGTTAAATAATGCGTACACTTAATATATAGGTGTGCGCATTTTTTATGTCTAAGTTAAAGTTGTTTCTAATCAAAACGGTAAACGTGTTTACCTTGATAATTTTTATTTGTTTTTGGGGTATGATGACGGTAATTTTTGCCGTCAATTATATAGAAAAAAATTACGTTTACCCGTTAAAACATAAACAAATCGTTTTTGAGTGCGCCGATTATTACGGACTTGATAGAGCGTTGGTTTTTGCCGTGATAAAAACTGAAAGCAGTTTTGACGGTAAGGCAGAAAGTAGGGCAGGTGCAATCGGGTTAATGCAAATCACGGACAAAACGGGTGAGTATATTGCGCAATTACTTAAGGTTGAAGACTACGACTTAAAAGATAATTACACTAACGTTTGGTTTGGTTGTTTCTATCTAAAATACTTGTTAAATAAATTTCCCGATAGGAAAACTGCGCTATGCGCATACAACGCAGGCGAAGGCAACGTTGCGCTTTGGCTTAAAAATAGTGAATGTAGTAAAGACGGAAATACCATTTCAACAATACCTTTCAAGGAAACCGAGGATTACGTTAAAAAAATTTTTAAAAGTTATAAAAAATATAAGAAAATATATGCAAATATTCTTGACAAAAGAAAAAATTTTGAGTAATATATATAGGCTAGCGTGAGGGTGGCGGAATTGGCAGACGCGTACGTTTGAGGGGCGTATGGTTATCCGTGTGGGTTCAAGTCCCATCCTTCACACCAAATAAAACACTCGACTTTTAGTCGGGTGTTTTTTGTTTTCTCAAAAGGGACTTAAATTAAGGAGAAATTTGCTTGCAAATTCCCGATAGGGTAAATAGTGGACACCCACTATTTATCGGGTATGGTCGCACAGGCGAAATCCACTAGCGTGGGACGGCAACCCTTTTGTCGCAATCGACATTTCCCCTAGAAGGGGAATCCCCCATCCTTCACACCACTAACAACTTAAATTGAACCATTGTGTTTGATTTAGGTTATTTTATTTTTACAACAGTGAGCCGACTTGTATCAAGACAAGCACACGCCATAGTGCCAAATTTAGTTTTTAGGCTTTGTTTGTATTGTTTTTTAATCTTAAAAGTGATATAATAATTTTAACATAGGAGAAATATACAATGGATGAAAATTTGTTTGATTTATATGACTTTGAAGATTTTGATGAAGATGATTGCGATTATTTAGAAGAATACGTTAACAAGGAAAAAGATGAAAGTGAAGAAGAACAAAATTTAACTATAGATGATTGCAATGTTAATACTTATAACAAAATTATAGAGCAACTTAATTTAGATTGGGAAGATTTCTCAAGTGATAATTATTGCAAAAACAAATGTGAGTTTTATAAAACATGTTATAGCAATCGTGAAATTTGCCTTAAAAAAGCATTTAAGGATGTGTTAGAAACTTTAACTCCAAGAGAGGAGAAAGTTTTAAAACTTTATTTCGGGTTTAACGATAATAAACCCAAGACATTAGATGAAATAAGTAAAATGTTTAGCATAACTTGTGAAAGGATTAGGCAAATAACAGCAAAAGCTTTAAGGAAATTAAGACACCCTTCACGAGCTAAGATGTTTATTAATAGAAAATTTGATATTTATTCAGCAAGTATTTATTTTTATAGAAATTTACTTAATGAACTAATGGGACAAGAAGACAATAAAACTTTAGTAGAAATAAAATTGGGGTTAGATTATTCTATTATAGATAGGGAGAAAAGTTTTAATAAAAGCATTTCAACCATAAAAACTGAATTAGAAACAAAAATATGTGATATTGACGAATTAAGTCAATATAGTGAAACTTTATACAAACAAAACATTTATTCATTAAAAGACTTATTGTACTCATCTATGGAAACGATAATAAAATCTTTTGATTATGATGATTATATTATATTTTCGTTTCAAAAAAAACTATTAGATATGGGTTATAAAATAAAAACAACCTCTTATAAATCAGAACGAGAATATTTTAACAACTACTATATTGAGTTTTTAGGCTTTAATTTGTTTTCAAATATAGATAATCAAAATTTAATTGATTCTGCATTACCTAGTGGAATAGTTGCTAAATTATTAGAAAATGAAATTACAACAACGAGCAAATTGTTATTTGACACATCAAAATATGAAATTAAAAATATAATAAACGACGATGAAAAAGCCAAAGAAATTTTTATGATAATTAAACAATATAAGCCTAATATCTCGCTTGATAAGTATAATATTTATAACTTATATGTAGATTCTAAGTTTATAAGTTATTTCTATTGGAACTTATTTGATGAATTACATATCAATAACTATTCAGCAAAGTCATTGCATTTAGAAATGAAAAGGTTGAAAATTACTTCTTTCTATGAATTGATAAATTGTATAGAAAAAAACTTTTCAAATATATCCGTTGAAAAATTATTTGTTGAATATATGGTTGATAAAGAAATATTACAAAAAACTATAGAAGAAATGGATTTGTCAATTCGTACATATAATTGCTTAAAACGTGCGAATATACACACAGTAGAAGAATTAATTGAAAAAACCGAAGATGATATGCTAAAAGTAAGAAATTTGGGCTTGAAATCATTACATGAAATTATAAAAAAATTAGACGAATACGGCTTAAAATTACAAGATGGCTATGAAGAATAAGGATTAAAAAACACTATGAATTTTAGAGATTACGATAGAAAATTTTGGTTAGTTGTAGAAACAGAAAATAAAAAAATTAAAGATTTACATCTTCCTATTAATAGAAATGCTTTTCTATGTTACTCTTACTACACGCCAAAAGGTAAATTCTATATAAAAGAAAGTTTAATTTTTGAGGCGTTGTTTGAAGCTGTTTACATTAATGGTGAGTACACAATTACGCCACATGATTTGTTTAATTTGACAGTTAACATGTATACAAAAGCACAATTAGAAGGTTATAAAATTATCCCCATTGACAATAAAGCAATAAACATAGCGTTTGAAAGATATATTGAATCAATTAATAGCGAGTTCTATGGCAAAGACATACTAACAACAAGAGATATTAGATTTATTGATGAGTTTAGACGGGATGACAATCCAGATATTTTAAAAGGCTTATTAACTGATATGAAATCTTTTGAAAATGTATGGGTAAAAATAGAAAAACTAGAAAAGATTATCAACGAAGATACCTATGTGTTTTCTTGTGAAATATTATCCGAGCCTTTCAACATTAAAGGAATACATAAAGGCGATAAAACGTTAGCTTTCGCACTAAAGCATAACGATACTAAAATATGTGTTTGCACAATAGGAGTGAGTGAAATAGAAGATATAAGAAAAGCTCTTAAATTAATTTAATTATAAGAATAATATGTTTAAGTTTGTACAAATAAATTATGATGAATTAAAAGAAATATATACTAGCGATAAGTGGATATTAAATTGGCTTATTATAGATAAAAAATATATTAAAGGTTGCGAAAAAATTTTAACGCAAAACAATGAATTTGTAGGATTAATATACTACTCAATAAGCCCTCATCCAATGATTGCTAAGTTTGAAATAATCGACGCTAAAAAGAAACAAGGTTACGGAAAAGCCGTTATTCAACAATTTTTAAAAGAATATCCTTATTGTTTCGAACTCTTTCCTTTTGGTGAAGAAAATGTTATGTTTTGGGAAAAATGTGGTTTTAAGGGAAATCATTTAGGAATGACCTATAAGTATGAGATAAATTAAGTTATTAATAAGAGAACAAAGTTATATGTTTTCAAAATAAGATTAAAAAAAGGTTTTAGTTATATGGACAAAAGCAAAATAAGTACACAGGAAGTAAAATTTGTAAAAACAGTAAATCATATAGTTTATAACGATGCTGGATATAAAATAATGTTAGATAAAATATTAGTATATGATAATAATATATCTATATTTTTCAAAACCTATTATAATGGTGTTGATTGCACTAAAATTTATCTAGATAAACTAATTATAGATGGCATTCAAAAAGAAAACTGCTTATTAGATTTAGTTGAACCTTTTTCGGAAGATGTTAGCAAAATTATCTGTTTAAATATAGGTACAAGTAAAAAGGAAGTGAAAAATTCTATATCTTTTATATTAAATTTACAACAGGAAGAATTTAGCGATAATGAAGACTATTTCTGCGATTTTTCTTCTTCAATCAGTATTGACATATTAAAAAAAGAACAATTGGTTAAAATAAATGGAAAATTAAGTATAGATGACAGACTAAATGTATTGGAGGCTGAATTAGATAATATTATACATAAATTAAACAATGCTAACAAACAAGAAAGTAATGATATTAAAGATTATAAAATAAACTTCGCAGATTTTGTTGTTAAATGTAATGTTTTTAAGTGCAACGCAAATCACGAAATTGAGCAAGTACAGGCAGTTGTCGATATTATGACACCTTCAGGAAATATCATTTCAGAAAAAATCTCTGCAGGATATTGTTTAATTTGTAAGTGTTATTTTATATTGGAAACAGATTATAACCATTTGAGAGAAAAAGGTATTCTTCTTTGTCAGCAACTTACGTATGAAGCATATCGTAAAAATGGATTAGCCATAATGAACGGAGAAGAATTAAAGCCTGAATCATTATTACATCAAAGTGGATACAATGTAAGTGCAAACGATGATTTATCTTCTAATCAAAGACAGGAAATTTTACGACGTGTAGTTGATAATGGTTTATATACAATAAGTGGGATTTGTAGTCATCTTGATTGGCTCATTGGTCGCAACAACAAAGTTAGAAATCGTGATATGAGTTCTGCTATTGCAAAGTGGAAAGAAGATAGAATGTTTATTTCAAATTACAATGTGGATAAACAACGAAAGGTAAAAATAAACTCTTTATCAGTAAAAAATTATGATTTACCATTTTAGTATTAAAAAACATAAGAGTGAATTTATTTGGATGCTTTTTTAATAATATAACAAACCATAGTGGGAGGGGTGCATAAACCTATAAATTTTAATCTTTAGGGTGGGACTTATTGTCTCGCCCTTTTTTGTTTTTCAAATAAAAAAAGAACGTAAACTAAACCTTTTGTGGTTCAATTTACGTTCAGTTTGGCACACCAAAATCATTGAAAAACGGGCAAAATCGCCCGTTTTTCTTCATTTTTAACCGTTTTTCAATCGCCGAAAACGGTTTTTTTTCAATTTTTGGGAAGTAATTTGGGAAGTTGAATTCCCGTTAGGGTAAATAGTGGACACCCACTATTTATCGGGTATGGTCGCACAGGCGAAATCCACTAGCGTGGGACGGCAACCCTTTTGTCGCAATTGACATTTCCCCTAAAAGGGGAATCCACCATCATTCACACCAAATAAATATAAAAAATTTTATAAAATTTACAAATGGGTTTACAGATAACTTGACAGATGTAATGTTTTATGGTATAGTTAATCCAACGAAAAATAGAAAGGTCGGGTTATGAAAAAGATTATTACCGAAGAAATTCAACGCCTTAAAAAGGAAAAGAACGCAATAATACTTGCGCATTATTACGTTGACGGGGAAGTGCAGGCAGTTGCAGATTACGTTGGCGATTCGTTTTACCTTGCAAAGATTGCAAAGGATACTCAGGCAGACACCATAGTTTTTTGTGGCGTTTCCTTTATGGGTGAAAGTGCTAAAATATTAAACCCTGAAAAAACCGTGCTTATGCCGGATATTACGGCTGATTGTCCTATGGCGCACATGGTTAAAAAGGAAAAAATAGAAGAACTTCGCAACAAATATCACGATTTGGCAGTAGTGTGTTATATTAATTCCACAGCCGATCTTAAATGTTTAAGCGACGTTTGCGTAACTTCTTCTAACGCATTAAAGATCGTTCGTGAATTGCCAAACCAAAACGTGTTCTTTATTCCTGATAAGAATTTAGGTAGGTTTGTAAAGCAACAAATACCGGAAAAGAACGTTATCTTAAACGACGGTTTTTGTCCATATCACGACAAGATGACGGCTAGTCAAGTGCTTGAACTAAAAGAAAAGTATCCTAACGCTAAGGTTTTAGTGCATCCTGAGTGCGCCGAAGAAGTGGTTAAACTTGCCGATTACGTTGGTAGTACTTTGGGTATTGTTAACTATGCTAAAGCAGATACTAATAAACAATATATAATATGTACGGAAATCGGGGTGGAATATCAACTTAAAACCGATAATCCTGATAAAGAGTTTTTCTTCCCGAACCCAAACCCCGTATGTACGGATATGAAAAAGATTACGCTTGAAAGAATACTTCACGTTTTGAAAACGGGTGAAAATTCCGTTAGCGTAAGCGAAGAAAAAAGAACGAAAGCCCTTATACCTTTAGATAAAATGCTAGAATTAGGCAAATAAAAACTAAAAAAGACGACCATGAAAACAGATATTCTAATCGTAGGAAGTGGTGCTGCAGGTTTATACTGTGCATTAAATCTTCCCCAAGACAAAAAAATTGTAATAGTAACAAAAGACACGGCTGAACGTAGCGATTCTTTCCTTGCCCAAGGTGGTATTTGCGTGCTTAAAGACGATAGCGATTATTCATCTTTTTACGAAGACACTATGCGTGCAGGGCATTATGAAAACAATCCCGAATCGGTAGATATTATGATACGATCTTCTAGAAAGGTTATCGGCGATCTAGTGGATTACGGCGTTCAGTTTGAAAAAGATGGCGAAGAATTTGCGTATACCAAAGAAGGCGCTCACTCAAGACCTAGAATTCTTTTTCACGAAGATCAAACGGGAAAGGAAATCACTTCTAATCTCTTAAAAGCCGTTAGAGAACTTTCTAACGTAACCATTATAGAAAAATACACCATGGTTGATATAATTAGTCGTGATAACGTGTGTTACGGAATAGTTGGGCACGATCAAAACGGCGAATATTCAACAATCTTTGCCGATTATACGGTGTGGGCTACCGGTGGTATAGGTGGCTTGTTTGATCACTCTACTAATTATAGGCATCTTACGGGCGACGCTTTGGCTATCGCTCTAAAACACGGAATAGCATTAAAAGATATAGATTATATTCAAATTCACCCCACGACTTTTTACGGAAAGAAAGGTGGTAGAGAGTTCCTTATTTCCGAATCCGTGCGTGGCGAAGGTGCTAAACTTCTAAACTCAAAAGGCGAGCGTTTCGTAGATGAACTTCAACCCCGTGACGTGGTGGCGAACGCCATTATGAAAGAAATGAAAAAAGAAGGCTCTGAACACGTTTGGTTATCTTTTAAAGATATTCCTGAAGAAGAAATTAAAAGCCATTTTCCGAACATATACAAACATTGTTTAGAAGAAGGTTACGACGTGACTAAAGAGAGTATTCCCGTAGTTCCCTCACAACACTATTTTATGGGTGGCGTAAACGTTGATAGGAATAGCAAAACTTCTATGGAAAGGCTTTACGCTAGTGGGGAAACTGCTTGCAACGGCGTGCACGGTAGAAATAGGCTTGCAAGTAATTCGCTATTAGAAAGTTTGGTGTTTAGTAGAAGAGCGTCAAGGGAAATTGTTAAAAATTACACGGCTATTGAACCGATAGAATTTAATCTTGACTTAAAAGAATACGAAAATTATAAAGAAGAATATAAAACAGCCGTTCTTACGGCAATAGAAAAGGAGAGAGAAAGTCATGAATAGTATTAGTATGTTAGTAAATGCAGATCAATATATTTTGAGTGCGTTAAAGGAAGATATTACTAGCGAAGATATAACCACTAATTCCGTTATGCCCGAATATTGTCTTGGTGGCGTAGAACTTATTTGTAAACAAGACGGTATAATTGCAGGTCTTGGCGTATTTAAGAGAGTGTTTGAACTTTTAGATCCCGAAACTAAAGTGGAATTTACTAAAAAAGACGGCGACGAAGTGTTTAAGGGTGAAAAAATCGGCTACGTTCAAGGGGATATAAGAGTGCTTTTGTCTGGCGAAAGAACTGCGCTTAACTATCTTCAAAGAATGAGTGGTATTGCAACTTATACCCGTTCTATCGTAAAACTTTTTGAAGGCAGTAAGACAAGACTTTTAGATACTAGAAAGACAACGCCTAATATGAGAGTGTTTGAAAAATACGCCGTAAAAGTTGGTGGTGGTTGCAACCATAGATATAATTTGAGCGACGGAATTTTGTTGAAAGATAACCATATCGGTGCGGCTGGTGGCGTTAAACAAGCAGTTAAAATGGCTAAAGAATACGCACCGTTCGTAAGAAAAATAGAAATAGAAGTAGAAAACTTAGATATGCTTAAAGAAGCGTTAGAGGCAGGCGCAGATATCATTATGCTTGACAATATGAGCGTGGAAGATATGAGAACTGCCGTTCAACTCGTAAAAGGAAAAGCCGAAACTGAATGTAGTGGAAACGTTACGAGAGAAAACGTTGCAAGATTAGTAGATATCGGTGTGGACTACGTTTCAAGCGGTGCACTTACTCACTCTGCTCCTATACTTGATTTATCGCTTAAAAACTTGCGTCCGCTATAATAAAAGGGGGAAAAATGAAAGCGGAAGACAGAAGAAAAGCCATTGCTTTGTTTATGATGTCTGAACAAAAGCCCGTTTCGGGGGCAACGCTTTCGGTAAAGTTTAACGTTTCAAGGCAAATAATCGTGCAAGATATTGCGATATTGAAAGCATCTGGCTTTCAAATAGTATCCACGCATTACGGTTATATCGTGCAGAAATCACCCTTTTCCGAACGAGTGTTCAAACTAAAACATACGAAAGAACAAACCAAAGAAGTATTAAGCACTATAATAGGTCTTGGTGGAACGGTTGTAAACGATTTCGTATGGCATAAAGTTTATGGCAAAATAGAAGCAAAAATGAATATATTTTCCGATTATCACGTAGAGAAATTTATCGACGGGGTAAGAAGTGGTAAGTCCACCGAACTTATGGATATAACGGGTGGGTATCATTATCATACCGTAACGGCTGATTCGGAAGAGATTCTTGACGAAATAGGTAAATCCCTTAAAGAAAAAGGATTTTTACTCGACAACGATTTTTAACAAGATTTAAAGGGAGTGTTTAAAGTGGAAGAACGTTTTGAAACTTTTACTATTTTGCTTGCAAAAATTAATAAAGCAATAAGGAAAATTAAGGCACGTGTTATGGAAGAATTCGATCTTAAAATTTCACACGTATCTTGTATATATTATATATCTGTATATAAGACCTTAACGGCGACCGAATTGTGCGAAATTTGCCAAGAAGACAAAGGCGCAATTTCTCGTGCTATTCTAAACTTAAAAGAAAAAGGCTTTATTAAAAATACTGATGAAAATAATAGCAGATATCGTGCAGATTTAGAATTGACCGAACTTGGAAAAACCGTTGCAGATAGAATATCTTATAATATAAGATTGTATATCGGCGAAGCAAGTAAAGGCGTTGACGAACATGATAGAAATATTATGTACGATTGCCTTTCTAAAATAGCGTTTAACATTGAAAAGACTTTGTAAAAAATAACAGCGAAAAATAATTCGCTGTTATTTTTTAACAAAAAAAGTGGGGTATTAACTTTATTTTCCAAATAAATGTGAAAAAAATTAACAAAAAATGAAAAATAAAAAAATTTTAAAAAACCGATAAAAAACCATTGACAATATAAAAAAATTTTAATATAATGCCTGTGAAAACTGAATAAAGGAGGCATGCAAATGAGCAAATTTTTCTTACGCTATAAGAACATGTTCAAAGAAATGAATGCAGAAGTATTATTAGCAGTTACTTTAGCAGGCAACAAACAGTTCTAAGCAAACGGAAAGACAAATGTCTT
>JAZOMV010000039.1:0-35126 GCA_045654165.1 Christensenellaceae bacterium
GTACGGATAGAGGTTATACTACACAAACGTGTAGTGTTTGTGGCGATAGTTATATTGAAAATTATGTAAATGCGCACGGACACGAATATAGTGCTTGGAGAATTACGACAAGTGCAACGTGTACGGAAAACGGTTTAAGATATAAAACTTGTGCAACGTGTAATTATAAGTATAATGAAGCAATCCCTGCATTGGGACACTCTTATGAACCCGAAGTAATTGAACCTACTTGCGTGGACAAAGGTTATACAACTCATATTTGTTCAAGATGTGGAACGGGTTATAATGATACTTTTGTAGATGCGCTCGGACACGATTATCAAGCAAAGAGGGTAGAACCGACTTGTACGGAAGAAGGGTATATTGGTCAAAGCTGTTCAAGATGTAGTGATATGTATAAAACACAAATCTTGAAAGCAACAGGACACGATTATGTAGAAACGTATGTAGAAGTAACGTGTACGGAAGAGGGGTGTGTTCTTCACACTTGCTTGGCTTGTCAATATGAGTATAAGACAAATATCGTAAGTCCGAGTGGACACTCGTTAGAAACGCACGTTCTTCTTGCATCGACTTGTGATACTAAGGGCGAAAGATATTATGGGTGTTCAAAGTGTGAATATGAACGTATCGATGAGATTCCCGAAAAAGGACATAATTATCAGCTTGCAAGCGAAGAAAATATAGATGGTGTAATCAAGAGAACGTATATTTGTTCTACTTGTACCGATTCCTACGAGCAAGATATGGGCGCTCAGTATGAAAAGGTATCAAACTATGTGGAATATCTTTTTAATGAGTATAGTCCATATATGATGTGGGTGTTCTTAGCAACGGCAGGTGTATGGTCGATTGCAATGGGTATTGCTATTATCATCGCTACGAAAAACGAAGATAAGGCAAAGGCTAAGAAGATGTTGGTTAATTACGGTATAGGTTTAATTGTCATCTTCGCAATTTTGGTTGCGGCTCCGTATCTTGTTAAAGGTATTGCAGCGCTTGTAACCTAATGAACAAACAGGAACTTTACTGTGGGGATTGCTTGGCAGTGATGCCGAGCATCCCTGATTCATCTATTGACCTTATATTATGCGATTTACCTTACGGAACAAGTGTTGTTCATAAATGGAACAAGGCTTTGCCGTTAGAAAAACTTTGGAGTGAGTATGAAAGAATTATTAAGCCAAATGGTGTTATTTGTCTTTTTGGTACTCAGCCTTTTACTTCACAACTAATATGTTCAAATATTAAGTTGTTTAGGTATTTATGGCTATGGAAGAAAGAAACACCGACAGGGTTTCTTAATGCTAATTACAAACCATTGAACGCAATAGAGGAAATTGCAGTATTCAGTAAAGCAAAGGTGGGAAGTTTATCGAAAAATCCTATACCATATCATCCACCTACATTAAAGGCGGTAGATATTAAGAAAACAAACAAAACAAATAATACGTGGCGTTCTTCAATGGGGTATAAGTCTGATAAAAATCAACTAAACTCAGGAACAGACTATGTGCAAAAATTTACAAACTATCCAACTACTATTTTGGAGTTTGAAAGGGAAAAACAGCAAGTTCATCCCACGCAGAAACCAACTGAACTTTTGGAGTTTTTAATTAAAACATATACAGAAGAAAATGATGTTGTATTGGATAATTGTATGGGTTCGGGTAGTACAGGAGTCGCTTGTGTTAATACAAATCGTAGATTTATCGGCATTGAAAAAGAGCGACAGTATTATGATGTGGCACTAAAAAGAATAAATTTCTAAAAAAAAATTAAAAAATTTTCAAAAAATGATGAAAAACAGCTTGACAAAACCAAACTTTGGCGCTATCGTGTTAATACGAGTAAAATTGAAAGGAGGCATATTATGAACAAACAAGAAATCTTGCGAAAAGCGGAAGCAAATGAAGAGATGACGGTGGCTGAAATTAGAGCGTATCAAAAAATGGTAAAGCCTGAAAAACACGTATATGGAAAGTATGGTACTATGGCTAAACATTATATAGAAGAACACAATTTCGGAAAACTTATGTCTCTTGCAGGGCATCTACCCGAATATTTACACGGTGTAGATAGAAGAGCGAACGAGTTGTATGAAGTAATGTATGCTCAATTGTCTAAAAAAGAAGAGTATAAAAGAACAGGAGATTATATGACCGACGTTCAAAGGGAAAATACGATTCAAAAAATAATTGAAGAGGCAATACTTAATCAAATCGTATATGAAACGGTTTAAGGAGAGAATAAAATGAAAGTATTAAATGCGATAGGAAAAATTTTTAGGTTTGGATTAGCAGGTTTTTTAATTATAGGTAATGCGATAATGTCTCTAATTGGGATAATCGTAACGGCGATATGTTCGTCTAAATAAGGGGGCAAAATGAGAAAAGAAGATACACCAAGTAGAAATTCAAGAAGGAAATATGAGAAAGTTCATTTTTTGGAAAGAAAAGAAGCAAATAAGGTTTGGGGGACAAGTGTTCCAAGAACTTTTGCTGATGAACTTGACGAATTTCTTAAAAAGAATAATATATCGAAAGCAGGTTTTCTTTATATGAGTTTTGACCTTATTAAAGAAAAATATAAGAAATAAATAACCAAATAGCGTAAAGTGCCATTGGCACAATTACGACTACTGATAAGGGTGTTGGTAATTGTGCCGACACCCTTAGCTTATAAGGAGGAAAAATGGCAAAAACAAGGATGCGTTCAATTTATGAAGCGTTAGAGCTAATAAAGCAAATCGACCCTGAAAGTGCTTTAACATACAATAGTATAAGAAAATTATGTTTAGACGGAAAGGTTAAGCATTTTAGGTCAGGTAAAAAAATTATTTTGAATTACGATGACTTGTTACAGGTTGTTGGAATTGAAGAAGAGGTGTAATAATGGCAACCATTATCAAGAGAGAAGGCAAAAAAGGTGTTACCTATAAAATACAGGTAGCAATTAAAGACGTAGGCTTAGGCAAGATGGTAACTAAAAGTACGTCGTGGAAACCTGAAAAGGGTATGACTGAGAAAGAAATAAATACTGCGTGTACACTCTTTGCTGATGAGTTTGAGAAACGTGTTATTGCATCATATACGTCCGCAGAAGAGAAAAACTGTAATGTAAATATTACTTTTGCAGATTTATCTAAAAAATGGCTTGACCGAGCCGAAATGAATTACGGAAAAACCTATATGGGTAATGCAGAAGAGTCAATAAAGGTCGTGCTACCCTTAATTGGTGGGTATAGAGTTAATGCAATAAATCCAAGTATAGTTCAAGCTACTTTTGATAAAATTGATAAAATGCAAAAAAAGATATATGAGATATATCCTAAGAAGAATTTGAAGAAAATACTTGAAAAGCAAGGTATAACATTTATTTGGTTGAGAAATGAAACTGAGCTTAATTGTGCAACGTTAAGTAGGGTTTTTAATGGATTAAATATTGGAATAAAATATGCGACAATGTTTGCGAATGTTTGCAAAATGGATATTGATAGATTATTTGATATAACCATTAGATATGAACCTTATGCGGAAGCAACTCTTCGTAGATATAAAATGGCTGTATATAATGTTCTTGCTTATGCAGTACGATTGAGAATACTTGATGACAATTACGCAAGTGCAGAGTTTGTTGATGCGGGTAAAAGGAAAAAGAAGCCGATTCAATGTATGAATGAAGAAGAACTTGGTAAATTTTATGAAACGTTATGCAAGATTGAGAATATTCAATGGAGAGTAGCAATAAAAACCACGCTTTTAACGGGTATGAGACGTGGAGAAGTTTGTGGGTTGAATTGGGAAGATATTGATTTTGAAAAATCTAAAATACATATTCAAAGAGCATATACCGAAGTTCATCATTATAAAGATGAAAAAGGTGGATTGTTGTTAAAAGAGCCTAAAACACAATCTTCAAACCGTGTTATAAGTATTCCTGAAATTCTTGTCGAAGAATTGAGAGAGTACAAAAAGTGGTATGATGAACAAGTTGAATTGTGGGGCGATAAATGGGTTGAATCAGGAAGTGTTTTTATTCAACGTAATGGGCAACGTATAAATCCTGTAAATATTAAATCTTGGATGACAAAAACTTGTCAGAAAGCAGGAATAAAACATTATTCAGTTCATAGTTTGAGACATACTAATATTACATTGCAAATAATGTCGGGGGTTCCGCTTGTTACTGTTTCGGGAAGAGCAGGTCACGCAAGGACAAGTACAACAACGGACGTGTATGCCTATTATATTCAAAGTTCGGATAAGTCTGCGGCTGAAACATTAAACGGCATATTTAGTAATTTTGGAGGTTCTTAATGTACTCAATTAAAGAGAGAAAGAGAAAAGATGGTTCTTCATCATATCAAATACAAGTAAAAATAATTGATTATAAAGGCGACGAAATTCAAAGAGCAAAGACGTGGAAGCCCGAACAAGTATATACTGAAAAGCAATTAGTTATAGCATTAAAGCGTATAGCAAAAGAATTTGAAGATGAAGTCATAGAAGCTTGTGGTGGAAGATTAAAACCCATTGCAACGAACGAAACAAAATTTAATGAATTTGCAGAGTATTGGTTAAAGAATATAGAAGCAAAGAAATCCGCAAGTTATTATGCTTCATCAAAAGTAGGATATGATAAAATTAAGCATATCACGGAGCCATATAAACTGAAAGACTTGACACCTATAAGGCTTGAAGAAATTTATTCCCAAATACACGCTTTGAAACATACTAAAACTTATATCGTAGCAAAACCGATATTAAAAGAGATTTTACACGAACGATATGGTTATCAGTATTATAGATTTTTTTGTAAACCTAACGGGTTAAATAAGTGCGTTGTAAGGGATGCGCTTAAACAAAGAACTTCTCTTGAAACGGCAACAAGCATATCAAATGCGCTTGGAATATCTATGGGGGAGATATTTGATTATGAAATAGAAGAAACGGCTTTTCAATCTTCTTATTATGAAGGGATGAAAAAGATTGTAAGGTGTACATTGCAATTTGCTGTGAGATTGGGTGTGCTTGATTATAATTTTGCAAGGAAGTTATATATAACAACCAAGCATAGAGATGCTAATAAAGTTCATTCAATGACTGTTGACGAAGCAAAGTTGTTGGTGCAAGAGTGTATGAAAAACGAAGATATACGTAAGAAAACTGCGATAATGTTTTTACTATTTACGGGTGTGAGAAAGGGAGAACTTTGTGGATTAAATTGGAGTGATTTCAATTTTGAAAGAAATACTGTTTCAATTAAACGTCAATATGAAACGGTTGCATATAAGGGGTTAATTTTGAAAGAACCCAAGACGCAAAGTTCAATAAGAACCTTTGAACTTCCCGATGGTATAATCGCTTTATTAAAGGAATATAAAGTATGGTACGATAATAAGAAATATGCTCTTGCAGACAAGTGGGAAAGTGATGACGATTGTGTCTTTGTGGGAAAAGCAGGAAAGAGATTGCACCCTACAACGATTAGAAATTGGTTTGATGAACTGTTGGATAATGCAGGGGTAAAACACTATTCGGTTCATAGTTTAAGACATACCAATATAACATTATTGATGATTGCAGGAGTTCCGGTTGTAACTGTTTCAAATAGGGTTGGACATAGTAAGAGTATGACAACGTTAAATGTGTATGCGGACTATTTAGGTAGTAGCGATTTGGAAGCATCAAGCAAGATAAATCAATACTTTTCGGAGAAAAAAGGGATAATATTAAAAGCAGAATAGTACATTGTCGAAAAGAGATATTATCTCCTACTGTGCCAAAACTTGTGCCAAGAAAAAATACACTAACAGAAAAGAACGCATTTTGCGTTCTTTTTTGTCGTTTATAGCATAAAAAATAGGGAGTTTTAGAGATAGTATCTAATATGGACGAATTAAGATATTATCTTATGACAAAGCCTAAAACAACCCTTCCAAAAGTAGAAAAGACGGAAATTCAAAAGGATAAAGAGAGGCTTATCAGAAAGATGTTAAATGAAAGAAAAAATTAAAACTGCAAACTTGACCGACCAAAAACTTAAAGAAGTTTTGATGAAAAAAGCGCTCGGGTACGATTGTACTGAAACGGTAGAAGAATATATTGCTGAAAACGGCGAAATAAAACTTGCGAAAAAAAAGGTAACTAAAAAGAACGTTCCACCCGACTTGACGGCGTTAAAGTTGTTAATTGAGAAACAAGAAAGCGTTTCAAGTATGACGGACGAGCAACTATCTGAAGAAAAAGCACGACTATTAGAACTTCTTTCAAAAGGAACAAAAAACAAAAAGGAGAAGAAAATTGAAAAAGAAACTTAATCAAATTGGCGAAGAGCAACAAGAAGAAATTCGTGTTAAAAATCTCATTGCCCAAGTAGAAGAAGATTTTAACGAACGCCGAAAAGAACGCTTAAATCTTGAACGGCAATGGGAACTCAATATGAATTTTCTTTCGGGCAATCAATACTGCGATTTTAACGCAAAAGGGGATATCGTAGACGAGTATAAAACTTTCTTTTGGCAAAACAGGGGTGTGTTTAACCATATTGCCCCGATTATAGAAAGTAGACTTGCAAAGTTTTCTAGGGTAAACCCAGAAGCGTCGGTAAGACCTAAAACGGACGACGATAAAGACGTTGCGGCTGCAAGCGTTGCAGAAAAACTTATCGCCAACGCATTTAAGAATTCGGATATGTCTAGCGTTTCCAAAAAAGTTAATATTTGGATGGAAACTTGTGGCACGGGCTTCTATAAAGTCGTGTGGAATAACGACGGGGGCGAATATTTAGGCGAAGTAGACGGGTTACCCGTTTACGAGGGGGAAGCGCAAATTTTACCCGTATCGCCGTTTGAAATATTCCCAGATAGTCTTTACACGGAAAACGTACACGACTTGAACAGCATAATTCACGCACGAACGGTTTCCGTGAGTGAGATAAAAAACAAATACGGCGTTATAGTAGAGGGGAAAGAGATAGGGGTGTATAACCTTAACGAAACCAACACCAGAAATACTGAAAGGAACAAGCGTACGGTAAAAGATTCGGCAATAGTTATTGAGCGTTATGAACGACCAAGCCAAACCTATCCTAACGGCAGGCTAATTACCGTTGCTAATGGAAAACTTTTATACGAGGGTGATTTGCCTTATTTGAACGGGGAAAACAGAACTAGAAGTTTTCCTTTCGTAAAACAAGAATCAATAGCCAAAGCAGGGTGCTTTTTCGGTAGTAGTATAATAGAAAGACTTATTCCCGTTCAACGAGCGTTTAACGCAGTAAAAAATCGTAAACACGAGTTTATGAATAGGCTTTCAATGGGTGTTATGACGGTAGAAGACGGTTCAATCGATGTAGACGACCTTGCAGAAGAAGGTCTTTCACCGGGTAAAGTTTTGGTGTATAGACAAGGCTCTAAAGCACCGGAAATTTTAGAAGATACCACTATGCCTACCGATTTTAACGAAGAAGAAAACAAACTAATAAACGAATTCGTTATTATAAGTGGCGTGTCCGACGTTTCTAGTAGTGCGTCTAACGCAAGATTGTCAAGTGGTTCGGCTTTGGAAATCTTGGTGGAACAAGATAATTCAAGGCTTGTAATGACGGCTGATAATATTCGCCGAGCGTTCATAGAAATAGGCAAACAATCGGTAAGGCTTTACGCACAATTTATGGCAACAGTTAGGGCTGTGAGATATCTTGATGAAGAAAAGAATATAAAGGTTCTTTACGCCGATAGAAACGTTTTTTCGTCAGACGACGTTTATCTTGAAAGTGAAAACGAATTGTTATATTCTAATAGACAAAAAAAGGATATGATATTTAGGCTTTACGACAGTGGGCTATTGTTCGACGATCAAGGGAAACTGCGATCGACTACAAAAGAAAAGGTGTTGTCGCTTTTAGGGTATAAAGATTTAGATTACCAAAAAGGGCTTTCACGCTTGCAAGAAGAACGAGCGCAAAAGGAAAACGAAAAACTTAAAAAGGAATTGAAAGAGATAGAAGAAATTGACGACGACGAAATACATTTAGAAGAGCACGTTAGATACGTGTTAAGTGAATACGATAGTCTAAGTCAAGAACAAAAACAAAGGATTTACGCTCATATAAGCGAGCATAAAAAAAGAATAAAAGAAAAAGGAGAAAAATAAAATGGAAGAACTTAAAGTTGAACAAACCGAGCAGACGGCGCAACCCGTAGCGACGGAAGAAAGTATAGAGCAAGGCGATACGGTCGGCAAGGTCTCATACGGCAAGTTTAAGGATGCTAAAACGCTGTTATCAGCATATAACGCTTTAGAATCTGAGTTTACCAAGCGTTGTCAGAGAATAAAAGAGTTAGAAGAGAAAATATCGTCCGTCGACAAGGTTAGCACCCCGACACAAGACGATAAAGAAGACGTGCTAAAAGATTATTTAAAAGGGTTGCTTGAAAGAAAGCAAAAAGCAATCGTATTAAACGGCGTGGGCGTGGGTGTTAAAACCCCAAGCGAGCGTCCTAAAACATTTAAAGAAGCAGGGCAACTTGCAAAAGAATTATTTAATTAACCAAAAGGAGAAATTATGGCAGTAACATTACAAAGCGCAGACAATGCGTTAAAATCTTATTATCTTGACGTTGTTAGTGATCAACTCAACAACAAAATCAACCCTTTCTTTTCAATGATAGAAAAGAATTCAGAACAAGTGTGGGGCAAAGAAGTTAGACAATTAGTTTGTCACGGTATTAACGGTGGCATAGGTGCAGGGACGGAAGACGGGATGCTTCCTAAAGCGAGAGAAAGTGAATACGTGCAGTTTGTATCAGACTTAAAAAACCTTTACGGCGTAGTAGAAATTTCAGATAAGGCAGTAAGAGCGTCTGAAAACAATGCAGGTGCATTTGTAAACCTACTCAATTACGAAATGGATAACCTTATCAAGTCTAGTGCGTTCAACTTTGGTAGAATGCTTTTCGGCGACGGTTCGGGAACGCTTGCAAAAGTGTACGGTGTAAATAACGGTGAAATTCAACTAGATACGATTAACAACGTTGTAGAAGGTATGATCGTAGATTTTTATACCCCAGACGGAACTAAGTTAGAAGAATATAGTGGCAAGAAAGTAATCTCAATCAATAGAGATGAAACGAGTATTAAAATTCAAGGCGTAAGTCTTACTGAAGAATGTATGGAAGAAGACACGAAAGTAGTTGTTTCTGGTTCATATAACAAAGAGATTACCGGTTTGAAAGCAATTTTCAACGTAAATAGTGGTAGTCTTTACGGCTTAGATTACCAAAACAATTCTTGGATGAAACCGTATATCAGACACGGCGTTGGCAATATTAACGAAGTAGCAATTCAAATGGCTATAGATAATATTGAAGCCAAGAGTGGCAGCGTTCCTAACCTTATCATCTGTTCGTGGGGTGTAAGAAGAACTTTGCAAAAAGTTTTTGCAAATGCAAACACCAAACTTGGAATGATGGAACTTCAAGGTGGTTATAACACCATATCTTATAACGGAATACCTATTGTGGCAGATAGATTTTGTCCTAACGGAACAATTTATTTGCTTAATACCGACGACTTTACCTTGCATCAACTTTGCGACTGGCAATGGTTGACGGGGGATGACGGTAAGGTGCTTAAACAAGTAGCCGGTAAACCCGTGTATACGGCAACGCTCGTTAAGTATGCCGAACTTATGTGTGCACGTCCGTTTGCGCAAGGTATGCTTACGGGAGTTACGGAATCATAAAAAACTATGTCTTACCGAGCCAAATGGCTCGGTAAGATTTTTAAAAGGAGAAATTTATGACGATTAAAGATATTATTATTGCTTCGGCAACTGCAATCGGCAGAGAAGATATAGTAGAGTATCTTAACGAAAAAAACGATTCGGAAGAATTAGCAAAGGTGGTTGACAAAATGACAAGGTTAGCAAACCTAGTTATTAACGAACTTGCTTGTTCATTTATACCTATGGTTACGAGTGAACGATTAAAAGCCGAAAACGGCAGGGTATATTACACTTCGCTAAAGAATAATCCCTTGCAAATTCTTGCCGTAATAAACGATAACGGTGGCAATTCTTTGGGGGAAATATTTAGCCACTTTATTACTGTTAAAGACGAGTATGTTACGGTTGAATATTCTTGTTTCCCACCCGAATATGAGTTGAACGACGAAATAGATTATAGAGAAAATCAAATAAGTAAGCGTGCACTTTCTTACGGATTATCAGCCGAGTTTGCAATTAGTGAAGGGTGTTTTAAAGACGCTGTTCTTTGGCACGATAGGTATGCAGACGCAGTATATTCTTCGTGTAAACTTAAAAACGCTCAAATTAAAAAGAGGGCTTGGGTATGAGAATAAAAACTATAAAAAATCCTGAAATATCCCTTTGTGAATATAAACTTTCTAAACTAGAAAAAGACACGCTTTCAGTTTCTACGATTGACTTATTAAGTCAAATGCACCCTAAACGATTTTTCAAACTAATAGGCAAATTGTTTTTTGTGATTGACAACGCCTTGTACGTTCAAAGTGAAAACCAAATGAAATATTTGTGCCAAGCAAGTGAAAAGGGGTTCGGCGTTCAAATAACTCACGACGGAAACAATTACGCACTTTTCGGGTTTGAAAATAATAGCGTTCTTATCGATCAAGATCTAACCGTCGTGCAAGTGAATTTGCCAAAAGGGGATATGGCAATCGTGTATAATTCAATGTTAATAATCGCAAACGGAAATCAACTTAATTTTAGCGCAAGAATGACCTTTTTAGATTTTACTTCTGGGATAGATAACGGTGGGGTTATGTGCATTGACCAAGAAGATGGTGAGATAATTGCGCTTATTCCCACGAAATATTCGTTGGTTATCTTTACCGAACGGGCGATTTACGAGTTGGTTGTGAACGCTGAAAGAGAAGATTATCAATTAAAAAAGCAAAGTTTTTCTATTAGACCGGATAAGAATAGCGTAAAACTAGTAGGTGGTAAAATAGTATTTATAAATCAAGGTGGCTTGTGTGCTTACGAAAACGGATTTGTCAACGGATACGCAAGTGAGTACGTAGGCGAAAAATATTCTTTTGACGGGGATAGTTGCGCTAACGGTGCAATTTATTGTGCAAGGGTGAAAAACGGTCTTGACGAAAACGTCTTGCTTTGTTACGACGCAATAAAAAATAAACAATGGATAATAAACAAATCGAATTGTATCTTTTGCGACGAGGGATTAATTCTTTCGGGAAACGAATTGATGGAGTTTGGTGTTACTGAAAAAACCGATTGCGAATATTTAACGCCGCCCTTAGATTTTGAAATTTTAAGCAAAAAAGATTTAATTTATTTTTGTTTATGCGCCGAAAAAGAAACACGGGTAGAAATAACGGGGGATAATATGAAAATGGTGTTCGATCTTAAAAAAGGATACAACGAAAAACGCCTTAATCTTACGGGGTATGCGTTTACCTTTAAGATAACGGGTGGATGTGTAAGAGATATAAAATTTAAGTATAGAATAAGGGGGATGTAATATGGAAATAACTATTCCTACTACAAAGCAAGAAATGTTTGATACCTTGCGAGAACTTTACTACTATTACAGAATACGAAGGGACGGTTACGAGCAAGCAGATTTAAGGGAACTAGAACTAGAAAAAATGATTTACCTAGAACTTACTGAACAAGAACTTTACGAAAAAGCCCAACTTTTACTATCGGCAGAAAACGAGCAATTTAAAAGGGAATATCTAAATAAATTGCAGTTGGAAATAGACGAGATTGATTGTGAGTTAGAGGGTTTACCGACTGAAAAACAAACGGCGATAGAAAAAACCGTTGCTCTTTACACGGAAAGTCAACGCCAAGCCGAACTTAAAGGGATAAAGAACGGGCTTGGTAATTCTAGTATCGTGCTAGATAAATGGACGGAACTTGAAAGAGAAAAAAACAAAAAAATCACGGGGATAGAAACCGATTACTTAGTACGAGAAAATTCACTTAATACCAAAAGAATTAAACTTTGCGATATGCTTGAGCAAGCAGAAACCTATTGTTCGTTTATCGCTACTGAAAAGGTTAGAAAAAAGGTTGACGAATTAAAAAGCGAACAAGATAAGTTGGTAAGAGAAGTGTTTAAGTATAATAACGGTATAGATGAAAAATTACAACGGTATAGAAACACTATCGTAAAAGAGAACGCCGAACTATTGCTAAAATTTATGGAAATTAGAAACGGTGAATATACCAAGTCCGAATTAGTTGAAATGGGGTATTACGAACGAGTGATGAATACGGTTTTCGGGTATTACGATAGTTTAGATACGCTTGTGGCGGCAAGGGAAGTAGCAGATGATCACGACTTGATAATTTATCTTGACGACTATTATCAAACGGTTTTATATACCTATCAACAACGAGCAATTTACGAAAAATCTCAAAATAACGAGTAAATGTTTTTGCGCTCTTTACAAAATGGAATATTTGTGCTAAAATAAACCTATGAGTAAAAAAGTAAGTATAGGTAAAATTGCCGTTGGTGGTGGCGAAAAAATAGCGATACAATCAATGTCTACCTTTAAGTTGTCGGATACTTCAAACGCAATTAAGCAAGCGATAGCCCTTGAAAACGCAGGGTGCGATATCTTGCGCTTTTCCGTGCTTGACGAAGTTGATGCAAAATCTTTTAAAACAATAAAAGAGAACGTATCAATGCCTTTGGTTGCAGATATTCACTTTGATTATCGTTTGGCACTTTTGTCAATAGAAGGTGGCGCTGATAAAATTCGTATAAATCCGGGCAATATCGGTGGAGAGCAAAACGTAAGGGCAGTAGCAGAGGCACTAAAAGAACGCAACTTGCCCGTAAGGGTAGGCTCTAACACGGGCAGTATAGAAAAAGAGTTTTTGCAAAAGTACGGCAAGAACGAAGTTTCGCTTGGTGAAAGTGCGCTTAAAAACGTGGCGATTTTAGAAAAGTACGGTGTGGAAAATATCGTCGTTTCGGTAAAGTCGTCAGACGTGCCTATGTCGATTAAAGCTTACGAATACGTTGCAAAGCGTTGCGATTATCCCTTGCATTTAGGCGTTACCGAAGCAGGAACGGAATATAACGGCGTGGTTAAAAACGCAATGGGAATAGGTGCGTTGCTAGTTCGTGGTATAGGCGATACTTTAAGAGTAAGCCTTTCTGCCGATCCCGTTAGAGAAGTAGTCGCAGGTAAGGCGATACTTTCTGGATTAAATATCATAGAAGAAGGCGCAAAGATCGTCGCTTGCCCAACTTGTGGGCGTTGCGAGTGGGATTGTATGGCGTTTGCAAAGAAAGTAGAAGACTACGTTGTCACGGTTAAAAAGCCTATCAAGATTGCAGTAATGGGTTGCGTTGTTAACGGACCGGGCGAGGCTAAAGATTGCGATATCGGTATTGCAGGGGCAAAAGACGAGTGTGTAATATTCGTAAAAGGTAAGATAATTAAAAAGGTTAAAAAGGAAGAAGTAGAAAAGGAATTTTTCTCGGAAATAGATAAATGTTTGCAGTAAAAAACGGTGCTGAATTTATAGCAGACGTTCGTTCTATCGATCAAAGGTTAAAAAACATAAGACTAAATTCGGTGGAAATAGAACGTGAAAAACACGCTATACGATACAATTTTATATGCGACCAAACGGTAGATGAAGAGTTGCAGACAAAGATTTTAAGGGAAGTGGAAAAAATCACTCACCCTGCTTTTATCACGGTTGAAGTGGTGATAAAAAAGATAGTTAGTAACGACGAACTTATTAACACGGAAATTTTTAGATATCTAAACGATAATTACCCGTCGATATCTATTTTCTTAAAACCCACCGACGTTATATCGACGGTAACGGACAACGTGGTAAAATACATATTGAGATTAACTAAAGACGGCGCAGAATACGTAGTTAAAAACGGTGCGCTCAATAAACTTAACGACTATATGGAAAAACGCTTTTGTTCGGACTTTATCGGCAGTACGGATATTAAAGAGATAGAAGAAACGGTAGATCTTTTATCTGAAGAAGTTTACGAAAGCGAATTGCAACGCATAGAGCATAGAACGATAAAGGTAAAAGAAATCTATATCATAGACGACGAAAGCATGGGCGATACGGCGCTTTATATAGAAGACGCTACTAGTGGAAACGTAACCGTTTGTGGAACGATAACCGAAATAACCGAGCGAGAAACCAAAAATGGCAAACCTTTCTTTATAATACATTTAGACGATACTACGGGCAAAACGAGTGGCGTGTATTTTTCTAAGAAAGGCACTTATCATAAAATCAAAGAATTGCAGGTCGGGGATACTATAATTACTCGTGGTAATATAGGCGATTATAACGGTAGGCGTTCGTTTACTTTCGATAAGATTAACCGTTGTACTTTCCCTAAAGATTTCGTAAAGAAAGATAAGTTTAAGAAAGGTCCACCTAGAGAATATAAAACCATATTCCCAAGCCCAGCGACCACGATCAAAGTGAATAGCGTTTTCGATATGGAAGTCGCTTTGCCGAAAGAATTTGCCGAAAACAAATACGTGGTTTTCGATATAGAAACTACGGGGCTTGACGTTATGAATAACGGCATAACGGAAATAGGCGCAGTTAAAATAGTAGACGGCGTAATGACCGAACAGTTCACTACTTTAGTAAAGCCCGATTATAAAATTACCGAAGACAACGTTGCCATAACGGGAATTACCGAAGAAATGGTTAAAGACGCACCTAAGATAAGCGCAGTTATTCCCGACTTTATTAAGTTTATAGACGGGTGTATCGTCGTTGCGCATAACGCCGATTTCGATACCAAGTTTATAAAGAGATTTGCTAGTGCCGAAGAATATGAATTTAAGAATAAAGTTATAGATTCACTAGAACTTGCAAGATCGTGTTTGCCACAATTAAAAAGACACGATTTGCATACGGTAGCAGATCATTTTGGAATAATATTCCATCATCATAGAGCAATGTCGGATGCGTATGCAACGGCAGAAGCGTTCATAGAATTGATGAAAATTAAAAATAAATAAAAAAACGCTTGCAAAAAAAATAATAATATGATAATATTATTTTGATGAAATCGTAATGCTTGACTTATGAGAACGGAAATTCCGTTCTCATATTTTTATAAGTAAGCAAAAAAGGTGAAAAATGAAAGTAAAATCTAACGCTGAAATTTTAGATTTTGTAAAGCCCATAGGCGAAAGTGTGGGCGTAGAAGTAGTAGAAGTAGAATTCAAGCAAGGCAAAACCCCAGCACTCACATTGTTTATAAATAAAGAGGGTGGCGTAGATCTTGATACCTGTGAAATATTCCACAACGCAGTAAACGAACCGTTAGACGAACTTGATCCAACCTATGGCCAACCGTATACCTTAAACGTTTCAAGTTTGGGTATAGATAGACCGTTCAAGACGGAACAAGATTTTTTAAGTCATATCGGGCAAAGGGTAGAAGTAAAACTTTACAATTCTATACAAGGCAAAAAGTTTCACGATGGTATTTTAACCGATTATAACGGGCAAACTATAACTTTAAAAGTGAATAAAACCACTTTTACGATCGATCTTAAAAACGTGGTCAAGGTAAACGAATACGTTGACTTTAATTAAAGAAAAAAACATAATATCAATTATATTAAGGAGAACAAAATGATTAACCAAGATTTCTTTGCAGCGCTTTTAGACTTAGAAAAAGAAAAAGGCATATCAGCCCAAGAATTTATTTCGGCTCTCGAAACTGCACTCGTAGTTGCTTATAAAAAGCACTCAGGCACAGCGTCGGGTGTAGAAGTAAGGCTTAATCCCGATAAGCACACTATTAAAATTTATAGTGTTCGCACGGTAGTAGAAGAAATAGTAGATCCCGATAAGGAAATACTTCTTGAAGAAGCGCAAGAAATTAAAAAGAGTTATAAAGTAGGCGACGTAGTTTCTGTTGAAATTCAATCAAAGAGTTTCGGTAGAATTGCAGCGCAAACTGCTAAACAAATTCTCGTTCAAAAACTTCGTGAAATTGAAAGAGATAACGCTGTAAGCGAGTTTGAAGATAAAGAAGGCGAACTTATGGCTTGTACCGTTCGTAGAGTAGAAGAAGGTTGCGTTTACGTAGAAATCGCAGGCCATCAAATTGAAGGCGTACTTCTTCCTAAAGATCAGGTTGCAGGTGAAAAATACGAAATCAACCAAAAACTCAACGTGTACGTTAAGAGTGTTAAGAATACGGGTAAAAACGCACAAATTATCGTATCTCGTACTGCAAACGGCTTAGTTAAACGCTTGTTTGAAAACGAAGTTCCTGAAATTAAACAAGGTATCGTTAGCGTTAAAGCAATTGCTCGTGAACCAGGTCAAAGAACGAAAATCGCAATTTATAGCGAAGATCCTATGGTAGACGCAATCGGTGCGTGCGTAGGTAATAAGGGCGCAAGAGTAAACGCTATCGTAGCAGAACTCGGCGGCGAAAAAATAGACATTATTCCTTGGAGCGAAAATCCACTTGAATACATTTCAAGAGCGCTTTCTCCGGCTCGTGTAATAAAAGTTATGCAAACGGGCGACGATAGCGCAATGGCAGTAGTGCCGGACGATAAACTTTCACTTGCAATCGGTAGAAGTGGTCAAAATGCAAGACTTGCAGTAAGACTTACCGGCTGGAAGATAGACGTTAAAAGCGAATCTGGCGCAAGAGAAGAATTCGGCGACGACGAATTTAACGAAGAACCTGCGATAGAAGAATAATTCGGGGTAAAATATGGAAAAAAAGATACCGATGAGAACGTGTATCGCCTGCAAAGCGAATAAGCCTAAAAAGGAACTCGTAAGAGTTGTCAAATCGGGCGACCAAATACAACTAGATAGAACGGGTAAACTTAATGGTCGTGGCGCATATATTTGTGATTGTGAAGAATGCGCTAAAAAACTTAAGAAAGGCAAATTGTTAAACCGTGCGTTTTCTATGCAAGTTTCAGACGAGGTTTACGACGGGATAATGGAGGCGTTCCTTGGAAAATAAAAGCAAGGTAGAAACCTTTATAGGTTTTGCAATGCGAGCCGGTAAATATAAAATCGGTGCGAACGCAATAGCAACGTTAAAAAAAGCAAATTTAATTATAGTATGTGGAACGGCGAGTGAAAATAGCAAAAAACTTGCTGAAAAGTATGCTAGGCGTTTCAACGCTCGACTTTTAGAAACTACGAATAAAACACTTTCGGAGTTCACGCATAGAGATAATGCGAAAATGATGGCAATAACAGATCCTACTTTGGCAAAAGCCGTGTTGGATAATTCGGAAAACTATTTAATAGCAAGGATTTTTTAGGAGATAAAAATGGCTGAAAAGAACGTAATGCGTAAAGACTATATTCAAAAAGCTAAAGAAATTTTGACAAGTGGTAAATTTGACGAATTTAAAGCCACTTCACAAGATAGTGAAAACAAGGTTAAAAAAGTAAAAGCTTTATACGAAGAAAAATTAAAAGCGTTTATTGAAGCGAAAAAGGTTAAGGAAGTTCAACCAGAAAAAGAAGAAATTAAGGTTGAACCCGTTGCTGAACCCGTCGAAAAAGAAAAACCCGAAAAGGTAGAAGTTTCGGTGGAAGTAACGGAAGAAAAACCCGTTAAAGAAATTAAAGAAGAAATTAAACCCGTAGAAACGGTCGTAGAAGAAAAGCCCGTTGTAGAGGAAAAGAAAGAAGAAGTTAAGCCTCAAGAACCCGTAGTTCCTGCACGCCCTTCTTTTATCGTTCGTCGTGAAGGGAAACCCGAAAGACCTGAAAGACCCGAACGTAAGCCGAGAAACGAATTCCGACCACAAGGCGAATATAAGCCTAAAACGGATAGATCTCAAGGCGCAGGCTTTAAGAAAGAGGGTAAACCCGAATTCGGCACTCGTCCACAAGGCGCAGGCAAAAAGCCACAAAACGTGGGTGCATATGTTGCGCCACCCGTTATTCCAACTGTAAATAACGATAAGCGTAATTTCACAAAGAAAAAACAAACGGGTGATAAGTTTGAAGAAAAGCACGTTATCAACAAGCGTGCGCTTATAAAAAATCAAGTAGATATTGACGATTTTGATGAAAACAAGAGTGGATATAGAAAGTTCCGTCCTGCAAAGAAAGAGAAAAAGGCTGCAGAAGTTAACGTTATCAAAATTGAAAAGGCAGTTATCACTACCGAGATTATTCCACTTAAAGTTCTTAGTGAAAAAATCGGTGTAACTGCTGCTGAAATCACCAAAAAACTTTTCAAAGAAGGTATTATGAAAACCATAAACGATTCTATCGACTTTGAAACGGCGGCGTTTATAGCAGACGATTTTGGCGTTGAACTTGAACTTAAACTCGATAAAACTGCAGAAGACGTGCTTAGTGAAGGCTTTGGCGAAATAGAAGACGATCTTATCAATCTCGTTAAACGCCCACCCGTTGTTACGGTTATGGGACACGTTGACCACGGTAAAACTTCTATTCTCGATAGAATTAGAAAGACCAACGTTACGGCAGGTGAAGCAGGTGGTATTACCCAACATATCGGTGCATATCAAGTAACTGCAGGTGGCGAAGTAATAACTTTCTTGGATACGCCGGGACACGCAGCGTTTACGGCAATGCGTGCTCGTGGTGCGCAAGCAACCGACATAGCAATCTTAGTAGTTGCTGCCGACGACGGTATTATGCCACAAACGGTAGAAGCAATTAGCCACGCAAAAGCTGCAGACGTTCCTATTATAGTAGCAATTAACAAAATAGATAAACCCGAAGCAAATATTGAAAGAATTAAAACCCAACTTACCGATAACGGATTACTTCCTGAAGAATGGGGTGGAGATGCTATTCTTTGTCCCGTATCGGCAAAAACGGGCGAAGGTTTTGATAACCTTTTAGAAAATATCAATATCGTTGCTGAAGTAAAAGAATATAAGGCTAACCCAAATAGAAAAGCAAAGGGTGTAGTTATAGAAGCTAAACTCGACCAAGGGAAAGGCCCTATCGCAACAATACTCGTACAAAACGGTACGCTTCGCATATCTGATAGCGTAGTCGTAGGTACTGTTACGGGTAAGATAAGAGCAATGGTAGACGATAAGGGTAGAAGAGTAACTTCTGCCGGTCCGTCAACCCCCGTATCGATTATGGGTCTAGATGAAGTTCCAAACGCAGGTGATATTCTTTACGCAGTAGAACAAGAAAAACTTTCTAAACTTGTTGCTGAAGAAAGAAAGAATAAAGAAAGAGAAAACATGCTTAAAGCGTCGCAAACCGTTACGCTTGACGACGTGTTTAATAAGATTGCAGAAGGTGGTATGAAAGGTCTTAACATTATCGTTAAGGCAGACGTACAAGGCTCTGTAGAAGCAGTTAAACAATCGCTTGAAAAACTTTCTAACGAAGAAGTAAAAGTAAGAGTTATCCACGCAGCGGCAGGTGCGATTAAAGAAACGGATATTATGCTTGCAGAATCTTCTGGCGCAATAATTATAGGTTTCAACGTTCGTCCTGATTCTAACGCAAAACAAATTGCTGAGCGTAGTGGCGTAGATATTAAACTTTATAGAGTTATTTACGAAGCGATAGAAGACGTTGAAAGAGCACTTAAAGGTATGCTTGCACCTAAGTTTACCGAAGTATATCTTGGTAAGGCTGAAGTTCGTGAAGTATTCAAGATTTCCGGCGTAGGTCAAGTTGCAGGGTCTTACGTTGTAGAAGGTAAGATCTCAAGAAACGGCAAACTTCGTATTTACCGTGACGACGTTATGATTTGTGAAGGTAACGTTCATCAACTCAAGAGATTTAAAGACGACGTTAAAGAAGTTGCTCAAGGCTATGAATGTGGTATTTCTATTGAAAGATTTAACGATATTAAGGTCGGCGACTTTATCGAATGTTATCAAGTAGAGGAAAATAAAGAATAATGGCAAAAGTATCAAGAAACGACAGACTTAACGGCGAATTCCAAAAGGAAATTTACACGATAATTTCAAGAAAACTAAAAAACCCGTTGATAACGGAAATGTTTTCAATAACAAGGGTAGATGCAAGTAAGGATTTATCGCATGCCAAAGTATTCGTAAGCGTTTTTTCCACGAACAAAGAAAAAAAGCAAATAACTTTTGACGCAATAAAAGCAGACGCTAAAAGAATTCGCTTTGAACTTGCTAAGGTTATTAGGGCGCATACCGTTCCCGAATTGCATTTCTTTGACGACGATTCTATGGAATACGGCGATAAAATGGAAAAATTATTCAAAAGCATAAATCAGGGAGAACAAAAGTGATAGATTTAAGCCTTCTCGCAAAAAAATTAAAATGCGAAAAGCAAGTGGCTCTTTTTTGTCACGTCCGTCCGGACGGGGACACTTTAGGCTCTACTCTTGCGCTTAAACTTTCACTCGAATCGCTCGGAATTCGGGTGGACGCAATATGTGACGATCCCGTGCCCGCGCGATTTTCTTTTTTAAAAGAATTTTCTCTTGTGCTAGACAAACCAAGTTTGCCACTCAACGAATACACGGCTTTAATTGCCGTAGACTGTGCAAGTATAACTAGAGTAGGTGTTAACGCAGAAGGGTTTTTGAAACATAAAAACACTTATTGTATAGACCATCATATATCTAATGATAGGTATGCAAAATACAATTATATCGTAGACAACGCAAGCAACTGTGAAAACGTGTTTGCGCTCATAAAAGAAATGGAAGTAACTATTACCAAAGAAATTGCAAATCTTCTTGCAACGGGGTTAGTTACGGATACGGGAAATTTTCGTCATAATAGCGTAACGCCGTTTACTTTTGAAACGGCAAGTTGTTTAAGGGCAAACGGCGCAGATTTTACCGAAATAGTTTATCATAATTTTAATAAACAAACTAAAGAAAGGGCAAAATTATTCGGTTTGGTGATGTCTAAAATCCGTTACTTTGAATCGGATAGGTTTGCCGTTGCAACCGTCATGCAAGACGACTTGAAAAAATCTGGCGCAAAGTCTGAAGAAACGGAAGGTTTTATCGACTTCGTAATGGGCATAGATTGCGTACAAGTCGGTGTGTGCGTTATGGAAATGGGTAAGAATAAATATAAAGTAAGTTTTCGTTCAAAATCGGTTGACGTAAACGCCGTTGCAAGTAGTTTCGGTGGTGGTGGTCACGTTTTGGCGAGTGGATGTCAAATTCAAGGCGAATACGAAGAAGTTGTAGATAAAATTCGCTTTGCAGTAAGTCGTCAATTACCCGAAGTGTAATATAAAAATGAAAGGCTTTGTTAATCTTATTAAGCCGGAAGGCATGAGTTCAGCTTTTGCCGTAGGCGCAGTAAAAAAAAGATTTAAAACTCCTTGTGGGCACATGGGAACGCTTGACCCTATGGCAAGTGGTGTTTTGCCCGTGGGCGTGGGTAAAACTTCACGCCTTTTTCAGTATTTGTTGGACAAGGATAAAAGATATATAGCGAAATTCCGTTTTGGTTTTACCACCGATACGCTAGACGTTACGGGGAAAACTACGGAAACTACTTCCGTCGTGCCTACGATAGAAGAAATTCGTTCGGTTTTAAGCGAATTTATAGGTGAAATAGATCAAATCCCACCCAAGTACTCGGCAAAATGCATTGCTGGAAAGCGAGGGTATCAATTAGCCCGTCGTGGTATAGATTTTACTTTAGAACCTAGAAAAGTCAATATTTTGAACGTACAATGTACCAAGCAAACGGGTGAAGATGAGTTTGAATTTGTTATAGACTGTAAAGGTGGTACTTATATCCGTTCTTTAGCAAGAGATATAGCCTATGCTTGCAATTCTCTTGGTACAATGAGTGCGCTTTGCCGTTCGGAAAGTGGTATCTTTAACCTTGAAAACGGCGTGCCTGTAGAAGAATTTTTTAAATCTGACAATCCGGAAAAATACCTTATGCCGTCCGATCAAGCAGTAGATTTTGAAAAGATATTTTTAACCCCGTATCAAGCGCAAAAGATATTTGACGGGGTTTATGAAGATTATGGTTTTAAAGACGGGATATATAGAGTATATTTCGGCGAAGAATTTTGGGGAGTTGGAACGGCTACTAACGGTTCGTTAAGGATAAATGCTTATGTCAAATAAGATAAAAACGGTAATAGCGCTAGGCTATTTTGATAGTTTGCATAACGGGCATAGATTAGTTTTAGAACAAGCGAAAAGCATTGCTAAAAGTAAAGGGGTAAGTTTCACCGTATTCACTTTTATCAGCAACGTAAAAGCCTTTTTCTCTAAACAAGCCGACACTTCCGTTTATACTGCAGAAGAACGCCGTGAAATTCTTTTAGATTTCGGTGCAGACCAAGTATTTTTCGCACCCGTAAACCAAGAGTTTTTAAGTTTAGAAAGACATGAGTTCCTTTCGTTACTAAACGAAAAATACGACGTGGTTGCTTACGTTAGTGGAAAAGATTTTAAGTTCGGTAAAAACGGCAAGGGCGACGCAGAGTTTTTAAGTGAGTATGCAAAGAATACGGGTAGAACTTATCATATCGTAGATACCGTAAATTATAATGAAGAAAAGATCTCTACTACACGTATAAAAAGCCTACTAAAAGATGGGAAAATTAAAGAGGCTAACGCAATGCTTGGTAGACCGTATTCGGTAAGTGGTAGCGTTTATGCCGATCGTCAAGTTGGGCAAAAACTAGGTTTTCCTACTTTGAATATAAAATTGCCTTTAGATAAATTTATCCTTAAAAACGGCGTGTATAAAGGGCACTCTTTCGTAGACGGGGTTAAGTATAACGCAATTATAAATTACGGTGCACGCCCTACTTTTAATTTAGAAGAAACTATCGTGGAAACGCATCTTATCGATTTTGACGGCGACTTGTATGGAAAGAAAGTAACGGTTTTCTTTGACTGTTTTATGAGAGATATCATAAAATTCGATAGCGTAGATGCGCTTAAACAAAAGATAAACGGCGACTTGAACGCCGTAAGGGAAGGAAAGTATGATTAAATTCGGACCAAGTGGAAATTCTACTGCTTTTTACGACGCAGGCTTATCAAAAAGTGAAGATTCTGCGCTTTGGGTAAAAAATTTAGGATTATCTTGTTTTGAATATTCTTTCGGTAGAGGGGTTAATATGAGTGATGAGCGTGCCGTGGAAATAGGCAATGCTTTCGCTAACGTAGGTGTGGAAATAAGCGTTCACGCCCCGTATTATATAAACTTTGCAAACCCTGATCCCGAAATGGTAGAAAAATCTTACGGATATATAATATCTTCAGCCCAAAAAGTAAAACTTTTGGGTGGTAAAAGAGTGGTTTTTCACCCTGCAAGTCAAGGCAAACAAACTAGAGAAAAAGCAGTTGAACTCACTCTTGAAAGATTAAAGGTTTTAAGGGATAAGATTTACGAAAACGGGCTAGACGACCTTATTTTTTGTCCGGAAACTATGGGCAAACTAGGTCAAATAGGCACGATAGAAGAAGTCGTTGAAATGTGTAAAATCGATAAGATTTATATACCATGTGTAGACTTTGGGCACGTTAACGCAAGGGAATTCGGTTCGCTTAAAGCAGAAGAAGATTATAGAGAACGCCTTTCGTATATGATAAACGAGTTGGGTATGGATAAAATGAAGAATTTTCATATCCACTTTTCCAAGATAGAATATTCTGCTAAAGGTGAAGTGAAACACCTAACTTTTGAAGACGATCATTACGGGCCAAACTTCGATCCACTTGCCAAAGTGCTTAAAGAAAAGGGGTTAGAGCCGTTTGTGATATGCGAATCTGCAGGAACTCAAGATATTGACGCAGTAAAAATGCAAAAAATATATTGTGATAATTGACTTATAAATAAAATTTTGGTAAAATAAATAAGTAATGATAAATTTTTCATTAAAAAAACAGTCGGCTTTGCTCGTAGACGATAGATTAACACGTAAATATCTCACGGGTATAGACGTTGCCGAAGGGTATTTGGTTATAACTGACGAATATGCGTTCTTTACTGACGCAAGGTATTATTCACAAGCCAAAACTAAAATGCAAACGGTAGGTGTTAAAACTTATCTTTTTAACGGCTTGTCGAATATTAAAGATTATCTTGGTTCTAAAAAGATAAAAAATCTTTATATCGATTACGAACATACTTCGCTAGCACAAGCAAGTAGGTTAAAAGATTTTAAGGTTAAACTTAAAGACTGTAACTCTTTGCTAGTTGAGGCAAGATCGATTAAAAATCAAACAGAATTAGATAACGTAAAGAAAGCGTGCAAAATAGCGCAAACGGCTTTTTATAATTGTTTACCGTTTATCAAGTCGGGGATAACCGAAACCTATCTTAAAGATAAGATAGAAAAAGAAATGGTTAAACTCGGTGCAGAAGGTCCTGCTTTCGATACGATAGTGGCTTTTGGTAAAAACGGCGCAGTTCCACATCACGAAACGGGTGATACCGTGCTTACAGAAAACACGGCAATACTTGTTGATACGGGGTGTACCGTTAACGGATATTGCTCGGATATAACTAGAACGGTTTTTTACGGACAACCGTCTGAAAAGTTTGTAGATTGTTATAACGCAGTTTTGCAAGCCAATTTAACGGCTATATCAAACATAGAGAACGGAACGGCTTGTAATCAGGCAGACGCTATTGCAAGAAAGGTTTTAGAAGAAAAAGGACTAGCCGAATATTTTACACATAGTTTAGGACACGGCGTAGGCTTAGAAATACACGAATCCCCAACGCTATCGAAACGCAGTACGGCAAAACTTATTAACGGTATGGTGTTCACGATAGAGCCGGGTGTGTATATAGACGGCGAACTTGGTATTCGCATAGAAGATACGGTCGTATTAAAAGACGGAAAGATTGAAAGATTATACGACGACGATAAAGAATTGATAAAAATAAAAATTTAGATATAAACATTTAAGGAGAAAATATTTATGTTAGCAGGTGATTTCAGAAAAGGTTCTACTTTTGAATACGAAGGTTCAGTTTGGACTATCGTAGATTTCCAACACGTAAAACCGGGTAAGGGCGCAGCGTTCGTAAGAACTAAAATGAAGAACGTAATTGACGGCAAGGTTTTAGAAAGAACTTGGAACCCCACCGAAAAATTACAAGACGCAACCATCGAAACGAGAAACATGACCTATTCTTATAGCGACGGTGAACTTTATTACTTTATGGATCAAGAATTCAATCTTATCCCACTCAACTACGATCAAGTAGAAGATGCGCTTAAATGGATTAAAGAAAACGATCCCGTTATCGTAAGATTCTTCAAAGGCACGGCTTTCTCTGTAGATTGCGAAAACTTCGTAACCTTGAGAGTAACTCAAGCAGATCCTTCAGTTAAAGGTAACACGGCAACTAACGCTACTAAAGAAGCAGTTCTTGAAACCGGAACAAGACTTCAAGTACCTATGTTCGTAGAAGAAGGTGAACTCATTAGAGTTGACACTAGAACCGGCGAATATATGGAAAGAGTTAAGGGCTAATAACTTAAATTAAACTAAAACAAATACCCGCAAAGCAATTTGCGGGTATTTCACGGGTTAAAGAAGAAATGAAAATCGCATTAGTTACGGGCGCAAGTAGTGGTATAGGCAAAGAAACGGCAAGGCTTTTTGCTGAAAACGGCTACACGGTAATCGCTCATTACAACACCAACCTAAAAGGCATAGAAGACCTTAACGCATCATTAGAAGAAAAGGGCGTAAAGGGCAGTATTTTTGCCGTGCAAGCAGATTTTTCCGATATGAATTCCATAAAGCAAGCGTTTGAAAAAATTAGCGCAAGTTTTAAGCATATAGACGTTTTGGTAAACAACGCAGGCGCAGGACTTTATAAAATGATTACCGATACCACCGAATACGAGTGGGATAAACTGTTTTCGGTAAACGTAAAATCCGTGTTTACGCTCACAAATCTTGTTTTAGAAAAAATGATAAGCGCAAAGCAAGGCAAAATAGTAAACGTTTCGTCTATTTGGGGCGTTTCGGGCGCAAGTATGGAAGTGGCGTATTCAGCGTCAAAGTCGGCGTTAATAGGTTATACCAAAGCGTTAGCGAAAGAAGTTGCGCCAAGTGGAATTACGGTAAACTGCGTTAGTCCGGGGGTTATCGATACGGCAATGAACGGTAGATTTACTAGCGAAGAAATGCAAGAATTAGCAAACGAAACGCCTATCGGAAGACTTGGCACGCCAAGAGAAGTGGCTGAATTGATTTATTTTCTAGGTAGCGAAAAGGCAAGTTTTATTACCGGACAAGTGATAACTTGCGACGGTGGGTTTATATTATAAAAGGGTTTTTATGCAAAGACAAAGTGGAATTTTAATGCCCGTTTTTTCATTGAACGGAAGATACGGCGCAGGGGACTTCGGACCAAAAGCATACGAATTTGTAGATAAATTACAAAAGGCAGGGCAAAAGGTATGGCAAATATTACCACTCGTTCAAACGGGGTACGGTAATTCGCCGTATTCTTCGGTATCGTCAGAATCGTTTAACCCTTATTTTATTTCGCCTGCATTATTGATTAAGGACGGGCTTTTAACCGAAGAAGAAACTGAATTTACAATTTCAGAAAACAAGTATATAGATTACGGCGAACTTTACGCAGTAAGATATCCTATGTTAAGAAAAGCCTTTTCTCGTTTTGATAGACAAAGCGAAGACTTTCAAAAATACTTAAAGAAAAAAGAAAGTTTAGATTACGCTCTCTTTATGTCGCTTAAATATGCAAGTGGTCAAAAACACTTTTACGAGTGGGAAGATAAATATAAGTATAGGGATAAAACTGCACTTAAAAAGTTTGCTTTAACCTATAAAGAAGAAGTGGAATTCTGGCAATTTTTACAGTATACTGCAAAAAATCAATGGTTAGCCCTTAAGAAATACGCCAACGCAAAAGGCGTAAAAATTATGGGCGATATGCCGTTATACGTTGCACTTGATAGCGTGGACGTTTGGGTTAATCCTAACCTTTATAAACTAGACGAAAACTTTGTTCCCAAAAAGGTTGCAGGCGTTCCACCAGACTATTTTTGTGAAGACGGTCAGTTATGGGGCAACCCCGTTTACGACTACGACGAACATAAAAAGGACGGGTTTAAGTGGTGGGTTGCTCGTCTTAAAAAAGCCTTGACGGTTTACGACTATTTGAGAATAGACCATTTTAGGGGCTTAGATAGATATTTTGAAATAGAATACGGTGCAGAAAACGCCAAGGTTGGTGAGTGGATAGACGTTCCTCACGACGAATTGTTTACTGCGATTCATAAAAAGATAAAAAAAGATAAAATAATAGCAGAAGACTTGGGAATAATAGACGACGGGGTTAGAGATTTGCTAAAAACCGTTGGTTATCCGGGGATGAAAATCTTATCGTTTGCTTTTAACGGCGATCCGAACAATTTATATTTACCTGAGAACATACCGGAAAATTCCGTGTGTTATACGGGCACGCACGATAACGATACTCTTAAAGGTTTAATAGAAAACGCAACAGAGTGGGATAGAAATAACCTTATAAACGGGGTTAGATCAAGCCTGGAAAAAGCCGAAATTGATTGTGACGTTAATAACACGAATAATCTTATAAACGCAATAAAAGAACTTGGTTTTTCTTGTAAGGCAAATCTTTTCATTATGCCGTGGCAAGACGTTATAGGCGCAAACGGCGAATATAGAATTAACGAACCGGGAAAGGTTAGCAAGCTTAACTGGGCAATACGATTTACAGACGACGAATTGAGCGAAGAAAAGTGGCAAGACTTAAAGCGATTAACGGATAAATATCAAAGGTCTTAAAAAATTGTATAACATTTAAAAATGTTATCGGTAATCCTTGACAATTCAGTTATTTAAATGTTATTCTAATATACGGTAAATCTTTAATTCGGTACAGAGAGACCGACAAGGTGATTACGGTATTAAATAATTACGAGTGTACTATAAAAGCCTTGTTATACACAGGGCTTTTTATTTTTGCTAAAGGAGAAAAGTATGGACTGCATTTTGAAAAATGGTAAAGTGTATCTTAACGGGCAATTCGTTAAAAAGGATTTAGCGATTTTAAACGGTAAGGTTACTTTTTCTTCTTTAAAGGATAATTCTTCTCTTTTGCAAATAGATTGTTTAAATAAATATATTTTCCCCGGTTTTGTAGACGTGCACGTGCACTTACGAGAACCGGGTTTTTCATATAAAGAAACAATTAAAAGTGGAACGGAAGCAGGCGCAAGAGCAGGCTATTCAGCAGTGTTCTCAATGCCTAACTTAAATCCCGTTCCCGATAACGCAGAAAATCTCAAAGTTCAATGCGATATAATCGATAAAGACGCCGTTATAAACGTGTATCCTTACGGATCGATAACGGTCGGGCAAAAGGGCGAACGCCTAAGCGATCTTATCGGTATGAAAGATTTAGCAGTCGCTTATTCAGACGACGGGCGTGGCGTTCAAGACGATACTATGATGGAAGAGGCAATGCGTATCGCCAAATCATTAAATAAGCCTATCGTCGCACATTGCGAAGTAAACGAACTTCTTCACGGTGGATATATACACGACGGGGAATATGCAAAAGCCAACGGGCACAAAGGCATTTGTTCTGCAAGTGAATATAAGCAAATAGAAAGAGATATAGAACTAGTTAAAAAGACGGGGGTTAAATACCACGTTTGCCACGTTTCAGCAAAAGAAAGCGTAGAACTTATAAGAAAAGCCCGTTTAGACGGGGTGGATATAACGGCAGAAACAGGTCCACACTACCTAGTTTTTTCGGATAAAGACCTAAAAGAAAGTGGAGATTTCAAAATGAATCCACCGATTAGGGGTGAAGAAGATAAACTCGCTTTAATCGAAGGGTTAAAAGACGGCTGTATCGCAATGATTGCAACCGACCACGCACCCCACTCTTTAGAAGAAAAGAGCAAAGGGCTAAAGGATAGCGTAAACGGAATAGTCGGTTTAGAAACGGCGTTCCCTTCGCTTTATACACACTTGGTAAAAACGGGGATAATAAGTTTAGAAAAATTAGTAGAACTTATGAGCGTTGCGCCGTCGAATAGATTTGATCTAAAAGTTGGCATCAACGAAGGGGAAACGGCAAATCTTTGCGTGTACGACTTGGATAAAAAATATATCGTAGACCCTAAAGAGTTTAAGTCAAAAGGTAAAAGTTCACCATTTACGGGTATGGAACTTTACGGCGAATGCGTATTAAATATAGTAAACGGTAAAAAAGTCTGGGAAAAATAACCTAGAACTCACACATAAAAGATATAAGGAGAAAAAATTATGCCTAAGAGAAAGGATATTAAAAAGGTTTTGGTAATCGGTAGTGGCCCAATAGTAATCGGTCAAGCAGCAGAGTTCGACTATGCTGGAACTCAAGCGTGTTTAGCGCTTAAAGAAGAAGGGTATGAAGTAATTCTTGTCAACTCAAACCCTGCAACGATAATGACTGATACGACCATAGCAGATAAAGTTTATATGGAACCACTTACGCTTGAATACGTAGCGAAAATTCTTCGTTATGAAAGACCTGACGCAATCATACCGGGTCTTGGTGGGCAAACAGGTCTTAACCTTGCAATGCAACTTGCAAAGAAAGGCGTTCTTACAGAGTGCGACGTAGAACTTCTCGGTACGAACGCAAAGAGTATCGAAAGGGCTGAAGATAGAGAACTTTTCAAGGAAATGTGCGAATCAATCGGTCAACCGGTTATTCAGTCTGAAATCACGTATAGCATAGAAGAAGCAAAGATTGCCGCAGAAAAAATCGGTTACCCCGTAGTTTTGCGTCCTGCGTTCACTTTAGGTGGTACGGGTGGTGGCTTTGCCGACGACGAAGCCGAACTTGAAATCATAATGAAAAATGCACTTAAACTTTCTCCGGTGCATCAAGTTCTTGTAGAAAAGAGCGTTAAGGGCTATAAAGAAATAGAGTTTGAAGTAATGCGTGACGCAAAGGATAACGCAATTACCATTTGTGGTATGGAAAACGTAGATCCTGTAGGCGTACACACGGGGGACTCAATCGTAGTAGCACCTATTCTTTCACTTAGCGAACACGACCATAAAATGCTTAACGACGCAGCGATCAAGATTATTAGAGAACTTAAAATCGAAGGTGGCTGTAACGTTCAATTCGCATTAAATCCTAACTCAAGCGAATATTATCTTATAGAAGTAAATCCTAGAGTATCTCGTTCTTCTGCTCTTGCAAGTAAGGCAAGTGGTTACCCCATTGCAAAGGTAACGGCAAAGGTTGCAGTAGGTATGTCGCTTGACGAAATAGAAGTTTCGGGAACTACTGCTATACACGAACCCAAACTAGATTATATCGTAGCGAAATTCCCAAGATTCCCGTTCGATAAATTCACTTCAGCATCAAACACTCTTGGCACACAAATGAAAGCAACCGGTGAAGTTATGGGTATCGGTTCAAACCTTTCAGAGTGTATGTTAAAATCTATCCGTTCACTTGAAGTAGGCGTAAATCATATTTATCACCATAAATTCGATAATATGACCAACCAAGAACTTTTAGATTACTTCAAAGAATTTAAATCGGACAACATTTTTGCAATCGCAGAATATTTAAGCCGTGATCCCGATATTAAAAAGGTGCAAGAAATAACCAAAATCACACCTCTCTTCCTTGAATGTATTAGAGATATCGTTGATATGGAAAAGAAACTTCAAGGCGCTGTTAAAGACGAAAAGGTGCTTAAAGAAGCAAAGGTTATGGGTTTCTGCGACGCTTATATTGCAAAACTTTGGAAAATGAGCGAAATGGAAGTAAACGCTTTCAGAAAAGAAAAAGGCATCAAACCCGTATTCAAAATGGTAGATACCCTTTATAGTGGCGCTTATATACCTTATTTCTATTCAACCTATACGGGCGAAAATCAATCCATACTCACTAATAAAGAAAAGACGGTAGTTTTAGGTAGTGGACCTATCAGAATAGGTCAAGGCGTAGAATTCGACTATTCAACCGTTCACGCAGTAAAGACTATTAAAGAAAGTGGCTACGAAGCAATTATTATAAACAACAACCCCGAAACGGTTTCAACCGATTACACGGTTAGTGATAAACTTTACTTTGAACCACTTACGCCTGAAGACGTTATGAATATCGTTGAGTTTGAAAATCCAAAGGGTGTAATCACTTCTCTTGGTGGACAAACGGCAATCAATCTTGCAGAACCTATTATGGAAAGAGGTGCAATTCTTATCGGAACGGACTGCGAAGCGATTAACAACGCAGAAGATAGAGATGCCTTTGAAAAGATTATGAACAAACTCGGTATTCCACAACCTAAAGGACAGGCTGTATTCAGCGTAGAAGAGGGGGTTAAAGTAGCAGAAGAAATCGGCTATCCCGTACTCGTTCGTCCTTCTTACGTTTTAGGTGGTAGAGCAATGCAAATCGTTGGCAACGAAGGTGCGTTAAGAACTTATTTGCAAACGGCTGTTGAAATAAGTGAAGATCATCCTATTCTCGTAGATAAATATATCGTTGGTAAAGAACTTGAAATAGACGCAGTTTGCGACGGTAAGGACATATTTATTCCGGGCGTAATGGAACTTATAGAAAGAACGGGCGTACACTCAGGCGATAGCATAAGCGTATATCCAACCTTCTCTATATCTCAAAAAGCAAAGGATACCATTATAGAATACGGTAAAAAACTTGGTCTTGGTATCGGTATCGTAGGTCTTTACAATATTCAATTCATAGTGGATAAGAACGAAGACGTTTACGTAATAGAAGTAAACCCCAGATCTTCAAGAACAGTACCTTTCCTTTCAAAATCAACGGGTTATTCGCTTGCAGATATCGGAACGAGAGTAATTCTTGGCAAGAGCCTTAAAGAACAAGGCATCACTTGCACTTATCCAGAAGAAAAGAAACGTTGGTACGTAAAAGCGCCTGCCTTCTCATTTAATAAACTTCGTGGGTTAGACGCATATCTTTCACCTGAAATGAAGTCTACGGGTGAAGCAATCGGTTACGACGATAAACTTAACCGTGCTCTTTATAAAGCATTACAAGCGTCTGGCATGAGCGTAATGAATTACGGTACTTTATTCGTATCGGTAGCAGACGTAGATAAACAAGAAGTTCTTCCGTTAGTAAGAAGATTTTATAATCTTGGCTTTAATATAGAAGCAACTATCGGTACTGCTAAATTCTTGAAAGAAAACGGCATTAGAACAAGAATTAGAAAAAAGATTAGCGAAGATGCTAGTGAAGAAATTATAAATCTTATCCGTCGTGGTTTCGTTACTTACGTTATCAGTACTCGTGACGTTAACTCACTTGGTCAAGAAAGCGACGGCTATCAAATTAGAAGAGCGGCAGTAGAAAACAACGTTACAATGTTTACTGCACTAGATACTGTAAGAGTTCTTTTAGACGTTCTAGAAGAAACCACTCTTTGTATCTCAACTATCGACGCATAAAGGTAGGATTAAAGTTTTGAAAAAAGGCATATTTAAAGTTTTAACTAACGTGCAACTCACCGAAAGCGTTTATAAAATGACGCTTTCGGGGGATACGAGCGCAATCGAAAGACCAGGTCAATTCGTTAATATACAAATTGACGGGTTGTATCTTCGTCGTCCCATATCCGTATGCGATTATACGGATGGAGAATTGACGCTCATATATAAGGTTGTTGGTAAAGGTACAGAACAAATGAGTAAGTATACTCACGGCAAAGAATTAGATATACTTACGGGTTTAGGTAACGGCTACTTTACTGATTTTTCGGGCGAAAAGCCCTTGTTAATCGGTGGTGGTGTTGGCGTGCCACCTTTATATAACCTTGCAAAAGAACTTATTAAAGAAGGCAAACAACCAACGGTTATAATAGGCTTTAACACTCTCAAAGAAGTGTTTTATAAAGAAGCGTTTGAAAAACTCGGCGTAAAAGTTTTGGTAGCAACTGCAGACGGTAGTATGGGTGTTAAAGGTTTCGTTACCGACGCCGTTAAAGAAGTTCCCGAATACACCTACGTATATACTTGTGGTCCAGAACCTATGCTCAAAGCAGTATATAACGCAACTACTACGGACGGGGAATACTCGTTTGAAGAACGTATGGGTTGTGGTTTCGGTGCGTGTATGGGATGTTCGTGTAAAACTAAGTATGGCAATAAGCGTATATGTAAAGACGGCCCCGTACTTGTTAAGGAGGAAATTATATGGTAGACACTAAAGTTTCTCTTTGTGGCGTAATGCTTGATAACCCCGTAATTCCTGCAAGTGGTACTTTCGGTTTTGGTTATGAGTTTAGCGATATTTACGATATCAACGTACTAGGCGCAATATCAATAAAAGGCACTACCAAAGATGCAAGATTTGGTAACCCCACGCCTAGAATTGCAGAATGTTCTTCAGGATTAATCAATTCAGTAGGCTTACAAAATCCGGGTATCGACGCAGTAATAGAAAAAGAAATTCCAAGACTACGCACGGTATATAGAAAACCTATAATAGCAAATATTAGTGGTTTTTCAATAGAAGAATACGTTCATTGTTGCGAAAAGATGGACAAGGTAGACGACGTTGCCATTTTAGAAGTTAATATCAGTTGCCCCAACGTGCATAACGGTGGTATGAGTTTCGGCACAATGCCGGAAAATGCAGAGGCAGTAACAAAGGCAGTTAAAGCAGTAACGAAAAAACCCGTATTCGTAAAACTTACGCCAAACGTAACGGATATAGTATCCATTGCAAAGGCTTGCGAACAAGGTGGGGCAGACGGTATAAGTTTAATCAATACGGCTCAAGGTATGAGAATAGACTTAAACAAGAAAAAACCGATTATCGCCAACAAAATGGGTGGTTTTTCGGGTAGAGCAATTTTCCCGATAGCACTTCGTATGGTATACCAAGTATACGAAGCAGTAAAACTTCCTATAATCGGTATCGGTGGCGTAGCCACGGCAGAAGACGTGTTGGAAATGATGCTTGCAGGCGCAACTGGTGTTCAAGTAGGCGCAGAAAACTTGGTTAACCCATACGCTTGTAAAGATATAATAGAAAACTTACCTACGGTAATGAAAAAATATCGTATAGAAAAATTAACGGATATAATAGGAGGCGCTCACAATGGCTAAAGACGTAATGATTGCTTGCGACTTTAATAGTAAAGAACAACTATTTGCATTTTTAGATAAATTCCAAGAAGAAAAACCTTATCTCAAAATAGGTATGGAACTTTTCTACGCAAGTGGTGCAGAAATCGTAAGAGAAGTTAAAAAGCGTGGACACAAAATCTTTTTAGATCTTAAACTTCACGATATCCCAAACACGGTAAAAAAGGCAATGAACGTGCTTTCTAATCTTGACGTTGATATGACCAACCTTCACGCAAGCGGTGGATCGGTTATGATGAAATACGCTTTAGAAGGTTTAACTAGAGAAGACGGAACAAGACCTTTACTTATCGCCGTAACTCAACTCACTTCAACAAGCCAAGAACTTATGACAGATGAACTTCTTATTGATAAACCGATCGACGACGTAGTAATGAGTTATGCTTTGAACGCAAAGAATTCAGGTCTTAACGGCGTAGTATGTTCACCATTAGAAGTTCAAAAAGTTAAAAAGGCGTGTGGGGAAGATTTTTACACGGTAACGCCGGGTATTCGTCTTGCAGGCGACGCAGTAGGCGATCAAAAACGTGTAACCACACCGGCTCTTGCTAGAGAACTTGGTTCTGACTATATAGTTGTTGGTCGTTCAATAACGGGTGCAGAAGATCCCGTAAAAGCATATAGACAATGTGTTAAAGAATTTTTAGGATAAGGAGATAATTATGGATACGGCAAAAAAAGTAGCAGAAGGATTGCTTAAAATCAAAGCAGTATTTTTACGCCCAGATCAACCTTTTACTTGGGCAAGTGGTATAAAGAGCCCGATATATTGTGATAACAGACTTATTCTTACAGCACCCGAAGTAAGAAATATCGTAGAAAACGCTATTGCAGAAACGGTTAAAAAAGAATACCCCCAAGCAGAAGCCCTTTTCGGCACGAGTACGGCAGGTATTGCTCACGCAGCGATAGCAGGCCATATTCTCGGTATGCCTATGGGTTA
>JAZOMV010000040.1:0-5866 GCA_045654165.1 Christensenellaceae bacterium
AGAGATCTGTTTATATACCATTGCGGTGACGTTAGCGGTGAGGTCCCACCTGTTCTCATCCCGAACACAGAAGTTAAGCTCACTAGCGCCGAAAATACTTTGCTGGAGACGGCACGGGAAAATAGGTTGTTGCTGCATCCATTAAAAGAACTACTGAAAAAGTAGTTCTTTTTTCTTTTGTATAACAATCATTTTCCCTACGGGAAAAGGTCGCAGTTGCTAGTGTGTTTGGATAAAAAACCTAAAATCAAAAAAGACTTATCTAAAGGGTAAGTCTTTTTTATATTGACAAGTTTAGTTATAAATGTTATCATAAAACTATGATAGAAGAAAGATTTTTTTACGTTCGTAATCAAAAAGATATTTTTAGCGCTGTTGGGGAAATAATAAAAGCAAGTCAAGAATGGGAAATGCAGTATAAAGATCCTGCTAACAGGCTTGGCGTTGAGTTTGAAAACCTTGATTATGCGACTTTACGCAGACTTAACGTAACGCTTTTTGAACAAAGCAAGATAACGCAAAAAGAACGTGACGATTTGCAAAAAGTTATAAAACTTAGAAACTACGTAAACCACGAATTCTTTTTAGTCGATTTCAATAAAGATATAAATTTTCTAGACGAAAAATTAAACAATATCATGTTTTTAATAGTAGAAGCGACTAATTTGGTAGCAAATATGATAGAAAAATCAGCAGGTTTTGATTTGCCAAGAAAGACTATTTTTGATTGATTTTTGATTAAAAATGTTGTTTTTTATAGTATACTAATTATTGATTTTTATTTTAAAATGCAGTATAATTAAATAAATATTTCATAAGGGGACAAGCATGAAAATAGGTGTTCAAAACGGATCGTTGCTTAAGAATTTGCGTGCTATACACGGCGATATTTCGGGCGAAAAAATCACGGTTGAAGACAGTCTAAAATTCATAAAAGACGCTGGGTTTTGCTGTGTAGATTTTTCGCTTAGCACCGTGCCTTTCGAGATGGAAAGACAAGCAAGATACGATCGTTTTAAGCAGATAAAAGCCTATGCAGACGAAATCGGTTTAGAGATTTCTCAAACGCACGGGCATATAGGATATATGAAAGTTCCTTCATGGGAATACCTAGTTGAAAGGGCAATAGAAGACGTGAAGACAACGGCGATCTTGGGTGCTAAATACACAGTTATTCATCCCGTAAGAACGCTTAATTCGGATTATGGTCAAGACCTTGAAGAAAGGAAAAGGCAAAACTATATTTTCTTAGGGGCGTTAAAGCCGTATTTAGAAGACTTGGGCGTAGTTGAGTGTGTGGAAAATCTTTTTGGTGATGATCTAGAAAGGAAAATTTCTTGCCCTAACGTTTGTAGTACCCCAGAAGAAATATTAGATTACATAAACTATTTTAACACACCGAATATACAAGCGTGTTTTGACGTAGGGCATGCGTTTTTAACGGGTGATTTGACTGGGTGGAGTGTACCTGATTTCGTTAGAAAACTTGGTAAACATATAAAAGTTTTACACGTTCATGATAATAACAAAGTGAAAGACGATCATTTGCCACCGTTTATGGGTAAAATGGACTGGAAAGAATTTTATCTTACCTTAAAAGAAATAGGTTACGACGGGGTTATAAGCCTTGAGTTAGTGCCACATCACTACTTGAGTTATGATGAAACGGCATATAAGCGCACGTTTGAGTTTGCTTGTAAAGTTTCTGATTTTGAGAAAATTTTTAAAGGAGAAAACTAGATGAAAGTCGGGATGGATACTTGCAGTTTGTTTCGTTTTAACGACGAACCGGATAAGTATATATCTTATGAACAAGGCATGGACATGCTTGCTAAAGCTGGGTTTGATTGCGTTGATTTTGGGTTTTTTGGCGACTTTGAAAAATTCATTAGAGATCACGACGAAGATTTGCCTGAATTTGAGGAATATTTTGCAGATATTAGAAACAAAACGGAAAGTCGTGGGCTTAAAATCAACCAAACGCACGCCCCTTTGATAGCGTTTGTGGACGCTCAAACTGATGAGTATTTTGAAGTGCTTGTGCGTTGCATAAAGGCGACTAAACTGCTTGGCGCAAAGTATATCGTTATTCACCCGTTGCAACCCCCGACGCTATTGTACGATAACGGGGTGGATTATAGAAAGGAAATTAACCTAAAATTTTTCCGTCGCTTACAGCCTGTTTTAGAACAGTACGGCGTTATAGAGTGCATAGAGAACTTGTTTAGACCCGACCCGGATGCAGACGGGAAACTCGTGCCGGCATCTTGTTCTCGTCCCGAAGAAATTTTGTATTATTTAGACAACTTAAAATCGGACAATTTTGGTGCGTGCTTGGATATAGGGCATTTGCTTTTGACCGGCGACTATACGGGGGATACCCCACAAGGCGCAATTAGAAAGTTAGATAAGCACTTAAAGGTGTTGCACGTTCACGACAACTTCAAACAAAAAGATGAGCACTCGCCACCGTACTTTGGGCGTGGGGATTGGAAAGAGATTGCAACTGCGCTTAAAGAAGTAAGTTATCAAGGCGTGTTCAATTTGGAATTGATTTTGTATAGATATATGACCTTTAACAAGATAGGGCTTCAAGAACTTTTGACTTTCGTAAGAAAGATTTCAAACCCAGACAATATGATTAAATAGGCAAGGTGTAAACATGAAAATAGGAATGAACCAAAACGGATTAAATAAATTCACGGGCAGTTACGACGACTTTATAACCCCTGAAGAAAGCGTGGAAATGGTTGCAGATGCAGGGTACGACGCCGTTGACGTGTGTACTTATAGACTTGTAGAGCATTTGCGTGATTGCACTCTAGAAGAAAGGTGCGCGAAGATAAAAAGTATTTGCGAAAACAGGGGTTTGGAAATTAGCCAAACGCACGCACATCGTGGCGAATACGACGTTGCTATTACCGAAGAGTTTTTTGCTAAACTTGTTAAAGACGTGGAAATTACGGCCATGCTTGGTTGTAAATATTTAGTCGTACATCCGGTTAAACCCCCACAATGTAACGGGGATAAGGATTATGAATTCCGTAGAAAGGTTAACGTAGAACGGTTTAGAAGACTTCGCCCGTACTTGGAAAAATACGACGTGATATGTTGCATAGAAAACTTGTTTAGTCGTGATGAAAACAGAAAATTTTGCTTAAACGCAAGTTGCACTACCAACGAATTGATAGATTGGGTAAACGAACTAGGTGAAGATAGGTACGCAGTATGTCTTGATACCGGACACTTGATGGTAAACACAAGTTTGAGTGGCGAAACCGTTCCAAGCGCAATAAGAAATCTTGGTAGACATTTAAAAGTATTGCACGTTCACGATAACAACTATGATAGTGATGCGCATCTTATTCCGTACTGGGGTAAAAACGACTGGTCGGAAACGATTAAGGCGCTCAAAGAAATTAATTATCAAGGCGTGTTCAGTTTGGAACTTACCATTTACGGAAAAATGAGATTTGATAAACGCTTGTTGCTTGAAACTGCAAAATACGCAAGGCGTGTTTGTAATTTAGAAGAAATGGAAAAGTTGGTGTAAAATGAAACTACAAGTAGGTGTAAATATCGGTGGTCTAATGAAATATAAAGACGACCCCGAAAAATTTATAGACATAGAAGAAGCCGTTGATATAATTGCAGACGCTGGGTTTGACGCTATTGATTTCGGCTTAGGACGTGGGTTTGCCCGTGTTGCCGAAGGTGAAGATTTTACCGAAGTGTTTACGGGCATTAGAAAATACGTAGAGTCCAAGGGACTTAAAATACACCAAACACACGCTAGAGTTTTAGTGTTTGAAGAAACGCTTACCGATAAATTTTACGATATGATAGTGGAAGATATTAAGGCGACGGCGTTGCTTGGCGCAAAGTATATCGTTATACACCCACTAAAACCACGCTTTGCAATATACGATAGAAGCGCCGATTATCGCAAAGAAATAAACCTTGCGTTTTTTAAGCGCCTAAAACCCGTTTTGCAAGAATACGGCGTTATAGAGTGCATAGAAAACCTTTTCCATACCGACGAAGAAAGGGGTGTGTGCTGCCCTGCGGCGTGCAGTCGTCCCGAAGAGATTTTGGGATATCTAGAAGAACTTGGCACGGATAATTTCGGGGTTTGTCTAGATACGGGACATCTGCTCTTGACGGGGGATTTTACCGGCGATACTATACCTGATGCGATTAGGAAATTCGGCAAACACTTAAAAGTGTTGCACGTTCACGATAATAAAAAAATCAAGGACGATCACTTTTTGCCGTTTATGGGGCTTACCGACTGGAAAGCAGTTATAAATGCTTTAGAAGAAGTAGGCTTTGACGGTGTGTTCAGTTTGGAAATAATGCCACATCGTTTCTTGTCTTTTAATCGCAACGTTTGGAAAGAAGGGTATAGGTTTGCAAGAAGTATTTGCGATACCGATAAAATCATAGAAAAAAAATAAAAAACGGTTAAGTTATAACGATTTTTTACAATGCCATTTATGGCATTGTATTTTTTTATATAAAGAAAAAGTAGCAAATAATCACAAAACCTGCAAAATAGACAACAAAAGAAAAAAAGTTGTTTTTTTTACTTATTTTATTTCTCAATATATATTTACAAAATTGCCGATTTATTATATAATAATAAAAAGAAAAAATTAATTATGCTAAAAGTAAAAGAAAGGAGAAAAATATGGCATATTATAACAAACAAGAAACTGAAAAAAGAGTAGCAAAAGTAGTAAAACTACTTAATGAAAAGGATATTGATATTGCAATCATTTACTTTGATGAACTTAACGTTGCTAACGGTTGGTATCTTACCGGTTGGTGTGGTCAGTTTGAAAAGGGTGCAGTTTTAGTTGGACGTGATGGAACGACAATGCTTTTAGGTGGACCTGAAAGTGAACCGTTTGCAAAACAAGACTCTGCTATTACTGACGTAAGATGTTTCCCTGTGTTCATGGTACCAGACGAAGAATATCCTTTGGCAACCATCATCAGTTTTGCTGACTTGTTCAAAGAACTTACTGCTAAGTTCCCCGTTAAGAAAGTTGGCTTGGTTGGAACTACTGATATGCCTTACGCAGTACACGAAGATTTAGTAAAAGGTTTTGCAGGTTGCGAAATCTTAGACATCACCGAAGACTACTTAAAGTTTAGATACATCAAGAGCGATTGGGAAGTTGAACAAGCAAGACAAGCAACCGTACTTGCTTGTGAAGCATATAAAGCAATGGCTGCAAAAGTAAAAGAAGGCGTAAAAGAATACGAAGTTGCAGCGGCAGGCGAAAGCGTATGCCGTGCAAACGGTGCAGACAGTTTTGCTTATAGAACGATCGTAGGTAGTGGCGTTCGTTCAAACGCAGTAGTGCCAACTGCAACTAACAAAGAAATGAAGAACGGCGAAATGGTAATGCTTGGTATCGCACCTAGAATTAACGGTTATGCAGGTACGTTTGGTCACACCGTTCCCGTAAGTGGTGAATATACCCCCGAACAAAGAAAATGCCTTATCGATATGATCGAAGTAATGAGAGACGTTAAAGACGCTCTTAAGATCGGCAACACCGGTAGAGAAATTGACAAAGCAGGTAGAGTTCTTTACGAAAAGGGTGGCTATCTCAAATATATCGTATGTCCGTTCGCACATACTATGGGACTTATGGAAGCAGAAGCACCTTTCTTTGGCCCTAACAGCGACGACAAGATTGAAAAGAATATGATAATCAACGTAGACGTAAGTTTCTTCGGACATCCTACGCTTAACGGTTTGAGAGTAGAAACTTGTTACGTAATAACTGAAAACGGCGCAGAACCTTTGTGTCCATGGTTTGAAGAAGAACTTTTGAACTACGTAAAATAATTT
>JAZOMV010000041.1:0-1685 GCA_045654165.1 Christensenellaceae bacterium
GATGAAAGAATCCGTTGTTGGTTTTATACGGAAAGCGAATTGTATCGCTATGGCATAAAGTTTTTAGTGAGATATAAGTTAGAAGATTATTCAAACCGAAATATTTATACGGAAATGTTCTCCTTACAAGACTTGTCCGCACGTGGGTATTTTATGCAGTTTATGACGGACTTGCCGTTAGAATATCAATGGCTATATTTACACCTACAAAAAGAAATAGAAAGACGGCAAGAGTTATTCAAGAAACCAAAAGCACGTAAGCATAGCCGCTTTATCAAAGAACTTAAAGCAATCGCAAAAAAGGCAAACTCAACGCCTATGGAATACTTTAAGAACACGTTCTTGCCTTACTTAGAGAGTAAATGTTCGAAACAAAACTTAGCCTATGCAAAAAAAGAGTTGGGCTTCTTCGTTGTTAAAGAAGATAATTCAACCCCTATATCTGAACAACTTAAAAAGGCAATTAAGAGTTTGCCAAAGAAAGAACGAAAAAGATTAGAAGCCTTAAAAAAATAAAAATTTTAACTTTTCAAAAATCCTTGCATAATTTACGGCAAGGTGTGTCCTTATATAAGTGAGAGGACAAAACTCTCAACTTAATAGAGAAATGAGAAAGCCTGTAACGGAAACGTTGCGGGCTTTTATCATTCTCAAAGGAGGACACAATATGAAAATAAGACGACCATAAATGGTAAGCAAACGGCAAGCAAAAACTTATAGGGTCGGATAAGTGTAGCCCACTACACTTTCGCTTGAAAGTAGTGGGCTCTGCGAGGCTAAATGTAACCACTCGGTGCGGTGCGCAATCTCAAAAAAAGTAAGCAGGTTAAGAAAACCGCATCAAATGGCAATTTACCGCTTTTTTCAAGCAGGTAAAGGGAATTGCCATAACGTGCAATTTTGACTTTTAAAACAATCGGGAAACCCGATTTTTGCTTGCGCCCATTCCAACTAAATAACAACTTAATAAGGAGAAAAAATTATGAAAACTGAATATCACTAAAAAACTAATTACAGGGGGTAAATAATTATTAAACAGCAACTTAACACCAACACTTATCTTTCCTCACCTTCCACTACCGCAGTGAGAAAAGTTAAGGATAAAAAATATCTCGTGCAGAGTTTTTATCTTGGAGGAAAAGATATAAATACAGTAATACAGCGTATCGCAACGGATAAAGCGTATGCGGAAACGCTTGAAAATAAGGAGGAATTATGATATACTACTGCCAAGTGAATATTGCTCGCTTGGGTTTGGGAGGTAAAAATGAAACCTAAGCAAAATAAAAATTACATAGTAGGAATTTATGCAAGACTGTCACGTGACGACGGACAAGACTCGGAATCAACGAGTATAGAAAACCAACGCTTAATTTTAACCAAGTACGTTAACGAAAAAGGTTGGACACTGCACGACGTTTATATTGACGACGGAATATCGGGAACTACGTTTGAAAGACCAGGCATACAAAAATTATTGGACGATGCAAAAAACGGGCTAATCAATACGATAATTGTAAAAGACCTTTCCCGTTTTGGAAGAAACTATATTCAAGTCGGACAATATCTCGATTACGTCTTTCCAATGTTTGGGATACGCTTTATCGCTATTCAAGATAACGTGGATACGGCCAACCGAGATAACAGTGCAATGGAAATGATGCCGATAATGAACGTTTTTAACG
>JAZOMV010000042.1:0-21224 GCA_045654165.1 Christensenellaceae bacterium
AAGATAGGCTTAACAAAAAAGATAGAATAGTTTTAAGTATAGTAGGCGAAAGAGGTTTAGAGATATTAAAAGATCTTGATATTATTCAAGAAGACGGCGAAGAACTTTCCGTTAAGTTAAATCCGTTTGGAAAGGTAACGGAAAAAGAGTGTTGCTTAAAATCTTTTTTGAAAGGTCTTTATATAGCCGTTGGAAGTTGCACATTGCCCACGTTAGACGATAGTAGCACGACGGGATATCACTTAGAAATACCATTTTCACATTACACACCGGCACTTGCTTGTCAAGAAAAACTATTAGCGTACGGGATAGAAGCCAAGATAGCAAAGCGTAGAGAAAGTTATATGCTTTACGTCAAGAGCGCAGAAGTTATAAAAGATTTTTTAGCCTTGTTAAATGCGCCTATTTCCGTTCTTAAAATAACCGATTTTATGATTCAAAGAGAAATCGTAAACGATTCAAATAGAAGAAAAAATTGCGACTTAGGGAACGTTAACAAGCAAATAGAAGCATCAGTAAAGCAAATAGACGCAATAGAAAAGATAGAAAAAGTAATGGGGCTAGATAGCCTAAAAGAAGACTTGCGAAACACGGCGATTGCAAGAAAAGAGAACGCCGACGAAACTCTTAGTGAACTTGCTGAAAGATTAGGGGTGTCTAAGAGTTGCTTAAATCACAGATTGAGAAAACTCGTTAGTATAGCAGACGAGATATAAAAGGAATTATATTATGCCGGATTTCGTACATTTACACGTTCACACGGAATACAGTTTATTAGACGGTGCTACTAGAATAGACAACGTTTTTAAGGCATGCCATAAAAAAGGTATGCACGCTTTAGCAATAACCGATCATGGAAACATGTTCGGCACTTTATACTTTGCAGAATGTGCTAAAAAAGCATATTTGAAAGCGCTTGACGCAGGCAAGAGTGAAGAAGAAGCCAAGATGCAAGCAATTATCGGTTGCGAACTTTACGTGGCAGATAATTATCTTGAAAAAGAACGTGAATACGATCACTTGGTTTTGCTTTGCAAAAATAAAAAAGGTTATAAAAACCTAATCAAACTTGACTCTATCGCATACGTTGACGGGTTGTATTATAAGCCTAGAATAGACTATAAATTGCTTAAAGATCATAGTGAAGGGTTGGTGTGCCTTTCGGGTTGTTTGCAAGGCAGAGTGTCAAAACGCCTTGTAAGAAACGATTACGAAGGTGCAAGAGAAGCGGCAATCATGCTTCGTGATATTTTTGGCGAAGATTTTTATATAGAAATTCAAGATCATGGAATTCCCGAACAAAAACGCATTAATCCGTTGCTTATAAAACTTGCTAACGAGTTGGGGATAGGTCTAGTTGCAACTAACGACGTTCACTATATAGAAAAAGAAGACAACGAAGTTCAAGACGTTATTGCTTGTATTAGCACGAAATCTACCATAGACGATCCTACTAGATTTAAGATGGATACCGATCAAGCGTATCTTAAAACGCCTGAAGAAATGGCAGAACTTTTCTCTCATATACCAGAAGCGCTTGAAAACACCGTAAAGATAGCCGAAAAATGTTCAGAAGAACCCGTTTTCGACCTTAATAAAAAATGCGAACCGATAAGAGATAATTCGCTTATTCCGGGCTATATCCCAGATAACGGTATGTCTGCTTACGAATACCTTAAAAGCATTGCTGAAGAAGGGCTTAAAAAGCGTTATCCCGTTATCACGGACGTAGTAAGAGAAAGGTTTGATTACGAATTAGAAACCATACACTCAATGGGGTATATAGAATATTACCTTATCGTGTGGGATTTTATAAACTATGCTAAGAGTATCGGCATTTCCGTTGGCGCAGGGCGTGGTAGTGGAGTGTCTAGTATAATAGCGTATTCGGTAGGTATAACCGACGTTGATCCGTTAAAGTACGATCTAGTTTTCGAGCGTTTCTTGAATAAAGAGCGTGTATCAATGCCTGACTTTGATATAGACTTTCAAGACGATAGACGTGGTGAAGTCGTTGAATACGTAAGAAATAAATACGGTGCTGAAAAGGTTGCGCAAATAGTAACTTTTGGTACGCTTGCGTCTAAACTTGCTATTAAGGATGTAGGTAGAGTTTATCGTGTTCCTTATGCAGAAACGGATAAAATAACCAAGTTGATGGATGCAAAAAACAACATCAACGAAAACTTTGGCTTTGCTAAAAATAAAGACGGCGAAGACGTAAGCGTAAAAGAACTTAGGGAAATGTACGACCAAGACGAAATGGTTAAAAAGGTCGTTGATATGGCTATTAGGGTAGAAGATATGCCAAGACAAACGGGTATGCACGCCGCAGGCGTAGTTATATGTGCAAAACCCATTGCCGACAACGTTCCCTTGCAAAGAAGTGGGGACGACGTTACCACACAGTTTGACATGAAAGAAGTTGAGCAACTTGGTATGCTTAAAATGGACTTCTTGGGGCTTAGAACTCTTACCGATATAGCAAAGGCAAAACAATACATTAAAGAAGATTTCGGGGTGGAATTAGATTTCCACGAACTTGGTTACGAAGACGAAGGCACTTATAAAATGATCGGCGAAGGGGAAACGGACGCAGTATTCCAACTTGAAAGTCCGGGTATGAAAAGGTTCATGCGTGATCTTAGACCGTCTACCTTTGAAGATATTATTGCGGGTATATCAATGTATAGACCAGGACCTATGGATTCTATACCGACCTACGTTAAGTATAAGCATCATCCGGAAACGATAAGATATAAACACCCGTTGTTAGAGCCGTTGTTAAAGGCGACTTACGGCGTTTTGATATATCAAGAACAAGTTATGCAAATTTGCCAAGTATTAGGTGGGTTCTCGCTCGGACAAGCAGACATAGTTCGTCGTGCAATGGGTAAAAAGAACGTCGAAGAAATGGCAAGACAAAAAAAGATCTTTATCGAAGGTGGCGTGAGTGAAAAGGGCGACCCGATAAACGGTGCTGTTAAAAACGGTGTTCCGGTAGAAGTTGCAACCGAAGTCTTTGACGAAATGGCAGGGTTTGCGAAATACGCTTTTAATAAGTCGCACGCTGCCGCATACGCAGTTTTGGCTTATCAAACGGCGTACTTAAAACTCTATTACCCCGTAGAATTCTTTGCATCTATCTTGAATAACCGTCTTGATAAGATAGAAGAAACTTCAAAATATTTAACCTATATAAAGTCAAAAGGTATACAAGTATTGTCGCCCGATATCAATAAGAGCGTTGCGTATTTTAAGTGTGAAAACGGTGGGCTAAGATTTGGTCTTGTAGGTCTTAAAAACGTAGGTTTGGGCATAATAGATTTAATAGTAGACGAAAGAAATAAACACGGCAATTTTAAATCATTTGAAGATTTTATTAACCGTTGTATATCTTTTAAGGTTAAAGAAGAAAACGGGCGAGAAGTAAGCGTTGGTATCAATAAACGCTTGGTTGAAAGCCTTATACTTGCAGGGGCTTTCGATTGTTTTGGCGTAAATAGAAGAACGCTTATTACCGTATGTTTTGATTATATGGATAGAGTGGCGGCGGCAAACAAAAAGAAAGACGATATGCAAATTTCTCTTTTCGGTACTTTCTTTGAAGAAGATGCCGGATTAGAAATCGAATATCCCGATATGAGTGAATATTCGTCAAAAGAAAAACTTTCGTTAGAAAAACAAGTTTTAGGTATTTACTTCTCTGGCCATCCACTTGAAGACTATAAAGAACAGTTTGAAAAGTTTTCGTTTAACACTAGCGTTTTCGACTACTACGAAGAAGACGAAGACGGTAATAAAGTGTATACCGAAGTTCACGATAACGATCACGTTGAAATGGGTGGTATAGTAACGGAATTTAAGCGTCTTGCAACCCGTAGTGGCTCACACATGGCGTTTGTAAAAGTAGAAGACGTATACGGACAAATAGAAGTTATCGCCTTCCCCAAAATTTACGAAAAACATAGAGATTTGCTCAAAGAAGAACAAGTAATTAAAGTTAGTGGTAAACTTCAAATAAAAGAAGGCGTTCCACAAATAATTGCAGACGGCGTGTTTAAGTTAGATATAAAAGAAGAAGTTAAGCCTGAAAAAGAACAAATTTATCTAGGCGTAATTATTCCAGACGGTAAAGAAGATAAACTTAACGACGTGTTAGATATTCTTACTGCATATCCGGGGGATATTCCCGTAATTATCGCAATGGAGGGCAAAAAATACAATTCTAAATGCGCTGTAAGACGGTGTGAAGGATTGATAGAAGAACTTAAACAATTCGTGACGGATAAAGAAATTATATTTTTTAAAAAATCATAAAAAATAATTAAAAAAGTGCAAAAAATACGATACAAAGAGTTTGCAAAATATTTTATGCTTATGTTAAAATATTTAAGATTAATAATTTTTAATTATTCTAAGGAGAAAACACTATGAACAGAATTGCTGTTTTAACGAGTGGGGGAGACGCTCCAGGTATGAACGCTTGCATAAGAGCAGTAGTTCGTACTGCTCTTAATAATAAAATAGATATATACGGTGTTAATAGGGGATATGCCGGTTTGGTTAAAGGTGAAATCAAACGTTTAGAATCTCGTTCGGTTTCAGATATGATTCATAAGGGCGGCACTTTTCTCAATACTGCAAGATGCCCAGACTTTAAAGATATAGAAGTTCAAAGAGAGGCTGTAGAAGCACTTTCGGCTTATGGTATTGACGGGCTTGTAGTAATCGGTGGGGACGGAACTTTCCGTGGCGCAAAAGACCTTTATGAAAATTTTGGCGTTAAAGTTATGGGAATACCGGGCACTATAGATAACGACCTTGCCTATACCGATTATACGGTTGGTTTTGATACTGCCGTTAATACGGTGCTTTGGGCGATAAACAATCTTCGTGACACTATGCACTCACACGATAGAGTAGGCCTTTTAGAAGTTATGGGTAGAAACTGTGGCGATATTGCTCTTTACGCAGGTATCGCAGGTGGTGCTGAGTACGTTCTTGTTCCAGAAATTCCTTATAATCTTGATCAAATTGCATCTTCTATAAAGAAAAGTTATTTAAGGGGCAAAACTTCTAATATGATTATCTTGGCTGAAGGTGCTGGTAATCGTGACGAAATAGCCGATTACATTGCGAAGAAAAGTGGTATAGGTGTAAAGGTTACCAACTTTGGTTATATCCAACGTGGTGGATCGCCGAACATGGCAGACCGTATTCTTGCCGCAAGATTTGGTTATAAAGCAGTTGAACTCTTGAAAGAGGGTTCTGAAAGTTGTGCAATAGGTATAAAAGATAATAAAGTTATAACCGTACCTTTTTCTGAAATCGGCAAAGTAGAAAAGAAGTTTGATAAAAGATTGTACGACATTGCTCACGTGTTGAGTTTGTAATAAAAAAAACAGTTTACATAAAGGAGAAAACAAAATGAAAGGATTAAAAGGTGCATTAATTTTCGCACAATCTGGTGGACCTACTTCGGTCATCAATGCAAGTGCTGCAGGTGTATTTATTGAAGGTTTAAAATCTGATATGATTACCAACGTTTACGGTGCAGCTCATGGTATTAGAGGTATTCTTAACGAAGAAATGTACGATATTTCTAAAGAAGAAATGTCGGAATTAGAACTTTTAAAGAACACGCCCTCGTCTGCATTAGGTTCGGTAAGATATAAACTTAAAGATGCAGAAGTAGATGATACGGATTACAAGAGATTGCTTGAAGTATTTAAGAAATACGACGTTCGTTACTTCTTCTATAACGGTGGTAACGACAGTATGGATACTTGTAACAAGATTAGTAAGTATATGGCTAAGTCTGGTTACGAAATGAACGTTATCGGCGTTCCAAAGACCATTGATAACGACCTTTTTGGAACTGATCACTGCCCAGGTTTTGCATCTGCTGCAAAATATATTGCAACTTCTATCATGGAAATTAACCTTGATGCAAAGGTTTACGATACGCCTATGATTTGCGTTATCGAAGTTATGGGTAGAAATGCAGGTTGGCTTACTGCTGCTGCTCAACTTGCAAATGCAAAGGGTTTAGGTGCAGACCTTATCTATCTTCCTGAAGTAGTATTTGACGTTGATAAGTTTGTTAAAGACGTTAAAGACGTTATGGCTAAAAACAACAATAAGTGTATTGCAGTCGTATCTGAAGGTATTAAGAATAAAGACGGCGTTCTCGTTTGCGAAGCACTTGGTCAAGCAGGCGCTCGTGATAGTTTCGGTCACGCTCAACTTGGTGGCGTAGCAGCAACTCTTTCTAATATCGTTAAGGCTGAAACTGGTTCTAAGGTAAGAGCAGTTGAACTTTCTCTTATGCAAAGATGTGCAGCGCATTGCGCAAGTGCAACCGACGTAGAAGAAACTTTTGAAGCTGGTAAGCAAGCAGTTCGTGCAGCAGTAAACGGCGAAACCGATAAGATGGTTTGCTATGCAAGAAAAGAAGGGGATAAATACGAATGTGAATATAAACTTCTTCCATTAGAACTTGCTGCTAATACTGAAAAGACCGTTCCTATGGAATGGATTATCAACAACGGCACGGGCATTTCAGACGAATTCGTTAAGTATGCGCTTCCCCTTATTCAAGGCGAAGTAAATATGAAGAAAGAAGATGGTCTTCCCAGATTCGCTCGTCTTAAAAAAGTTCTTGTTGAAAAGAAGTAATTATAATTAACTAAAACAAAAAAAGCACCGGTGTAAAATCGGTGCTTTTTTGGGTAAAAAATAAAACATTAATGGCATTGTCTTGTTTTTTATATTACACTTATGTTAATATATATAAGTATAAAAAATTTAAGAGGGCTTTATGAAAAAGAAATGGTGTAAACTTATCATTGCTTGCACGCTTTCGCTAATCACTTTGATTTCAAGCACAGCTTGTAATAATAAACCTAGTGATCCAACGGGTGGCGTGGAAATGAGAATTACATACAACCTTAACGGTGGCACGGGTAATTTTGAAGATCAAACTATAAAGTATAATCAAACTTACGTTCTTCCGTCGGCAAAACCCGTTAGAGAGGGGTATGATTTTGACGGTTGGTATTACAATAATATTAAGATAGATAAAAATAGACGTTGGCTTTATACTACCGACGTAGAACTTAAAGCGAGATGGAACGCTCTTTTCAGTATTACACAAAATGGTGTGATTTCTGGAACGGATTACGCTATGGCTAATAAAGAAAGTTTGTCTATTCCGTCTGAATTTGACGGTGTAGAGGTTCAAGAAGTAGGTAAGTTCCAAAACTTTACGAAACTAAAGACGGTTACTTTTGCAGACGAGTGTGAACCTATATTTATAAACGATTCGGCGTTTGACGGATGTTCTTCTCTAAAATCAATTATGATACCGAATAGTGTGTACTATATCGGGGCAGAAGCATTTTCAGGCTGTACTTCTCTTATAGACGTTACTTTTGAAGAAAATTCTATCGTAGAAACGTGGGGTAGTATGATTTTTTCGGGTTGTACTGCTTTAGAGTCGATAGAAATCCCTAAAAACGTACAAGTTTTAGATCAAGGCACTTTCGGTAACTGTACTTCGTTAAAATCAATAGTTTTTGAAGAAGACTCAAAAATCTCAACCATAAACTCTTTGGCGTTTCAAGATTGCACGTCTTTGCTTTGCGTAGAAATTCCCACGACTGTAACAACAATGGGCAAAAACGTATTTAAAAATTGCAGTAGTTCAACTGCTATATATACGACTATTGCGTCAAAACCGTCTGGTTGGGAAAATGGGTTTAATAACGACTGTAAAGTTTATTATAACTGTTCAACGGAAAATAAAACCTTGTCCGAAAAATCCGTTTTTGCAGTAAATAGGGGTGAGTCGTTGAGCGTAAACCTTGCTCAATATAACTATGGTGGTGCGCAAGTTAAGTTCGTTTTATACGGGGCAAAATGTCCTGAATTTACCTATTCTAATTCAACGATAAACATTTCGGCAAACAAAATGCAAAAGGGCGAACATGATTTGAAAATTCTCATTGAATATAACGGTTCAAACGTTCTTTTGGTGATCAAAGGTTTTAAAGTCGTTGATTTTAAGATCGGTACTGATGGTGAATTATCTAAGTTTATTGAAAAAATAGGCGAGTCGGAAGAAACTAATATCGTAGAAGTTTACGCTGTGCTTACTAACGACATAGATTGCGAAAATCAATTTATATTCGTAACAAGGGTAAAGTCTGAAACGTATAAGGGATATTTTGCAGGTGAATTTGATGGGCAAGGATATTCTATAAAGAATTTTACTTCTGGTATAAACGCAATGTTTTGGGCGCTATGGGGTTGCACGATTAAAAACGTAGGTTTCGTTAACGTTAAAACTATGGAAAGTGACGACCATAGAGCAATACTTTACTGGAAAGCCAACGGTAAAAACTATATAGAAAACGTATATATTCAAGGTTACGTTACTGCTTGTGAAAAAGACGGGGGTGTAGCGTGTGGTTTTGGCTACAACGTAAGTACGCTCATTATGTTTAACGTCGTTACAAATATTGAATTTAACGAACCGAATAAATATTACGTAGTAGGTAGATCGGGCGAGCCGTTTACGGGAACTAACGTTTACGGAATATCTCAATCGGCAAAAGGCTTGTCTAATGCACTTTCCGAAACGGAAAATCTTAAATTGTTCAATACAAATACTGCATTTGCAAACGGAATTTCTTCAACGAATTTAGCAAAGTTTGATAACGAAATGTGGGATATTTCACAAGGTTATCCCGTTTGGAAACACGCTTAATGAAGATAAAAAACGAGCAAAACTTTGCTCGTTTTTCACTTATAAAAACTTCTTAAAATTTTCGTTATAGTTTTCTTCTAATTGCAAAAGTTCAAGAACGAAATCTTTTACTTTTCCATCAAGGTTAGAACTTTCGTTTTTCATTGCAGAAAGTTCGTTAATGCCCATAACCGTTCCCTTAATCATCATATCTGCGATATGGTTGTCGCTATCGTTGACAAGTGTCTTTAACTTGATACTGCCCCACATCATTGCTTTTTGAAAAGGGTTAGTCTTGTCTGGTTCTAAGCCTATCTCTGACATATAATCAATAATTTTTTCTGTGAATTTTTCATAGCCTTCGTATTGATTTTTTATTTCTTCAACAAGATCACGACTATTTACTGACGGTAAAATATCTGAGATACTAGTCATTGCTAACTTTGCATTTTTATAAGTATCTTGCAAAGCTTTAACGTTATATTCGTTTAATTCCATAATTACACTCCTTCTAATAATTATTTTGTGAAAGGTTTTGTAAATTATGCTAAAATCGTTTGACTTTTAGTCATTATTATTGTAAAATAACACGGTAGCCGCTCGATAGGGGTTATTTAAAGTGTGTAACACACCCCAAATTTATATTTTCGGCGAGACTGGTTAGTAGGAGGTATTAAAATGTACGCAATCGTAGAAAACGGTTCAAAACAGTACAAAGCAGAAGTTGGCTCAATCATTAAGTTTGAAAAACTTTCTGCAAACGTAGGCGACAAAGTAGAGTTTGACGTTTTGATGGTAGCAGATGAAGCTGGTATCAAAGTAGCAGACGAAGCAAAAGCTTTTAAGGCAGTAGGCGAAGTTCTTGAACAAGGCAAAGATAAGAAGGTTATTGTTTACAAGTACAAAGCTAAAAAGAACGAAAGAAAGAAACAAGGTCACAGACAGCCTTTCACGGCAGTTAAGATTCTTGAAATCGTTGCGAAATAGTGGGAGGTAAAAAGCTATGATGTTTTTATTTAGATTATTTGCTCACCACAAAGGTGGCGGTAGCACCAAGAACGGCAGAGACAGCAATGCAAAAAGACTCGGCGTAAAGAGAGTTAACGGTCAAGAAGTTCTCGCAGGCGGAATTATCGTTCGTCAACGTGGAACTAAAATTCACCCCGGTAATAACGTAGGTATCGGTAGTGACGATACTTTATATGCTCTTATTGACGGTGTTGTTAAGTTCGAAAGAATGGGCAGAAAAGACAAGAAAGTTAGCGTTTACGCAAAATAATTATGTTTTTTAACGGGTTGATTTTTCAACCCGTTTTTTCTTTGCTATGGAAACAGTAATTTACGATAGTAGTTTTTTCAATATTAAAGACACGCTTGATTGTGGTCAGATTTTTCGTTATATTCCTTTTGAAAAGGGGTATAAAGTTTTTTCGTTGGATAAATGTTGTTACGCCTATACTGAAGAAGATAAAACGGTTATTACTTGTAACGACGGCGATACGGATTATTTTGCCGACTTTTTTGATATAGGGCGAGATTATAAGGATATTCACGACGGCGCAATAAATTCGGGCGTGGAAATTTTATCAACGTCTGCAAAACTAGGCAAGGGTATAAGAATACTTAATCAAAACAAAACCGAAACGTTGTTTTCTTTTATGATTTCCCAAAACAATAATATACCCAGAATTAAAGGAATTATTGAAAGACTTTGCGTGGCTCTTGGTGAAAAGAAATTCTTTGATAGTGAAGAATACTTTGCTTTTCCAACGCCAAAAAAACTTTCTGAACAACCTTTGGAATTTTTCACATCCGTTGGTCTTGGGTATAGAGCAAGATATATAAAAAATCTTGCAGAAGAAATCGTGAACGGGTTAGACGTTTTATCTTTCAACTCTTTGTCAACTAACGATCTTAAGTCCCGTTTAACTGCAATATTTGGGGTTGGAAGAAAGGTTTGTGATTGCGTAGCGTTATTCGGATATCACCGTTCGGATAGTTTCCCCGTAGATACTTGGATAGAAAAAGTTTATCGCCAAGATTTTAACGGCAAACTAACAGATAGACAAAAAATATCAAAGTGGTTTATGGATAAATTCGGGGAAAACGCTGGGTATTATCAACAGTATTTGTTTTATTTCAAGCGAAGCCTAGAAAATAAGTAATATTTTGTAGAAAAAATTATTAAAATAATTGTCAAAAAAATTAAAGTATGGTATACTTTTTTTGGTAAAAAAATCATAATAAATTTGGAGGGCATAGATTTATGCAGTATTCAACTGAAGTTAAAGAAATGACCTGCGTTTGCAAAGGACCAAAACACGGTCCTGCTCCCATTCCAGAAGAAGGTAAATGGGTAGAAGCAAAACAAATAAGCGATATTTCCGCTTATACGCACGGTGTAGGCTGGTGCGCACCCCAACAGGGCGCTTGTAAACTTTCATTAAACGTTAAAGACGGTATTATTGAAGAAGCACTCGTAGAAACCATCGGTTGCTCGGGTATGACTCACTCTGCAGCAATGGCAGCAGAAATTCTTCCTGGTAAAACCCTTCTTGAAGCGCTTAATACCGACCTTGTTTGTGATGCGATCAACACGGCAATGAGAGAATTGTTCTTGCAAATCGTATACGGTCGTTCTCAATCTGCTTTCTCAGAAGGTGGCTTGGTTATCGGCGCAGGTATGGAAGACCTTGGTAAAGGTGCACGTTCAATGGTAGGTACTATGTACGGTACTAAGGCAAAGGGCGTTAGATATCTTGAAATGACCGAAGGTTATTGTACGAGAATGGCTCTTGATGAAAATGACGAAGTTATCGGTTACGAATTCGTTTCACTCGGCAAAATGACCGATTTCATTAAGAAAGGTATGGAACCCAACGAAGCGTATGAAAAGTCTAAAGGTACTTACGGACGCTTTAAAGAAGAAGACGGTGCGGTTAAGTATATTGACCCACGTAAAGAGTAATAAGGAGGGCAAAGAACATGGCACAATTTGAAGGTTATGAAAGAAGAGAAGCCAAAATTCTTGCTACCTTAGCTGAATATGGCATTTCATCTATTGACGAATGTAAAGAAATATGTGATAAATACGGTATTGATCCTTATACTATCACTCAAGAAACTCAACCCATCTGTTTTGAAAACGCTAAATGGGCTTACGTTGTAGGTTCAGCAATCGCTTTGAAGGCTGCTGAAAAGACCGGTGATAAGAGCGCTGCTACTGCTGCTGCTAATATCGGTATCGGTTTGCAATCTTTCTGTATTCCTGGTTCAGTTGCAGAAAACAGAAAGGTTGGTTTAGGACACGGTAATCTCGGTAAAATGCTTCTTTCAGAAGAAACCGAATGCTTTGCGTTCCTTGCAGGTCACGAATCTTTCGCTGCTGCAGAAGGCGCAATCAAAATCGCTCTTAACGCAAACAAAGTCAGAGTTAAACCTTTAAGAGTTATTCTTAACGGTTTAGGTAAAGACGCTGCGTATATCATTTCAAGAATTAACGGTTTCACTTACGTAGAAACCAAGTTCGATCCTGCATCAGAAGAAGTTAAGGTTTTAGAAGAAAAGCCTTTCTCAAAGGGTGCAAGAGCAAACGTTAAGTGCTACGGTTCTGATAGCGTACCAGAAGGCGTTGCTATCATGATTCTTGAAAACGTTGGCGTATCTATTACCGGTAACTCAACCAACCCCACAAGATTCCAACACCCCGTTGCTGGTACTTATAAGAAATGGGCTATCGAAAATGGTAAGAGTTACTTCTCTGTTGCTTCTGGTGGTGGTACGGGTAGAACCCTTCACCCAGACAACATGGCTGCAGGTCCTGCATCTTACGGTATGACCGATACTATGGGTAGAATGCATAGTGACGCACAATTTGCAGGTTCAAGCTCAGTTCCCGCTCACGTAGAAATGATGGGCTTAATCGGTGCTGGTAACAACCCAATGGTTGGTATGACCGTTGCATGCGCAGTTGCTGTTCAAGAAGCATTAAATAAATAATTAGGTTTTTACTGATTATTTTAAGGTTTTGATAATCTTTAGAATTTAATATTTCTATTGTAAAAATCTTATAAAACAAAAAATAATAATAAAAAATTTTAACACGTCATTTTAGTTGAACTATTATGACGTGTTTTTTATAAATCTAAAGTAAAATATTGCGTTTGGATTTTTTTTATGATATAATATTAAAAAATAATTAGGGAGATTTTGTATGGTCATAGGTGTTTTGAAAGAAATTAAGCCTAATGAATATCGTGTTGCAGCTACACCTGCAACGGTTATGGAAATAGTTAATCGTGGACATAAAGTTTTAGTGGAAAAAGATGCCGGTAAAGGTAGTGGTTTTTCGGATAATGATTACGCTAACGCTGGAGCAACTATTATTGAAACGGCTAAAGAAGTTTACGAAAGTGCAGACCTTTTTTATAAGGTAAAAGAAATGTTTCCAGAAGAATGGCAATATATGAACGAAAATAAAATCGTTTATACTTATATTCATTCTAATGCGCATCCTGAAGAAACGGACGCTATTTTACAAAGCAAAGTAACTGCTATTGCTTATGAAGATATAACTGATAAAGATGGCAATTTCCCATTATTAAAACCTATGAGTATACTTGCTGGTAAGGGTGGTTTCTTAGCGGCGCTTCACCATATGCAATCTGTTTTTGGTGGTAGTGGCACTTTACTAGCAAACGTTTGCGGAATAGATGCGCCTGTTGTAACCATTATAGGTGCTGGCAATTCAGGTATGGGTGCTGCTGAACTTGCTGCGGGATTCGGCAACGTTGTTAGAATTTTAGATGTTAATGTTAAAGCATTAGAAAAGGCAAAATCAAGCCTTCCATCAAATGTTTCTTGCTTGTATTCTAATAGAGAAAACCTTGTGAAATGCTTGAAAGAAAGCGACCTTGTTTTGAATTGTATTTTGTGGCCAAAGCATAGAAAAGATCACCTTATTAATAGGGAAGACTTGAAGATGATGAAGCCTTCTGCAATGATAGTTGACGTCGCTTGTGATGATGAAGGTGCAGTTGAAACTTGCCGTTCAACAACTCACGATAATCCAACCTATTACGAAGAAGGTATTTTACACTATTGCGTAGATAATATTCCTTCTGCTTTTGCTAAGACCGCATCTATTATGCTTTCAAACGCAACTCTTCCTATCCTTCTTGAAATAGCAAATAAAGGGGTAAAGCAAGCGCTTAAGGATAACGTGCATTTGAGAAACGGTTTGACTGCTTACGACGGAAAATTGACGTTAAAAGAAACGGCATTAAAGCAAAACAGACCGTTAACGGACGTTAATGAATTGATAAAAAGCTTTTAATGCAAATAAATAATAATCTTAAAAAACAACGAAAACACGGATTTTCACTTAAAAACCCGTGTTTTTTTGCTTTATACTTGACAAGGTGTTTATATAGTAGTATACTATATAAGTATAATTATAATTAAGTAAAATAAGGAAATAAAATGAAACCGTTTGAGAAGAAAGTTTGGTTGGCTACACCGACTATGCATGGTGACGAAATGAAATACGTTACCGAGGCGTACGAAACAAATTGGATGTCTACTGTTGGTGCAAATATTAACGAAGTAGAAAGAATTACTTGTCAAAAAGTTGGTTGTAAATATGCAGTAGGTCTTGCATCAGGAACTTCGGCATTGCATCTTGCAGTTAAACTTGCAGGGGTTAAAGCAGGGGATAAAGTATTTTGTTCGGATATGACTTTTTCAGCAACGGTTAATCCTGTTCTTTACGAAAAAGGTGTTCCCGTTTTTATTGATACGGAAAGCGATACTTGGAACATGGATCCAAAAGCACTTGAAAAGGCGTTTGAAATCTATCCGGAAGTAAAAGTTGTAATCGTTGCTAACCTTTACGGCGTTCCTGCTAAATTAGATCAAATAAAAGATATTTGCGATAAGCACGGTGCTATTTTAATAGAAGACGCCGCTGAATCTCTTGGTGCTACGTATAAAGGGCAACAAACGGGGACTTTTGGTAATTATAACGCAATATCTTTTAACGGTAATAAAATAATAACCGGTTCTTCTGGTGGTATGCTTTTAACCGACGATTTGGATTCGGCAAATAAAGCGAGAAAATGGTCAACTCAAAGTAGAGAAAATGCGCCTTGGTATCAACACGAAGAAGTTGGCTATAACTATCGCATGAGCAACGTTATTGCAGGCGTTGTTCGTGGTCAGTATAATTACTTAGAAGAACATATTGCACAAAAGAAAGCAATTTATTTAAGATATAAAGAAGGGTTTAAGGATTTACCCGTACAAATGAATCCTTATAATCCCGAAATATGCGAACCAAACTTTTGGCTTTCTTGCATGATTATTGATAAAAATGCAATGAGTAAGCAGGTTAGAAGTGATAATGAAGTTTGCTACTTAAAAGAAAAAGGTAAAACTTGCCCTTCAGAAATTTTAGACGAACTTGCAAAATATAATGCAGAAGGTAGACCTATTTGGAAGCCTATGCACGCACAACCTATTTATCGCAACAATCCGTTCATAACGGTAAACGGCAATGGTAGAGGCACGACCAACGCTTATATAGCAGGCGAAGGTGTTGACGTGGGCATGGATATTTTTGCTCGTGGCTTATGTTTGCCTAGCGATAACAAGATGACTAAAGAAGAACAAGACCAAATTATTGAAATCGTTAAGAGTTGCTTTAATTAGTATCGAACAACGTAAACACATGTTATAAGATAAGAAAGATTGATGTTTGAGGTTAATATATGTTGTGGTGGCAAATATTGCTTATATGCGTAGGTTGCGTAATAGTATGGATATTACTATCAGCGTTGTTGTATAAGCAGTTCTTTAAAAGATTTTACGATATAGTATTAAGTGGTTTGGCAATACTGATTTTATCGCCATTACTATTGATTTTGATAATAGTAGGCGCAATAAAGATGAAAGGCAATCCGTTTTTTACACAATTAAGACCGGGGAAGAGAAACAAAAAAACGGGCGAAGAAAAAATATTTAAGTTAATCAAATTCCGTACAATGACCAACGCAAAGGATAAGGACGGGAATTTATTACCAGACGACGATAGATTAACGAAATATGGTAGATTACTAAGAAGTACTTCGTTAGACGAATTGCCAGAATTAATAAATATCTTCATAGGCGATATGTCAATAGTTGGTCCAAGACCGTTACTTGTAAAATACATACCGTTGTATACGATGGAAGAACGCAATAGACATAACATAAGACCAGGTCTTACAGGTCTTGCACAGGTCAACGGTAGAAACGCTATTGATTGGGACGATAAACTCGCTCTAGACGTTAAATACGTAAACGGCGTGAGTTTAATAGGCGATATAAAAATATTGCTTAAAACGGTATTAAAAGTAGTAAAACGTAGTGATATACTCGTTGGTAAAGAAATTAAAAGAAAGAGTTTTATGGAACAACGTTCTAATAAACAATAATTGTTATAGAGTGGTTTGTATGAAGATAAAAAATGACAATGTTTTATTGCGTGATTTTATAATTACTGATATTGAAAAGAAATGCGAATGGATTAATAATCCTAAAAATAATCGATATTTACATTACGAATTACCATTATTTGTTTCAAAAACAAAAAAATGGTTTATGGAGAAAGATAATTCTTGTAGACTTGATTTGGTTATTGAATATGATAATGTTCCTGTAGGAGTTATTGGTTTATTAGGAATAGATAAAGATAAGAAAATTGCTGAATTATATATTACATTAGGTGAAACAGAATATAAAAGGAAAGGAATTTCCACTAAAGCAATAGAAATGTTAATTGATTATTCTTTTTCGTATTTAAATCTTGAAAAGATATTCTTAAATGTTGATGCGGAAAATATTGTTGCAATCGGGTTATACGAAAAAGTTGGTTTTAAATTAGAAAAAAATTTTTCACAAGAGTTTTTTGGAAAAGTTTTTAATCGTAAAAGATATGTTATTGATAAAGGGTAGATTATGAATGTTTTAATTTTAAGCGTTGGTACCAGAAACAAAATAATTCAATATTTTAAGAAAGAATTAAATGGTAAAGGTAAAGTTATATGTACAGATATGTCTGAACATGCACCAGCTATCTATGAAGCAGATAAATTTTATATAGTACCTAGAATTACTGATCCTAACTATATTTCTATCATATTAGATGTTTGTAAAAAAGAAAATGTTAGTGCAGTTTTATCATTAATAGATCCAGAACTCTCTTTATTAGCGAAAAACAAATCTTTGTTTGAAAATTTAGGGGTAAAAGTTGTTTGTTCGAATTTTGATCTTTGTGAGTTGAGTTTGAATAAGTTTGAAATGTATAAATGGCTTAATAAAAATGGGTTTAAAACTGCTAAAACATATAAGTCAATTAACGATTTTTATAAAGATTTGGAGTGTGGTGATATTTCTTTTCCTGTTATTGTAAAACCAATTTGTGGTAGTGCTAGTATTACAGTTACTAAAGTTTACGATAAGCAAACTATAGAATTATTGTTTAGAAATGATGGTTTGATGATACAGGAATGCCTAGTTGGACAAGAAATTGGCGCTGATGTATATGTGGATGCTGTTAATGGCAACGTTGTTTCAATTTTTACCAAGAAAAAGCTTTTAATGCGAGCGGGTGAGACTGATAAAGCTGTTAGTTTCAAAGATGAGAAATTGTTTGCACTTATAGAAAAATTTGTTGCGACAAGTGGATTTGTATGGCAAATTGATATAGATATCTTTGAAGTTAACGGTGAGTATTATATTTTAGAGGTAAATCCAAGATTTGGTGGAGGCTATCCACATGCGTACGAATGTGGCTGTAATCATATAAAAATGATTATAAATAACGTTGATAATATTGAGAATAAAAAGAATATCGGTGCTTTTTCTGAAAATATATATATGATGAAGTATAATGATATTTTGATAAAATAAAATTCTTGCTGAAAATTTTTAGGGATTAAAAAGTTTTACAGAAAAGGCTTTTGCTTGAATAAGTGTTTAAAGTGATTGTTGTTTTGTAATAAAATTTAAGAAGATGCCTTTTATAAAAATAAAAAAGAAACAGGTGTTAATAGTGTTTGCATTTATTAGAAGAAAAGTTTTTTGGATTATTGATGCTTTAAAAGGTGGGCAAATTCGTAAGAATTATAAAGAAATTAAGTATATGATGAGCAATAATTTGCTTAATAAAGAACAGCTTAAAAATATTCTTGAACATGCTGTTAATACAACTTCATTTTATTTAAATTATGATGCTAGCAATATAAAATTATTTCCGGTAATAACAAAAAATGATATAAAAAATAAATGGGATGATTTATATTCAAAAGAATATAAAGGTAAATCTGTTCATTATATGTCAACAAGTGGCTCGACAGGAACGCCATTCACAATGGAATGGGATGTTGGGAAAAGGAAACGCCAATTAGCAGAACTGATTTATTTTAATGAAATTATTGGGCAAAAATTAGGACAAAAGAATGTTTACTTTAGAGTTTGGACAGAAAAAAATAAAAAATCTAAATTTGAACAATTTAAACAAAATATGATTCCTATAAATATACTTCATTTGGATGATGAAGTTTTAGAAAAAATTCGTAATAGATTAAAAAAACGCCCATCAATTAATATGTGTCTTGGATATGCATCAACTTATGAGTGCTTAGTAAAATACTTAATGTTAAAAGGCGATTCCCCAAAAGTATTTAAAGTAAAAACTTTTGTTAGTGGTTCAGAAGTGTTGAGTATGCCAACAAAACAACTTATAAAACAAATTGTTGGCGTAAAGGTAATAGATAGATATAGTAATGAAGAAAATGGCTTTTTAGCACAATCAGAAGATATTTCTGAAATTTTTAATGTTAATACAAGTGGCTTTTTTATAGAAGTATTAAAGCAGGATTCAGATGAGTCTGTCCAGATTGGTGAGGTCGGTCGAATTGTTGTTACTGATCTTTATAGTAAAGCTATACCTTTAATTCGATATGATACTGGCGATTTGGCAATCAAGGAAGAAGAAAAAGATGGTTGGACAACAAAGTTAAAAACTATTCAAGGTCGTAAGGTTGATGTTATTTATGATACACAAGGCAAAAGACTAACTTCTCATACTTGGGGTGTATATATGTGGAAGTTTGAAAAATTAAAACAATATCAATTTATTCAAAAAACTTCTAAACAATATATTCTTAAAGTTAATGGAGCAAAGGGAAATTATACTGATAATGAGTTTATATATCATCTAAAAAGTATTCTTGGACAAGATGCTGAAATTGTCGTGGAACATGTTGAAGGTATTCCTACATTAAGATCAGGGAAATTTAAGAAAACTGTTTGCGAATATGTGTATGACAAAAAAGATTATATTTAAATTGTAAGAGGTGTTGAAGTGAGAATTCTATATATAACAACAATTGGGGGAACAATGACATTTTTTAAGTCGTTTGTTTCGGAACTTGTTGAGCAAGGGCATACGGTAGACATAGCATGTAATGATAAAATTTCTGCCGTTCCTGAAATTTATAAAGAACTTGGTTCAAAAATATATACCATTTCTTGTACTCGTTCGCCATTGAAATTTTTAACTCTAAAAGCAATAAAAGAACTTCGTGAAATTGTAAAAGAAAACGGATACGATATAGTGCATTGTCATTCGCCTATTGCCGCAATGTGTACAAGACTTGCTTGTAAGAAACTTAGAAAGAAAACGGGCTTAAAGGTAGTTTATACTGCGCATGGCTTTCATTTCTATAAAGGTGCGCCTAAAAAGAATTGGCTTTTATATTATCCTATTGAAAAATTATGCGCAAAGCATACCGACTTGTTAATTACCATTAATCAAGAAGATTATGAATTAGCAAGCAAAAAATTAAAAGCAAAAAAGGTTGTATACGTTCCAGGCGTTGGTATAGACGTTGCAAAGTTTGCAAATGCAGTAGTAGATGTGAAAGCAAAAAGAGAAGAACTAGGCGTTCCTGCAGATGCTTTTGTTTTAACGTCTGTTGGCGAACTAAATGAGAATAAAAATCATCAAGTCGTAATAAGAGCAATCGCAAAATTAAATAATAAAAATATTCATTTCATTTTAGCGGGAAAAGGTTGTTTAGAAGAAAAATTAAGGTGTTTATCAAAAGACTTAGGTGTTGAGAAACAAGTACATTTGCTTGGATATAGAACGGATATTGTAGAGATATATAAAGCATCAAACGTAAGTATTTTTCCGTCCATTAGAGAGGGGCTTGGTTTAGCGGCTGTTGAAGGAATGTCTGCAGGCTTGCCTATAATAGTTTCAGACAACCGTGGTAGCGCTTCCTATGCAAAAAATAATGAAAATGCTTTTGTTTGTAAATATAACGACGTAGACGGTTTTGCTTTAGCGATTGATAAATTATATAAAGATAAAGAACTTTGTGAAAGATGGGGAAAAATCAATAAGGAACAAGCCCAAATTTATGAAGTGAAAGAAATTAATAAAATAATGCATGATTTGTATAGAGAAATTTAATTTAAGTGCTTAGGCTGGGGGGATTTTATGAAGGTTTTATACGTAACAACTACAGGAGATATGATGAAATTCTTCAAATCTTTTGTAACTGAATTAATTGATCAAGGACATACTGTAGACGTCGCTTGTAACGAACAAGAGTTGCCTTGTCCAGATTACGTTAGAGCATTAGGACTAAAAGTCTTTCCTGTATCTTGTAATAGAAAACCTTTCAATAAAGGTACTCTAAAAGCAATAAAAGAACTTCGCGAAATAGTAAAAGAAAACGATTACGATATAGTGCATTGTCATTCGCCTATTGCCGCAATGTGCACAAGACTTGCTTGTAAAAAACTTAGAAAGAAAATGGACGTAAAGGTGGTTTATACTGCGCACGGATTCCATTTTTATAAGGGTGCGCCCAAAAAGAATTGGCTTTTGTATTATACGGCTGAAAAGTTGTGTGCTAAGCATACCGACTTGTTAATAACTATTAATCAAGAAGATTATGAATTAGCAAGCAAAAAATTAAAAGCAAAAAAAGTTGTATACGTTCCAGGTGTTGGTATAGACGTTGCAAAGTTTACTAATGCTGTGGTGGATGTGAAAGCAAAAAGAGCAGAACTTGGTCTTCCACAAGACGCCTTTGTTTTAACGTCTGTTGGCGAACTAAATGAGAATAAAAATCATCAAATAGTAATAAGAGCAATTGCAAAATTACAAAATAAAAATATTCATTATCTTATTGCTGGTATAGGCCACCTAAAAGAAAATTTGATAAAATTATCAAAAGACTTGGCTGTAGAGCAACAAATACATTTGTTAGGGTATAGAACGGATATCGCTGAAATTTATAAAGCATCAAACGTAAGTGTTTTTCCGTCTATTAGAGAAGGGTTCTCTGTTCCCGGTCTCGCACGGGTGGCATATGGTCTTTCTTTGGTAGTATCAAAGTGTAGAGGGCTATGCTAT
>JAZOMV010000043.1:0-15418 GCA_045654165.1 Christensenellaceae bacterium
ATGAAAAAACGGGTATAAGTTTTTCTGTTTACGAACAAAGTGGAAAACTTGTTTACGGCATAGACACGGTGTCTGAAGTCCCCTCTGATTTTGACGGGGTTATGATAGATACGGCTAAAAACTTAACCTTTTTCAATCTTAAATTTAAGGGTGGTAAATACGTTTGCGTGCTTTTTGGCGCAGGTGAAGCGCAAAAAAATTACGCTTTATTAATCGCTGAACTTGCTGAAAACGCTTTCGTTAAAGAAGAAGAGCTTAATAGGGCAGAATTTATGAGAGCGTTGTTATTCGGGCAAATAAACTATGCTCAAAGTGCAAAATACGTTAAAAAATACGGCTTGTCAGACATATCGTCTTTCGCTATGGTGGTTTCTTGCTTGGCAAAAAACAATTCCGAAGTAAAAACTATTCTTAAAGCGTATATGACTGACGACGCAGGGGAAGTAGTATATATAGACGAAACGCAAATAGCGTTGGTGAAATTCGTTGACGACGAAATAGAAGCATATCAATCGCCAACCGAATACGCAGAATTTTTAATTCGTTCGGTATATGAAGAAACGGGCGCAAGAATAAAAATTTATATCGGTGGAACGGTTAAAAACATATCGGGGCTAGGCTTATCGTATGCGCAAGCGTTAACAACTTTAAGGTATTCTCAAAATTCTCTAAGTAAGGGTTCTGTGCATTCTTTTAAGGAATATATGCTTGCAAAGATGCTTGAAGATATGCCCAAATATAAACTTAACGAATATCTTGAAACGCTTATGGATAGCACGGCGAAAGAAATATTTGACGATCAAGAAATGATTATTACTGCAGAAGAATTTTTAGAAAACAGTCTTAACGTAAGCGAAACTTCAAGAAAGTTGTATTTACATAGAAATACTCTCAGTTACCGTCTTGATAAAATAGAAAAAGCTACGGGACTAAATATTAGAAAATTTTCAGACGCCGTTACTTTTAGATTGATAACGGTATTATATAAACTTGCAAGGTAGAAAGTTATGTCAAAAAATGAAAATATGAAAACCCGAAAAAACCGTATAATCACTTGGGTATTAATTCCTTTAGCGTTCGTTGTAACTTTTTTAAGTGGATATATGATTAACTATCTAGTACAAGGTAAGAACGGTAGAGTTGCAAACGAAATTATCCATATTATAGAAAAATCCGGTTACGTTTACGATAAAACGACGGGAGAATTTAAAACTGTAACGGCTAAAGAAGTTGGAGATGCGTTAGTAAACGGGATTTTAGACGATTACGCAGAGTATTATACTGCTGAGGAATACGCTAAAATAGAGAGAGAACGCTTAGGTAAATTCGTAGGTGTTGGCGTTAGTTTTTACGATAGCGACAACGTAATAGACAGCGTTGTTGGTAACTCGCCTGCTTATCATGCAGGTATTAAGACGGGGGATAAAATTGTTTCGGTTAAAATATCCGATCAACCTTCTGCAATAGTGAATAATCACAGGGAATTTGGCGACGTTGTGGCTATAGCAGACGGGCAACTTTTAAGCATAGAACTTGAAAGAAAAGGTGAAACCTTGACTGTAGAGTTGCGTGCAGAAAGTTACGTTGCGTCTTACGTAGAGTATTACGACAATGAGAAACACGGCGTTTTTATAACGCAAGACGGTGGGTTAAAACTTGTAGAAACTACCGACGGTATAGGCGAATTGCCGTCTGATACGGCGTATATATCGTTTAGCAGTTTTAACGGAAGCGCACACAGTCAACTAGGTAAAGTTCTTAATTTTATGAAAGAACGGGGCAAGACCAAACTCGTGCTAGATTTAAGAAACAACGGTGGTGGGAGTATGGATATTCTCTGTCACGTTGCGTCCTACTTTATTGATAATAACGGCAAAGAAAAATCGGTAGTAGCCTATGAAAAAAACAAGACGTCAAAGGTTGCGCATTCAACTGACGCAAATAGGTTTAAGTCTAATATAACTTCGCTTTCAATAATGGCGAACGGTTGTACTGCATCTGCAAGCGAATGCCTAATAGGCGCATTAGCAAGTTATAACGAAATATTTAATCTTAACAAACTCGTTATAGACAAAACCTATAACGGTGTTGAAACTACTTTTGGAAAGGGTATAATGCAAACCACCTATACTTTATTGAGTGGTGGTGCGTTAAAGTTGACTACGGCTAAAGTGCTTTGGCCAAACGGAGAGTGTATTCACGACAAAGGTATAAGTCCGTTAAACAGGGCAGAAAACGTCGTAACACAAGAAAATGCGTTGTCCCGTGCCATAGCCGTTTTGGGCTAAGTTTGCCCGTTAAAATATTTGTTTAAGGTGTAAACGATTTCCTTATCGCCCACGTTTGCGATAGGTGTTAAACCGTATTCTTGCCCGACTACTTCTGTGGTCGGGTTTTCTATTGTGGAGAATAAACCCGTCAGGGTTTTTAAAATTTCGGGATTAAGGTTTTTTATTATTGATGCAAGGTCAAAAGAATTAGTAGTAAAAAGTTCAATAATAGGTTTTAATTTGTCTATATTTGCGTCTTTAAGAAAAAAAGATAATAAAAGTTGTAATATTTCCATAACTACTCCGCTAACAATATATTATATGCGCACATAAAATATAATTGAAAACTTATTAAAGGAGTAAACTATGCAAGATTTTAACGAATACGTAAAGAATACTACCGGACAAAACGAACAAACTAACGATAGCAAGTCGAATTTAACTAAATTAGTAACTACTCTTGCAAACAAATTTGACGGAAAGAATACGGGCGAATTAATTAAAGCCATTTATCAAGAAGCAAAGCGTGGTAAAAAGAACGGCACTTTATCTAATGCAGATTTAGATAATTTTGCAACCGTGTTGTCGCCTATGTTAGACGATAAAAAGAAAAAGATGCTTAACAAAATTGTTGCCGAACTTAAGAAAATTTAGTTTCGGCAATTTTTTTAATAGCAGAAATAAAGTAATTTAATTCTCTAGAACTGTTTTGTACTGCAATGCTCGCCCTAACTAATCCGTCCTTTTCCGTTCCTAGAAAAGTATGGGCTAGTGGGGCGCAATGCAAACCACCACGAACGGCAACGTCGTATTCCGAATTTAGAATATCTGCAACTTCATTACTTGGCGTTTGGCTTATTGAAAAAGAAACTATCCCCGAACGGTTAGGTTCGGAATAGATTTTAACGCTAGGTATCGTAGATAGTTGTTCTATAACGAACGAAGTTGCGTTATAAAGGTGATTAGAAAAATTTTCTAGGTTGCGACTAACGTATTTAACGCCTTCTAAAAGACTTACTACCGACGGTAGGTTGATAGTGCCGGCTTCTAATCGTTCTGGGTAACAGTCGGGCATGTTAGGATTATGCGATTCAGTACCCGTGCCACCGAAAATAAGTGGTTGTAAATCTATATCGTTATTAAGGATAAGTATTCCACTACCCATTATTCCGTAAAGACCTTTGTGCCCTGCAAGTGCAAGCATAGAAATATTTAATTCTTTTATATCTAACGGAATATGTCCACCACCTTGCGCCCCGTCGACAAGATAAATAAGCCCGTGTTTACTAGCAAGTTCGCCTATGTCTTTTAATGGTAATTCGTAGCCTGTAACGTTAGAAACGGCAGTTGATATTATCATAAAGGTTTGGTCGCAAATTTTTTCGTTTATTGCCTGAACGATAGTTTTTTCGTTTGACGGCGCAACTAAATCTAAAGAGATAATTCCCTTGTTTTGCAAATGAAATAGTGGGCGTAAAACGGAATTATGTTCAAAAATAGTCGTTATAACGTGTCCACCTTTTTTAACGCTACCAAAAATTGCTTGATTAAGTGCTTCCGTGCAATTTTTTGTAAAAATCACTCTATCGGGTTGAGCGTTAAAAAACTCAGCGATAGTCGTTCTTGTTTCTAAAATAGTTTTTGCTCCGGTTATAGCAAGCCTATGCCCACTTCTTAACGGGTTTGCGCATAAATATCTTAGAGTGGTTTCTACGCTATTTAGCACGGCGTTTGGCTTAAATCCACCCGTTGCGGCGTTATCAAGATAAATCATAATTTTCACCCCTTTTCACAAATTTTTCTATAACTTAATACAATATTGTATGGGGGTAAACGCCCTTTTATGCCAAGGAGAAAAAAGTATGGAATACGTTGTTGTGGCTTTTCGTTCAAGGGGACACACGGTAAGGTTTCACGGATTGTTAACCGATTACGGAATAACGTCTGAAATTATCAATACGCCCAAAGAAGCAGGCGTAGGGTGTGGATTGTCCGTAAAGGTTTCTAGACAAGATTTTAATATCGTTAGAAGAGCTGTGCTCATTTCTTCATTATCAAGTTTTGCAGGATTTTTTCTCGTGAAAAATACGGCAGGATTTAAGACGGTAAGAAGTATTTAGAAAAAACCCCGAGAAAAACGCTTGTAAAAAACTCGTTATATATGTTAATATATAAAAGAAATTATGAACAAACAAACGGCTAAGACAATTGTGAATAAACTCTCGGGGGTATTCACGGACAAGCCTGCGCTTAACTTTACTTCTCCGTATGAACTTTTAATTGCAGTAATTTTATCAGCACAATGTACTGACGAACGGGTTAACAAGGTAACTAAAGTCCTTTTTGAGAAGTATAACACCCCTGAAAAAATGCTTACTCTTTCCCAAGAAGAACTTGAAAAGTTTATTTTTTCTTGTGGGCTTTATAAAACCAAAGCAAAAAATATTTTATGTACTTCAAGGGATATTATAGAGAAGTTTCAAGGCGAAGTGCCATCTAATTTAGAAGATTTAAGGTCACTTGCCGGTGTGGGAAGAAAAACTGCCAACGTCGTGTATAGCGTAGCATTTAAAGGCTCTGCAATAGCAGTAGATACGCACGTGTTTAGAGTTTCAAATAGAATAGGGCTAGTAAGCGCAAATAACGTTTTAAGCACGGAAAAAGGGCTTATGAAAATTCTTGATAAAAGCGACTGGTCTAGATCTCATCATTATTTGATATATCTTGGTAGAAGTTTTTGCAAGGCTGGTAAGCCAAACTGTGAAAATTGCCCCATCAACGCAGAATGCTTAAAGAAAATTAAAAGGTGAAATATGTTTATAGATAGAGCGTTAATTACAATTAAATCGGGCGACGGTGGAAACGGCATGACGTCCTTTATTCACTATAAAGGAAAGGTTAGTGGTGGCCCTGACGGGGGTGACGGTGGTAAAGGTGGCGATATAATTTTCGTTGCAGACAAACACCTCACCAACTTGTCCGATTATTATTATAAAACCAAATACGTGGCAGAAAACGGTCAACCGGGTGGGTCTAAAGACTGTTTTGGTAGAGCAGGGCAAGACTTGGTTTTAAAAGTACCGTTAGGCACGGTTATTAAGGATAAAGAAACGGGTGGCATTATTGCCGATATGTTTACGGACGGGCAAAGCAAGGTCGTTTTAGTCGGGGGCGACGGTGGTAAAGGTAACCATAGGTTTGCTAACGCAAGAAGACACGCCCCACACTTTTCACAAACGGGCGAAAAGACCGAAAGTAAACGAGTGCTTTTAGAACTTAAAACCATTGCTGACGTAGGGTTGGTAGGGTTTCCTAACGTAGGTAAATCTACAATTTTAAGCAAGGTTACAAAGGCAAGACCAAAGATAGCAAACTATCACTTTACAACTCTTTCACCAAATCTAGGCGTTGTCGATTATTACGATAATCAATTCGTAATGGCAGATATTCCGGGTTTGATAGAAGGTGCAAGTGAAGGCGCAGGGTTAGGTATTGAGTTCTTAAGACACATTGAAAGAACTCGTATGCTCGTTCACGTTATAGACGTTTCTGGGGTAGAGGGTAGAGATCCTTATGAAGATTATCTTAAAATAAACGCAGAACTTAAAAATTACAGTAAAGCGCTTTCTAAATTAAAACAGATAATCGTTGCAAACAAAACGGATATGTACGGGGCAGAAGAAAACCTTAAAGAGTTTAAGGCTAAAATAGGTAGAAAGCATAAGATAATTCCCGTTTCGGCAGTTACTGGGCAAGGTTTAGACGAATTGAAGAAAGCCGTTTACGCCGTGCTTGAAAAATTACCACCCGTGCAACCACTTGAATTTGAAGAATTTAATTACGTTAAACCTGAAAGACTTGACTACGAAATATTCAAAGAAGGCGAAACTTTCGTCGTTACGGGTACTTTGGTTGACGTGTTAAAGCGTAACGTAGTGTTAGACGATATGAACTCTCTCGCTTATATGCATAAGGTATTGAGAGATAGAGGAATTATAAAAGAATTGAGAAATATGGGCGCAACCGATAAATCAACGATTATAATCGGTGGCGAAGAATTTGAATTTATCGATTGATAGGAGAAAAGATATGTTAACCTCAAAAGAAAGAAGCAATCTCCGTTCGATTGCACAGAAGATTGACCCGATAACGCAAGTTGGTAAACTTGGTGTAAACGACAGCCTTATAGAAAGTCTTGATAAAGCAATAGAAAAACGAGAAATTATCAAGGTAGCCGTGCTTGAAAATTCAGGGTTAATCCCCAAAGAAGCAGGGTTTGAAATTGCAGAAAAACTTGGCGCAGAATTCGTTTGCGCAACGGGTAGAAAACTCGTGTTCTATAGAAGAAGTAATAATCCCAAAGTAGAACATATTATTTTTTAGTAAACAATTAACCCCTTACTCAAAATCGAGTAAGGGGTTTTTGTTTGTTAAAATAACTTCTATTTAGAAAGTTGAGTTTTTTCAGGAAGATCAATGAAGATACTTTCTTTAAGTCTAATATCCCTTGAAGATGCACCGACTAATATCTCAAACTCACCGTTGTCAACTTGCCATCTTTTTAAGGGTTGGTTATAGTATGCGAACGAACGGAAGTCAAGATCAACTTTAACGTTAACCGTTTGCCCTGCTTTAATAAGGTCTTTAGAAAAACCTTTAAGTTCTTTTTCGGGGCGTGAAACGTTAGCAAACACGTCGCTTACGTAAACTTGAGAAACTTCTTTAGCGTCAATATTAGAAAGGTTTGTTATATCGTAACTTACGGTAAATTCAGCCTCGCCTTTCTTTTCAATTTTTAGGTTAGAGTATTCAAACTTGGCGTAAGATAAGCCGTGCCCGAACGGGAAAAGAACAGGTTTGTTATTCGTGTCGTAGTAACGGTATCCAACGAATACGCCTTCGGTGTATCTTTCAACCATAGAATTGCCGATTGCTCTGCCTGTGGGCGTGTCTTCAATAGATAATGGGAAAGTTTCTGAAAGTTTGCCACTTGGCGAAGTTTTGCCACATAAAACTTCTGCTAACGCCTGATTTACGCCTTGACCACCAAGACCAGCAAAGACTACTGCTTTAACCTTGTCAATCCAGTTTCTCATATCGATAGCACTACCAGCGTAAACGACTACGACAACGTTGGGGTTAACTTTTGCCACGTTCAAAATTCTTTCTTCTTGCACTTTAGATAGAGTAATTTCTTCTCTATCGTAATTTTCACCTTCGGCTCTGCCGTTTACTGTAAGTATAACGGTGTCTGCTTGTCGAGCAAGAACAAGTTCGTGTTTGAGTGTGTGAGATATGGTTTCGTTAAAGTATGGTGGGGAAACGAAAATGGTAGCGTCGGTAAGTTGTTTTTGAAGTTCGTTTGATAAAGTTTGAGTTTGATATTCGGCCGTAACTTTTGCAGAACCCGTTCCACCGATAAGTATATCGCTGTTTTCTATTAACTTTATCTTACCACCCTTAATAGGTAATACGCCGTCGTTCTTAAGAAGAACAAAACTTTCCTTAGCGATTTCAACTGCGTTTTGATGGCGTTGTTCGGGGGTGGTGGTAATAATGCGTTTGTGAGCGTTTGCTTGATTTTTTTCTAAAAGTTCTAAAAGACGGTTTACGCAAGCATCAACTTCTTCCATGGTAATCAGTCCGTCTTTAAGTGCTTTTTTAACGTTGTCAACCGTGTCGCTATTATGTGACATTATAAGGTCTACAGATGCTTTGGTCGTTCTATAAGGAACTTTACAAGAACCCCAGTCGGAAACCACAAGCCCGTCAAACCCAAGATCGCCACGCAACACGTCTTTTATAAGCCATTTGTTTTCCACAGCGTAAACACCGTTTACAGCGTTGTACGAAGACATAACCGTCCAAGGCTTTGCTTTTAGCGCAATTTCAAACGCCGTAAAATAGATTTCTCTCATAGTGCGTTCGTCGGCTTCGCTTGACTGCCACAATCTTTCGTATTCTCTGTTGTTAAGCGCAAAGTGTTTTAAACTTGTGCCTATACCTTTATCTTGCACCCCTTCGATATATGCTTTTGCAAGCGTGCCGGCAAGAAAAGGGTCTTCGGAAAAATACTCAAAGTTTCTGCCACATAAAGGTGTTCTTTTTATGTTTACACCGGGCGCAAGAAGAAGATCTACTTCTTTTTCAATACAATCGTCGGCAATGGTTTGCCCGTCAAGGTATGCAAGTTCTTTATTCCAAGAGTTAGCAATATTAACTAAACAGGGCATAACGGTAGAAGGCAAGGCGTTTTCGTCAATAGACTTTCTAACCCCGTGTGGGCCGTCAGCCAACCACATTGTTGGAAGTTTGCCATTAGCGTCCGGCGTTTGCCATGAGTTTTTACCAGTTAAAAGTGAAAGTTTTTCTTCAAGCGTAAAAGAGTTAATATCGTATTTCATTTTCCGTTTCCTTGCTTTTTGCTTTTATTATAAAACGGTATTTTAATGATTTCTACACAAAACACTTGAAAAATACTCTCATTTTTTGATATAATAAAATTATGAAAGCATATCACGAAACGAATAGAGAAGAACAACAAAAAATAGAGATACAAATAGGTCAAAACGGGGCTTTCCCCACTCATTTCCACATTAATTTAGAAGTTTATCTATTGTTAAGAGGGGAACGTGAGATATTTTTTAATGGAAAAAGTTACGTTATTCAGTCGGGTTCAGTAGCATTTTTTGATAGTTACGATTTTCACGGTTATGGTGAAAGACGTAATGACGTTGAAGATGCTGTAATAATAATTCCGTTTGAATTTGCAGAGCGTTTCAATTCCGTTCGCAAAAAATTGCGTGCAGAAAGGTTTATAGTGTCAAACGCACAGTTAACTAATCGTTTGTATGAGATAACTACAAGATTATTAAAAGATAATCCAGACGAAAACGTAATTCTTGCAGGGATAGAACTTTTTCTTGCTCTATTGCTTGCCGATTATCAGTTTACCTCAATAGATTACGGTAAGGATAACGAACTTATAAGAAAAATTTTAAATTACGTGGGTAATAACTATTGTTCGGATATTTCTCTTTCTACTATCGCAAAAGAGTTTGGTTATAGTGCAGAACATCTTTCAAGGGTGTTCCATAAATATCTTAAAACGGGCATTCCACAATACGTGAACGACTTACGGTTAAAGCACGTTGAACAGCTTATAAAAACTCACCCTGAAAAGAAAATGACCGAAATAATTTTTGATTCGGGATTTAATAGTATACAGTCTTATTATAGAAACAAAAAAAGACAATAGAGCAAATAAAAAAGGCAGTCCGTCGGACTGCCTAAATTTTTACTTTTAGTTTTTGTAAATTACGTTGCCGTTGCGTACGGTTAAACGCACGTTAAACTCTCCGTCTAGCACGGCGAAGTTTGCTTTTTTGCCAACTTCAATACTGCCTATTTCGTCAAACAAATTAAGGTTTTTAGCAGGGTTAACCGTAGCAAAATCAACTGCGTCCGTAAAAGGTACGTTGCAAGAAAGAACGATATTTTTAATAGCGTCGTTCATTTTTAAGATACTGCCTGCAAGAGCGCCGTTTTCAAGCCTTGCTTCACCGTTCTTCACGATAACCTTTTGTCCACCAAGTTCGCTTATCCCGTCGGATAAATGTTTTGCACGCATGCTGTCCGTAATAAGAGTGATTTTATCGTGTGGCTTGTTCTTGATAAGAAGTTTTATAGCAGGGGCAGAAAGGTGAATAAGGTCGCATATTGCTTCACAGTTTAAGTCGTCGATAAGCATAGCGCTACCTACCGTGCCTATTTCACGATGATGCACGCCCTTTTGTGCGTTATAGGTGTGCGTAACGTTAGAAAGCCCGTTTTTAACGGCTTTTTCCATGTCCGAATAACAAGCGTCGGTATGACCGGCACTTGCAACCACGCCGTTTGCTTTTAAGTGCTTAACAAGGAGTTCAGCACCTTCAACTTCTGGGGCAAGGCTAACGATTTTAATAGCGTTCCCACTTGCTTTGTTATATTCGTCAAAGACTTCTACGTTAGGTGTAGCAACGTAATCTAGGGGTTGTGCGCCGATATGTTTTACTGAAATGAACGGACCTTCAAGATGTATGCCAAGTATTTCAGCCCCGTCGTTAGGGTTGCTTTCTCTATAAGATTTAACGGCTTGCATGGCTTTTAATATATTTTCGGGGCTTTGCGTCATAGTCGTTGCAAGAAAACTCGTAGTTCCTTCGCAAGCGATTGAGTTGGCAATGGTAGAAAGTGCTTCTATACTGCCGTCCATAGCGTCAGAGCCACCTGCACCGTGAATATGTTGATCGATAAACCCTGCAAGAACAACTTGGTTTTCACCGTAAGGGTAGGGCGCTGTGATTTTATCTTGATCGTTGCCGATATATGCGATTTTTCCATCTTCAATCCCGATATTTGTGGTTACAATTCCTTTGCCGTAAATATACGCTCTTGCGTTTCTAAAGCCTTTCATAATAAACTCCGATTTTTTTATTATTTTACCACCCGATCGGAATAATGTCAACGACAAAGGAAAATTAAATGAAAAAAGATAAAATTTTTGTCTTAAAATGAAAATTAGAATACGTTTGCAAAGGAAAGAGCAAAGGTTTTAGGTATTTGTTCGGCAAGTTCTTTTAATACTTCTAACTTAGAAATAGCGTCTTCCCATTGCTCGTCCCGAACGAGAGTAACCGTTTCCGAAAGCCACAAATCCACTTCTTTAATTTCGTTATGTGGTATAAAAGCGTGTAGATATGTCTTTTTCCTTAACCAATTTTTTTGTACGGCGTAAACGTCTTCTTCAACGGCTGTTTTTTCATCTACCTTTTCGTAAAGGATTTCTACTACGCTATGGAACTCTGAAAATTGTTTTTGTATAAACTTTGCTTCGAATATAGATGCTGATAAAATTATAATTAGGGCGCATATTGCCGATATAGAAGTTTTTACCATGATACACCTTCGGGAACTTCAAATTTAAGAATACGATATTTTCGGTTTTTTTCTTTAAGATAACTCCTGCCGTTCCCGTCTATCGTAAGAACTTCGGTCTGCGTTAACTTACCGTCGTTACTTTGCAAAAAGTTTGTTACGTCTTCGTTGTTAAGCCCTATAAGTTCAAGGTTCTTTTTGTTTATTTTCCCGTCGTCAACGATTAATAAAGGAATAGAAGTGGGGGTGGTGTTTTCTTTTTGTTTTTGCATTGCCGATAGTTTGCCGTTAGATTCAAACACAGCGTAGTCAACGTCGTCTAAGGAAAATAAACCTTGCGTACGCAAAGATTCAATCAAGTCGTCAACGCCTAAATTATTGCGTTTAAGTTCTAAAGTATCCACGCCGTTACGATTTATAACAAGGCTTGGCTTACCCGAAATAATGCGCTTAAAAAGTTTTCCACTTTGTTCTAAAAGTGCTAAAATTTGATGCAAAAGGAACAGTCCTAAAATAGCCACTATACCGTAAATAAGAGGGATAGAAACGTCGGTCATAGGTATACAAGCAAGGTCTGCAATAATGAGTGTTACTATAAATTCATAAGGTTGCATTTCGCCGATTTGTCGCTTGCCCATAAGTCGCATAATAACGACTAAAGTAAGGTAAACGATAACCGTTCTAGTGAAAGTTACTGCCATAATGCGTGATTATATCCTAATAATAAATTTTTATACATAGTGCTTGACTAAAATAGTTAGGTGTGATATTATAAAAACATAGAGTAGTAAAGATGCGTCAAGTGTTGCAAAATGGGATGTCGTTTGCAAACGAAAGGTTTAATTATCTGCGGTATCTTTATGCGTCCGCTATTATTTGTTGCACTTATAGTGCGTCAATTTTATCGGTCTCTCTAAATGTTTTTGGGAGATTTTTTTATGTCTAAAACACTAAAGAGAATTTTTGGTTCTGAACTTCTTGAAGGCTGTTCAAAAACCCAGCGTATTGCATACGTTGCAGTTATGACTGCGCTTGCCGTAGTTTGTAATATGTTTTTTGAATTCAAACTTGCAGACACTCAATTTTCGCTTACTATATTCTTTTCGGCAATGTGTGGAATTATTATAGGCCCGATATTCGGTTTTGTTTCGGCGATGTTAGGTGATTTAGTCGGGTTTTTATATAATTCTGGTGGGTTCGTTTATTATCCGTGGATAGGTATAAGCATGGGGGTAATAGCGTTCGTTGCAGGGTTTATCGTAAATTTATTCCCGTTCAATTTTAAGGGTGTAATTTATCTTAAACTTTTTTTTGTTAGTATATTCACTTTTATTATTTGTACAGTAGGAATAAATACGACTTTCTTTTGGTTAATGTATAATAAGAAATCCGTTCCGTTTTTCGCATATCTTAACGCAAGATTATTCGTGCAAGGTCAAGTTTGGAATAGCGTTGTAAATTATGCGTTAATGTTCGTGCTGTATCCGATTATCATAAAGATAAAAGAAATTTTATTAAAAAGCAAAAGGAATAGTAATTAAAACATATTGTTAAAATATAGACGTATATTGTAAATTATCGCTTTTTGAAAAATTTAATATTAAAAATTTTTAGTTTGGTATTGACAGGGCTAAAAATTTTTTTTATAATAATAAAAAATATTTTAAGGAGTATTATTATGGCAGAAAACAGATATATCGGCGATTATCCTGCAATAGGTATTCGTCCTTGCGTAGATGGTAGACGTGGTCCTATGAAACTTCGTGAAAGTCTTGAAGGGCAAGTTATGGCAATGGCTAACGCCGTTAAAAAACTTTTTGAAGAAAATTTAAAGTATTCTAACGGTGACCCCGTAAGAGTGGTTATGGCAGATAGTTCTATCGGTAGAGTGCCTGAAGCGGCTGCTTGCGCTGATAAGTTCAAAAAAGAAGGGGTTGCAATCACGGTTTCAGTAACGCCGTGTTGGTGTTACGGTTCAGAAACTATGGATATGGATCCTAATACGATTAAGGCTGTATGGGGCTTTAACGGTACGGAAAGACCGGGTGCTGTTTATCTTGCGGCAGTTTTAGCAGGGCACGCACAAAAAGGTTTGCCTGCTTTCGGTATTTACGGACACGAAGTTCAAGATAGAGATATGATAGAAACTATTCCAGAGGACGTTAAAGAAAAACTCTTGCGTTTCGGCCGTGCGGCAGTTGCTGTTACTACTATGCGTGGTAAATCGTATTTGCAAATCGGTTCGCAATGTATGGGTATAGCAGGCTCTATTATCGATCAAGACTTTATTGAATCATATCTTGGTATGAGAGTTGAATCTGTTGACGAAGTGGAAATTCTCCGTCGTATGGAAGAAGGTATTTACGACGAAAAGGAATACCAAAAGGCTCTTAAATGGGTTAATGAACATTGTAAAATGGGTAGGGACGATAATCCTGATGAATATAAGTTCTCTGACGAGCAAAAGCAAAAACAATGGGAATTTACCGTTAAAATGTACTGCATAATTAAGGATTTGATGGCAGGCAATAAGAACTTACCCGACGCTTTTGAAGAAGAAAAGGTTGGACATAATGCAATCGTTGGTGGTTTCCAAGGTCAAAGACAATGGACTGACCACTGGCCGAACTGCGACTATCCAGAAGCACTTTTAAGTTCTACTTTCGACCATAACGGCGCAAGAGAACCCTATACGCTCGCTACTGAAAACGACGTTCTTAACGGGCTTTGTATGTTGTTTATGAGATTGCTTACCCATAGGGCGCAGATTTTCGCAGACGTAAGAACTTACTGGTCGGGCGAAGCAACAGAAAGAGTTACAGGTTATAAGTTTGAAGGTAAGGCTAAAGAAGCCGACGGTATAATTCACTTGTTGAATTCGGGCGCAGCCTGTCTTGATGCTTGTGGCGAATGTCGTGACGAAAATGGTAACCCCGTTATGAAGAAATGGTGGGAAGTTACCGAAGAAGATATTAAGAAGATGACTGATGCAACCGTATGGTGCGAAGCAGGTTTTGATAATTTCCGTGGTGGTGGATTTTCTAGCCACTTTACAACTAGATCGGAAATGCCTTGTACTATGATTAGACTTAATTTAGTTAAAGGTTTGGGTCCTGTTATGCAAATTGCAGAAGGTTGGACGGTAAATCTTCCAGACGAAGTTTCCGATAAACTTATGGAAAGAACGAACCCCACTTGGCCTTGCACTTGGTTTGCACCGAGAGTAACGGGTAAGGGTGCGTTTAAGACGGCTTACGACGTTATGAACAACTGGGGTGCTAACCACGGCGCAATTTCTTATGGACATATCGGCGCAGATTTAATTACAATGTGTTCAATGCTTAGAATTCCCGTTTGCATGCATAACGTAGAAGAAAGCGATATTTATCGCCCTGCTGCATGGAACGCTTTCGGTATGGATAAAGAAGGTCAAGATTATCGTGCTTGCCAAACCTACGGACCTATGTATAAAAAAGTATAAAGTTTAATTAAAAAATAAAAAAGATAGGCACTTTGTCGGTCTTCCCATAGGGAATTTTTTGGAACTATAAAAGGATAGCAAAAAATTTTGCTATCCTTTTTTTACTTTGTAAAAACTCACGGCTTTGCTTGCAAAGTATAGTGAGCTATACTTTTACTAAATTATCTTTTGAAACTCTTACATATTGGAATTACCAATAGAAGCATCTATTTCTTGCATCATAAATGTTCCGAGTAGTCTATCATAAACTATTTGTATTTTCTGTAATTTTCCCACTTTTGCTAAATATTTTCCTTTCATTACATTAATACCACATTTTGCTGTTATTTGAGTGTCTTTAGTAATTTTTATTTCAAGGCTAGCACCTTTTTTAACTGAGTCATAATATTCACCATCAAGATAGATTTTCATTGTTCCCCCAATTAAAAATGTTTGTCTTAACCCATAAATAATTACTGTTCCTTCATTGCTTTGCATTTTATTTTGAGGAATAATATTTTCATTGATTGGATATCCACAATGAATACAATTTTTTGCTTGATTAGAAACCATACTTCCACATTCTGGACATTTGATTAGTGCCATTTTCTTTTAATTCTCCTTGTGTTATAAATAAAAAAGTGCGCCTACCGAAGTAAACGCACAAAAACGCAGACTCCGATAGTCGCTAAACAAAACATAAATGAGCGAAGTATTACCTTACACAATCACTTAGTAGAATCTGCATTTTATCAAATTCAAAAAGTAATTG
>JAZOMV010000044.1:0-40806 GCA_045654165.1 Christensenellaceae bacterium
AAAAAAAATTTTTCACGCATGCGTATAAGTTAGTTTGTTTTTTAAATTTAAATTATTTTTTTTAAATGTAGGATTAGAAATAGTAGAGTGTGTATAAATGTTGATAAGTTATAAAAAGCAAGGATTTTACAAATGAATTTATGTGTATAAAAAAGTAAATAAAGGGTTAATAAACGGTTGAAAAGATAAAGGTTTGTGGATAGAAAAAGTTGATAACTTTTAAAAGAGTAAAAAAAGAAAGAACTATTTTACTCTTTCTGATAAATATTTAATTAGACGGATAGAAATTAACAAATTTATTCACTTTTTTTTATATTTAAAGTTGATAAAAAATTTATTTGTTAATAAGTATAAATTGTGCTATAATCTAACTATGAGAAAACTATTTGAAAAGTATAATATCAACTTAACTGAAAAACAAGAAAATCACTTTAGAAAGTATTATGATTTATTGATTGAATATAATCAAAAATTTAATATTACTGCTATAACCGATAAAGAAGAAGTTATCAACAAACATTTTATTGATAGCGTGCTTGGTGTTGATAAAGTCTGTGGAAATCTTTTAATAGACGTTGGATCTGGTGGTGGTTTTCCTGCTATCCCTATCAAGATAATGAGAGATGATATAAGTCTTACTTTAGTAGAAGCAACGGGTAAAAAATGTCAATTTTTAAATGCCGTTATAGATGGTCTTAAACTTGAAAACGTTACCGTTTTAAATATGAGAGCAGAAGATTTAGGTAAAGACTTAAAGTATAGAGAAGCCTTTGATTGTTGTACTGCTAGGGCTGTTGCAAGGCTTAATAGTTTGTGTGAATATTGTATGCCGTTAGTAAAAGTTGGTGGTACTTTTTTAGCGTATAAAGGTGATGCTGATGAAGAAGTTAAAGAGGCTCAAAACGCTATTAAAATTTTAGGTGGAAGTTTATCAGAGCATTTCCGTTATGAATTAGAAAATGCGCAAAGAGCGTTAATTTCCATTAAAAAAATAAAAAATACCGATAAAAAATACCCACGTGGTAACGGTAAAGAACGCAAAAACCCATTATGATAGAAATAATAAAAGAAAATGCTTGCGCCGTAACGGGGCATAGAAACTTAAAAACGGATTTAAGCCTATTGCTATTAAAAAACACTTTTATTCATCTTATAAAAGGTGGTAAAGATACTTTTTTAGTTGGTATGGCGTTGGGGTTTGATACCGTTTGTTTTAAGGTTTTAGAAGAATTAAGAAAAGAATACGGTATAAGAATAATAGCGTGTATACCGTGTTTAGAACAAGCAAAATACTTTAGCTTAAAAGATAAAAAAGAATACGACCGTATGCTTTCCGTTGCAGACGATAAGAAAGTGATAAGCGAAAACTATAACGGTTATTGTATGATTAAGCGCAATAAGTTTATGGTAGATAATTCAAGCGTTTTAGTGGCTTATTTAAGAGAAAATAACGGTGGTACTTTTAGAACGGTTGAATACGCAAAAGAGAAAAACAAATTAATATATTATATATAGAAAGTTTAAGTTGTTTATGTTAGATTTATCGTTTATCGGTTGGATACTTTTGGGTGCGCTTTGTTTTGGTATAGGGATGTTGTGGGTAAATCCTTATATACAATGTTCACACGCAGAATTTTATAGAGATTTGGTTGGTGGTTAATTAAAAAAACGAAAACGCTTGTTTTTACAAGCGTTTTTTTTATTAAAGTATTTATAAAATTTGGTTTAATTTTTCTTCTATATTCTTTAATATACAGTCTATAATTTCTTTTTTTAATCGTTTATCAATAGGCGTTTTATTTAAGGGTTCATTTATAATCATTTTAGGTGGGCGACCTTTTATTGTTAAACTTGGTGGTTTTTTGCCACTTTTAATTAGAATAATTTCATCAATTAACTCTTTTTTCTTTAAGCAAGACGGGGATTTAACACCTATTTCTCTTGCAATATTTCTCAAACTATGAATATTTATTTGTTCTAATTTTTCTATAGAGTATTCCATTTTTTACCGTGATAAAAAAAAAGTGCGTAGTCGAAACCACGCACCGAAAAACGCAGTTTCACTCATTGTTGCTACACAATCCACATCGAAACAGATATGACGAGCAAAGCCTACGCTTTTGCCTAACGTATGCTGTTTCGAAATTTTAAATTGTGTAGCACAATTATTGTATCACATAAAAAAATTTTTATCAAGTATAATGTTTAATTTAAATAAAAACTCGGTTTATGTTAAACCGAGTTTTTTGTTTCTATAAGTTTTTAAATTGCATATTATATAAGTTTGCGTAAGTTCCGTTTAATTGCATAAGTTCAGAGTGCGTGCCTTGTTCGGTTATAACGCCGTCTGAAACGACTGCTATTTTATCGGCGTTTTTAATGGTGGATAATCTATGTGCAACCACTATCGTCGTTCTTCCTTTACAAAGTTCGTCAAGCGATTGTTGAATTAAAATTTCCGTAGCGTTATCTAATGCGCTTGTCGCTTCGTCAAGGATTAGTATAGGTGGATTTTTTAAGAATACCCTTGCTATTGAAAGCCTTTGTTTTTGTCCACCTGAAAGTTTAACCCCACGTTCACCGATAACGGTATCGTAACCATTTTCAAGAGTGGTAACGAAATCGTGTATATTAGCACGCTTAGATGCTTCAATAACTTCTTCAAAACTAGCGTCCGGCTTGCCGTATAAGATGTTATCTTTTATAGATGCGTTAAACAAATGCACGTCTTGTTGCACGATACCTATATTCTTACGCAAAGAATAAGCAGTAAAGTCGTTTATATTTATTCCGTCAATCGCAATAGCGCCTTGTTGAACGGCGTAAAACCGTGGGATAAGGTGACAAACGGTAGTTTTTCCACCACCACTAGGTCCTACCAAAGCAAAAATTTCGCCTTGATTTACTTCTAAAGAAAAATCTTTTAGCACGTCTTTTTCCGTGCCGTAATCAAAGTTTACGTTTTCAAAACTTATATCGCCTTTAACTTGGAATATATCTTTAGCAGTAGGCAAATCTTTTTCGCTTTCTGCATCCATAATTTCGGTAAAACGCTTAAAACCCGTAACGCCGTTTTGGTATTGTTCCATAAACATAATAAGCATTCTAACGGGTGATAAAAATACGTTGATTGAAACTATAAACGCCGTGTAATCGCCAAGCGCAATCTTGCCTGCATAAAGGAATAAACCACCTGCTATTAAAACTACTACGTTAAATATTTCGGTAACGAAAGTAGTGGTAGAGTGGAACACACCCATTGCGTGATAGGCTTTCTTTCTTGCGTTTACGAACCGAACGTTGCCGTTTTCAAACTTTTGTTTTTCGGCTTGAGAATTCGTGAACGCTTTGGTTACCCTAATCCCGGATATACTGCTTTCTAAAGATGCGTTTATCTCACCGACGGCTTTTCGGCTTTCCATAAAAGCGTCTTTCATTTTTTTACGCACGGTAAACGATATTCCTAGCAAGACGGGCAAACACAAAAAGATAATACCTGTTAAAAGTGGGTTAATCGTCATTAAATACACGAAAGACGCAACTATTGAAATAGAAGATATAAGGATATTTTCCGGACCGTGATGCGCAAGTTCGCTTATATCGTTTAAGTCGTTGGTCATACGGGACATAATTTTGCCCGTTTCGTGATCGTCGTAAAATTTATAGGGTAGGGTTTGTAAATGGTTGAACATATCAGAACGCATTTGCGCCTGCATTTTCACACCGATAATATGTCCTTGGTATTGAATAAAGTAGTTAAGACCAAGTTTAACTAAATACAATGCAAGCAACACGCTACCGAAAATAATTATCTTAGCGAAATCTTTATTCGGTATGTAATCGTTTAGCATAGTTCTAGTTATTATCGGGTAAAACATGCCTATAAGCGCTACTAAAAGGCTTGCAAGCATATCGAAAATAAATAAAACCTTGTATGGTTTATAATAAGATAAAAACCGTTTAAGCATTAGTTCTCCTTATCAAAAAAGAGGCTTTTAAGCCCCTTCTTTGTTGTTAATTCCGTGTAAAAAAGTTTTAAGTTTTTCAGATTTGGGGTTGTCAAAAATTTCCGTAGGCGAGCCAACTTCTTCAACTAATCCGTTAGCCATAAATACCACTTGGTCGGAAACGTTTTTAGCAAAGCCCATTTCGTGCGTTACGATTATCATTGTACGATCTTGACCTTTAAGAGAGCGAATTACTTTAAGAACTTCGCCCGTAAGTTCGGGGTCTAACGCAGAAGTAGGTTCGTCAAAACATAATACTTTCGGCTTTAACGCAAGCGCTCTTGCTATTGCTACACGCTGGCATTGTCCACCTGAAAGTTCGCACGGGTAAGAATTAGTCTTGTCGGATAAACCGATAGTTTCTAATAGTTCAACACCTTGACGTTTTATTTCTTCTAACCCTTCTTTCTTAAAGGCAGTAAGTTTGGCTTTTCTTTCCTTAAAAGAAAGGGTTTTAAGTTGCTTTTTAAGTTGTTTGATTTTGTCTTTCAACAAAAGTTCGGGGGCAAGGGTAATGTTTCTTAAAACGGTGTATTGTGGGAAAAGGTTAAACGATTGAAACACAAGCCCGAAATTAAGCCTTTTTTCTCTTAAAACCTTTTCGTTATCCTTTTTAGTGGTATCGTTAATAAGAATTTCCCCGTCAAGCACCATTTCGCCACAATCTGGGGTTTCAAGAAAGTTTACGCAACGAAGTAGGGTGGTTTTACCACTACCCGACGAGCCGATTATAGAAACGACTTGACCTTTCTCTATATTGATATCTATACCTTTAAGAACTTCTACGTTACCAAAGTTTTTATAAAAATTTTTAATTTCAAGATACGCCATAGTTTATTCCTTATAGAACGAAAGTTTCTTTTCAAAGAAAGCAAAGAGTAAGGTTAAAAGCCCGTTGAAAATGAGATAGAAGATAGCAGCATATAATAGTGGGGTAAGAACGACGTACGTATTAACTAAGGATTCTGCAGCAGTATAAAGTTCAATAACACCTGCAATAGATGCCAAAGCCGTATCTTTTACCAAAGTAATAACTTCGTTACTTACGGGCGCAAGAGTTTTCTTCACTAATTGTAAAAGTATAATCTGTTTAAAGATTTGACCTTTAGACATACCTAAAACTTTGCCCGCTTCGTATTGACCTTTAGGCATACCTTCTATTGCGCCACGGAAAATTTCTGAAAAATAACAAGCGTAATTGAGAATAAACGCTAAACAAGCGTAAATAAACAACAACGTTTTCATTTTTATGCCAAAAAAGGTCATAATTTCGGTATTATATAAGCCGAAAAGATAATAGGGGATTAACGTAACCAAAAGAACTTGTAACATTAACGGCGTTCCCCTTATAACCCAAACGAGCCCCCTACATAGGGCTTTTATAGGAATAAATTTCGATCTTGATCCGAACGAGATTAATAAACCGAGTGGTATAGATGCAATAAGGGTTATGGCAAACAGCAAAGCCGTATTGCCAAACCCTTTAAGCAACGTTTGTAATATATTTACAAATTCCATTTTTTATTTTTCCAAAGAGATATAGTAGTTAGCCATTACAGAGTCGATAACGATAACTTCAAGAGTACCCGTTTTAAGTTTGTTGTATGCTTCTAATTGAGAAGTACACTTAATATATTCGCTACCGATATTTTTGGTAGAAATCTGTTCTTCACCTGCAGAGCCGTCTTCAGCGCCGGTAACTGCGTTTTGCATGCTTTCAATAGTGGTGAACTTCTTAGCGTTTTTACTCATAACAACTGCAACTTGCTTGTTGTTAAGGTAAGGTACGGAAATGCACATTTGCGCTTCTCTTTCCGAAGTAATGGTAAGACCATTCCAAACAAGGTCGATAGAACCACCTTCAAGCATGGTTTCTTTTGCGCTCCATTCAATCTTTAAGAATTCTACAACGATATTAGTAGAATAGGTAGTGTTAAGATATTCAAAAACTTTCTTTGCAAGTTCAATATCAAAACCTTTGGTAGGAACGTCATTAACTACTTCGTACGCAATGGGGGCGAAAATAGTGTAGCCGATAATTACCTTGTTTCTTCCAACAACGGCGTTCCAACTAGAATCACTTGCAGAAGCAAGGGGATTAACCGTAGTAGAAGTTACGGCAAGTTCGTTCTTTAAGCCGTATTTATTTGCAACGGTAACCATTTGGTTGTCTGCAAGAGCAATTAACGCTTCGTTAACTTTAGAAATTAACGCGTCGTTGCCTTTCTTAGCAGCAATGCCGTATTTTTCTTCAACGAGAACTAAATCTTTTACGATAACGGGCTTGTTGTTTTTGTCTTTCTTACAGCCGGTCATGCAAACGCAAGCCGTCATTAAAGACACGATACATAAAAAAAGTGCGATAATTTTTTTCATAATGTTTCTCCTAAAATATTTTTACTTTATCGCTTTACCGTAGTAAAGTGATAATATTATACATTATAATTTAAATAATGTAAAGCAAAATAAGGGCAAAAAGTTAAAATTTTTGTTTTTAAAAGGGAAAAGAGCGAAATATCGCTCTTTTTGCTATTACATTTTGGTTAGGTCGGTTTTATAAAGCCATTTTCCACCCGTAAATTTACCGAATATGTATTTATTACTTGCAGATTCCGAGTGTACGTAAAGTTTGCCGTTCACGAAAGCCATTTCTTCGCTCATAGGTGGAATTTTATAATCTTTTATTAGGCTTGCGCTATCTAACGAATAAAGGGGCAAGGTGTGACCTAGCAAGGTAATATCCGATTCTCGATTAAGCGATAGTTCGTCATACTCTAAAATATGAGAAAATGATAAGCCCCACGAAGTAGAAAGATAAATTTTGCCGTCGTTAAGGGTCAAACCTTGAACGTGAGAAGGCATTGAATAGGCTTTAACGGGGGTGGGGTTAATTCCGAATTCTGCTCCGTCGTCTATTTGGTATTCGATAGCAAGTGCCGTATTCTTATCGCCTGCAATCGTGGTAATCTTATGGCTAGGCAAAGTAGGGTAATCGCCTGCACGGAAAAACTCGCCGGTAAGAAGCCTGCCGTTCACCACGGTTACGAAAGCGTTGCCGATATAGTCGTTTTGGTTGGCGTATAACGAAAACTTACCAACGTAATCTAGTTTAGTACCGTTTTTTGCCGTTATAAGTTGCTCGTAACTATAAACGTATAAACAGCAATCTTCGCCACCCGTAACGTAAAGGAATTTATCCGAACAAGCAATTCCACCACCGTGCCCTTTATAAGTTTTGCCGTCGGGCAAGCCAAGCGTGAATTTCTTTAATAGTTTACCCGATCTACTTACTACGTACACGGGGGAAGCCGAGTGGTCGGCCATATACCCCGACATAATAAACGTATCTGTTTTTTGGTCGTAGTGAAAGCCTTGTGGAACGTATCCGTCGTTAATTTCTGGTATAACGAAGGTTTTTTCGCTAGCCTTATAATAAGCGTCAACGGGTAATCGAAAATACAAGATTGCGCCACTCAAGATAACGCCAAGCCCTATTATTATGCTAGAAAAAATAATAGTTAACTTTACCCAAAGTTTAAGTTTCTTTTTGGTTTTTTCCATAATTTTTTTCCTATATTATTTATATATATAATATTGTATAGGAAAATTTATAAAAAGTCAACGTTAACGAAAAAAAAGGCACTCAAACGAGTGCCTTTCTATTTTTAAGCGTTAGGCTTATTTATCAGCCAAGTTTTTATAAGTTTGCAATCTTATCTTGCTATCTTCTTCCGTCTTAACGAAAAGTTCTTCTGCAAGTTCAGGACGAGCCTTCATAAGTGAAGCGTATCTTGTTTCACCAAGCAAGAAAGATTTGTAATCAGCAGTCGGATCTTTAGAATCGAGAGTGAAAGGATTCTTGCCTGCGTCAAGGTTTTCTGGGTTATAACGGTAAAGTTGCCAGTAACCACAATCAACTGCCTTCTTTTCTTCGTCTTGCGACTTGGTCATGTTAATACCGTGGTTGATACAAGGTGCATAACAAATAATGAGTGACGGTCCGTCGTATTTTTCTGCTTCGATAAGAGCGTTCATTAATTGTTGTTTGTTAGAACCCATTGAGCATTGTGCAACGTAAACGTAGCCGTAACTCATAGCCATCATACCAAGGTCTTTCTTCTTAATTCTCTTACCAGCGGCAGCGAATTTAGCAACTGAACCGGTAGGTGTAGATTTACTTGCTTGTCCACCCGTGTTAGAGTAAACTTCGGTATCAAGAACTAGAACGTTAACGTTTTCGCCACTAGCAAGAACGTGGTCTAAACCACCGTAACCGATATCGTAAGCCCAACCGTCGCCACCGAAAATCCAGATAGACGGTTTTACAAGACAGTCAAGGTTACCCTTAACGTAATCAAGTCCGTCAGCCGTTTCGTTTGCGATAGCCTTTTTAACGAGTTCAGATGCAACCTTAGATTTTTCTGCGTCTTCTTTATCGTTAAGCCATGCTTCAAAAGCAGCCTTAGTTTCAGCAGAAACTTTATCCATAGTTGCTTTCATATCTTCTTCGATCTTAGCACGACGAGCCTTCATAGCAAGGTTCATACCGTAACCGAATTCTGCGTTATCTTCAAAGAGTGAGTTAGCCCAAGCAGGACCACGACCTTCTTTATTAGTGGTGTAAGGACAGGTAGGTGCAGAACCACCGTAGATTGAAGAACAACCGGTAGCGTTAGCAACTATCATTCTGTCGCCGAAGAGTTGGGTTACAACCTTAACGTAAGGTGTTTCGCCACAACCTGCGCATGCGCCTGAGAATTCAAACAACGGTTTAGAGAATTGGCTACCCTTAACGGTAGATTTCTTGCAACCGGGGCAAGCAGATACGTCAACTTCAGGAAGAGTTTCGCTATAATCGTAGTTAACGGTTTCTTCGTTAACAACTGATCCAAGTGGAACCATAGTGAGCGCCTTTTCTTTAGCAGGACAGATGTCTGCACAAACGCCACAACCCATACAGTCTAACGGTGATACTTGCATTCTGTATTCATAACCCTTGTTACCGATCATTGCCTTAGTAGCGAAAGATGCAGGTTTATCAGCGCCTTCTTTAACGATAGCAGGTCTGATACAAGCGTGTGGACATACGAACGCACATTGGTTACATTGAATACACTTGCTTTCATCCCACTTAGGAACGAGAACTGCTACGCCACGTTTTTCGTACTTAGTAGTACCGGTGGGAACAGAACCGTCTGCATTGAACGCTGAAGAAGGAAGCTTGTCGCCTTCGAGCGTTAAGATAGGATGAACGATTTCTTTGAAGTATTTGTTGTCTGCAACGTCAGCCATAGGTGCGCCCGTGGTAGCCGTTTTCCAAGAAGCAGGAACTTCGATCTTAACGAGATTTGCTTCTGCAGAGTCGATAGCGTTGTAGTTCATTTGAACGATAGCGTCGCCTTTCTTTGCAAAAGACTTGTAAGCCATCTTCTTCATATAATCAACTGCTTGATCGTAGGGGATAATGTTAGCAACCTTGAAGAACGCAGATTGTAAGATGGTGTTGGTTCTGCCACGAAGACCGAGTTCGGCAGCAATCTTAATAGCGTCGATTACGTAAAGGTTGATGTTCTTGTTAGCGATATCTTGCTTTACTGATGCAGGAAGAACTTCTTCAAGTTCAGCAACCGTCTTAGCAGAAGTGTTGAACAAGAAAGTACCGTTTTCCTTGATGTCAGCCGTCATATTGTAACGGGTGATGTAAGAAGGGTTAGAGCATTGAACGAAGTCAGCAGCGTCGATAAGGTAAGCAGATTGAATAGGCGTGTCGCCAAATCTCAAGTGAGAAACGGTGATACCACCAGACTTCTTACTGTCGTAGAAGAAGTAACCTTGAACGTATTTGTCGGTGTGGTCGCCGATAATCTTAATAGAGTTCTTGTTAGCACCAACAGTACCGTCAGAGCCAAGACCCCAGAATTTACAAGAAATAGTGCCTTTGGGTGCAGCGTCGTATTTTTCGCTGAAATCCAAAGAACTGTTGGTCAAGTCGTCGTAAATACCAACGGTGAAGTGGTTCTTAGGGGCGTCTTTTTCAAGGTTTTTGTAAACCGAATAAATCATAGAAGGATTGAATTCCTTGCTACCTAAGCCGTATCTACCACCAACTACGATAATATCGTCCATGCCTTTTTCTTTAAGAGCAGAACATACGTCAAGATATAAAGGTTCACCGAGAGAGCCTGCTTCTTTAGTTCTATCAAGAACTGCAATCTTCTTAACGGTTTTGGGGATAGCGTTGATGAAGTGTTCAATAGAGAACGGACGGTAAAGTCTAACTTTCAAAAGACCTACTTTAGCGCCTTCTGCGTTCATCTTGTTGATAGTTTCTTCAACGGCGTCTGCACCACTACCCATAAGGATAACGATATTTTCAGCGTTAGCGTCGCCCACGTAGTCGAACAAGTGATAGTTTCTACCGGTAAGTTTGTTTACCTTGTCCATCATTTCTTGTACGATTGCAGGGGTTGCTTCGTAATATTTGTTTGCAGTTTCTCTGTTTTGGAAGTAGATATCAGAGTTTTGAGCAGTACCTTTTTGAACGGGGTGTTCAGGGTTAAGAGCACGTGCACGGAAATCTTCAATATCTTTCATGTCAACGAGAGCCTTCATGTCTTCGTAATCGATAACGTCAATCTTAGAAACTTCGTGACTGGTTCTAAAACCGTCGAAGAAATGCAAGAAAGGAACTTTTGATTTTAAAGTTGAAAGGTGTGAAACGAGTGCAAGGTCCATAACTTCTTGAACAGAGTTAGAAGCGAGCATTGCAAAACCCGTTTGACGACAAGCCATAACGTCTGCGTGGTCGCCGAAAATGTTAAGTGAATGAGCAGCGAGCGCTCTTGCACTTACGTGGAAAACCGTAGGAAGAAGTTCGCCTGCAATTTTGTACATATTCGGGATCATTAAGAGTAAGCCTTGGCTTGCAGTATAAGTGGTGGTCAAAGCACCTGCCGTAAGTGAGCCGTGAACTGCACCTGCAGCACCTGCTTCAGATTGCATTTCAGCAAGGCGAAGTGGTTGACCGAACATATTGAGTCTGCCCGTAGCCGACCATTCGTCTGCTACTTCTGCCATAGGGGAAGACGGGGTTATCGGGTAGATAGCCGCAACTTCACTAAAGGCGTAGGCAACGTGGCTGGCGGCTGTATTGCCGTCAATAGTTAATTTTTTCATATTTTAAGCCTCCGTAACAAATATACTTTGTTAATAATAACAAAACTATTATACATATTTAAATGCGAACTGTCAATGTAAACGCAAAAAAAGATAAGAAAAATTTTTACACCCGTCAATTACCTATAAAATTCTTGTAAAAAAAGTTTGGTTGTGCTAAAATATAATTTAGAGTATTTTTTTCGGAGGGTTATATGAGCGTTTTGAAAATGGAAAACGTAAGTTTTTCTTACGATAAAAAACATAACGTCTTAAATAATCTTTCACTAGAAGTGAAAAAGGGTGAATACCTTGCCGTTATCGGTCATAACGGTAGTGGCAAATCTACCCTTGCAAAACTTATGAACGGTTTGATTTTCCCCGACCAAGGCAAAGTAACGGTGTCGGGTCTTTCGGCGTTCAAAGAAAATTCTACCGAAAAAGATAAAAAAGCCGTTTTTGAAATCAGAAAGAAAGTGGGCGTGGTTTTCCAAAACCCAGATAACCAACTCGTTGCGTCTATCGTAGAAGACGACGTTGCGTTCGGGCCGGAAAATATAGGCGTGCCAAGAAAGGAAATCGGCGAAAGAATAGACTTTGCTTTGTCTGCCGTTGGCATGGAAGATTTTCGTTATCGCACACCGTCAAGGCTTTCTGGTGGGCAAAAACAAAGAATAGCGATCGCAGGGGTACTTGCACTTAAACCGGAAATTTTAGTGCTTGACGAATCTACTGCAATGCTTGATCCGGAAGGCAGAAAAGAAGTGCTTTCGGTGGTGGAAAAGTTAAATAAAGAACAAGGCACTACCGTTATAACGGTAACGCACTATATGGACGAAGTGGTTAGGGCTGATAGAGTAATCGTTATGTCGCACGGCGAAATAGTGATGGAAGGCAGTCCTAGTGAAATTTTTTCACGCACGGACGAAATAAAAAAATACGGTTTAGAACTCCCCGTAGCAACCGTGTTGGCAAATAAATTAAGGGCGAAAGGCTTAAATATTCCCGACGGAATATTCACCGAAGACGCTCTTTCGGAGGCGTTATGCGCATTGAAGCCAAAGATTTAAACTACGTTTATAGCGAAAAATCCAAGTCGCTTGCAGTTCACGCCTTAAAGAACGTTAACCTTACCGTAGAAGAAGGGGAGTTTCTCGGTATAATAGGTCAAACGGGTAGTGGGAAATCCACTTTCGTTCAACACCTTAACGGGCTTATTAAAGTTGGCAAAAACAAGGGCTTGCTCAAGGTCGGCGAATACGATTTAACGGATAATAAATGCGATTTTAAAGGGCTTAGGGCAAAGGTAGGTATGGTGTTTCAATACCCTGAATACCAACTTTTTGCCGAAACCGTGCGTGACGACGTGGCGTTTGCCTTAAAGAACTTTTATCCCGATCTTAAGCCTGAAGAAGTGGAAGATAAAGTTCGTTCTGCAATAGAAATCGTAGGGTTAAATTACGACAAAATCAAAGACAAATCACCGTTTGAACTTTCGGGTGGACAAAAAAGGCGTGTGGCGATAGCCGGCGTTATCGTTGCCCGTCCCGAAGTGTTGGTTTTAGACGAACCGGTTGCAGGGCTTGACCCCAAAGGTAAACAAGAATTCATAGAACTTTTGCACGCTCTTCACGGCAAACTTGTAAAGACTATTATAATCGTTTCTCACGATATGAATATAGTTAGCGAACATTGCAGTAAAGTGGCTGTCTTTTCGCACGGGGAAATAATAAAAGTCGGCACGCCCAAAGAGATTTTTTCGGATACCGAAAGCATGGTTAAAGAAGGGCTTTTGTTGCCTGCTACTTCGTATATTACCGAAATATTAAAGAAAAACGGCGTGGCTTGCGACAACGATTTTACTATCGACGGGTTCGTTAACGCCGTGTCAAAAAAGTTAGGGGGTAAGGCTAATGACTGACGTGGCTTTCGGGCAATTCTTACCCAACAATTCTTTCGTTCACAAAATGGACCCCCGTATTAAAATTTTAATCACGATAGCGTATATAGTGGCAGTTTTCTTGGTTAAATCTTTCCACTTTTTAGGCTTTGGCGCATGCTTGCTTTTCGTAATCGTCGCAACGATATTTTCTAAGGTGTCAATACTAAAAGTATTGAAAAGCGTTAAGGCGATTTTATTTATCATCTTGTTATCGGCAATTTTACAGGTATTTTTCAATCAAGGTGGAAATGTGCTTTTTAGTTGGAAGTTTATCGTCGTTACGGACTTAGGGCTATTAAACGCAGGCTTTATCGTTGCAAGAATAACCCTTATCGTTTTAGGTGCGTCGCTTCTAACCCTTACGACTTCGCCCGTTGCTCTTGCAGACGGGATAGAAAGTCTTATGAAACCCCTTAAACTGATAAAATTCCCCGTGCATGAGTTTGCGCTTATAATGAGCATTGCTCTTAGGTTTATTCCTACGCTTATGGACGAAACGGATAGGATTATAAAGGCGCAAAAAGCAAGGGGCGCTGATTTTGACAGTGGAAACCTTTTCAAGCGTGCTAAAGCGCTAGTACCCGTACTTATTCCCTTGTTAATAAGTTCGTTCCGTCGTGCAGACGAACTTGCAGACGCAATGGATGCAAGGTGTTATGCAGGCAGTAAGAACCGTACTAAATTTAAGAAAATGACACTTGGTTGGCGTGATCTAATCGGCACGATTTTAATAGCAGGGCTTATTACGGGCGTGGTGTTCTTGAATAAATTTTACGTCGTTTTGGTGGTGGCGTTATGAGAATAATGTTGACGCTAAGTTACGACGGTACGGATTTTTGTGGTTGGCAAATTCAACCTAACGGAAGAACGGTTCAAGAAGAATTAGAGCGTGCCGTGTTTGAAGTTACTAACGAAAAAGTTAGGGTTACGGGTAGTGGAAGAACGGATGCCGGCGTGCATGCTAAAGGACAGGTTGCGCATTTCGATACGCAAACGGAAATTCCTGCAGAACGCTTGTATAAGGCTCTTAACGCTCATTTGCCACAGGATATAAGGGTTATTAAAAGCCAAAAGGCAAGCGACACTTTTGATGCTTGTCGTGGCGCAAAAAGGAAAACTTACGTGTATTCGGCTTACCTAGCCGAAACGGAACGCCCGTTAAAAGAGAGATACGCCGTTCGCTTAGATGAAAACTTAAACGTTTCGGCAATGCAAAAGGCGTGTGCCGTGTTTTTGGGTGAACACGATTTTAAGGGGTTCTGTTCAAGTGGTAGTTCTATAAAAACGACCGTGAGAAAGATATATTCGCTCACGGTGGACTTTAACGGCGAAGACTTGATTTTTACCGTTACCGGCAACGGCTTTTTATATAATATGGTAAGGATTATCGTTGGAACGCTCGTTAAGGTTGGGGAAGGCAAGGCAGACCAAACGGATATAGAAAAAATGCTTGAAACGGGCGAACGTGCGCTCGGTGGCAAAACTTTATCTGCTAAAGGGCTGTGTCTAGATAGCGTATATTACGAAGGGTAAAAATGGAAACTATAATTTTAATCGTTGCAGTTTGTATACTTTTGGTTAGCGTGATTTTATTAGTCGTCGTGCTTTCTAAAAAGCAAAGTGGTGGTGGGCTAAAAGATAACGATAAACGGTTTATTGCAGATGCTTTTTCGTCTAGTATCGGGGTGGTGTCTAACGCCCTTGAAAGTTCTAATAGAGCCTCTAATTCGTTGGTAGCACAACGGTTAGAAAGTATGGAAAAAAGCCAAGAAATCAAACTTGAAAATATTCGTATTACGCTAGAGAGAAACGTCTTGCAAATGACCGAGAAAAACGAAAAGAAACTTGCAGAAATTCAAGCGACGGTAGACGAAAAACTAACGCAAACGCTAAACGAAAACTTTAAGCAGTCGTTCAAGTTGCTTTCGGAAGAATTAGAAAAGGTCAGCCGTACTATAGGCGAAATGCAAAAGATATCTTCTGAAGTAGGCACGCTTTCAAAAATGCTTTCTAACGTAAAGACGACGGGCATATTCGGGGAAATTCAGTTAGGTGCTATTATAGATCAAATGCTTTCGCCCGAACAGTACGAAAAGAATATAGTTACTAATAAGGCAGGGCGAGACCCCGTTGAGTTTGCGATAAAACTACCGGGTGGCGCTGATGGCGAAGTGCTTTTGCCCGTGGATAGCAAGTTCCCTTATACCGTGTATTCGGATATGCAGTCGGCTTATGATAACAACGACTTCGTTGAATTTGAAAACAAGAAAAAACTGCTTTACCAAACGGTTAAGGGTATGGCTAAGGATATTAAAGAAAAATATATTTGCCCACCCGATACTACTAACTTTGCCATTATGTTCTTACCCGTAGAGGGTTTGTATTCGGAAATAGTTAAGTCGGGGCTTGTGGAAGAAATTCAACAAAAATATTCGGTTACGGTTGCAGGGCCAACCACTATGTCGGCGCTACTTAACAGTTTGCAAATGGGCTTTCAAACTCTTGCGATACAGAAAAAGACGGGCGAAGTGTGGAAAGTTTTGGGGGCAGTAAAAACCGAGTTTGGTAAGTTCGGTGAGATAATAGACGCCGTGCAGAAAAAACTTAACCAAGCGAACAACGATTTAGATGCGTTGGTTGGCGTAAGAACTCGTGCTATCAATAGAACTTTGCGATCTATAACCGACGGCACAAACGACGAAATAAACCTTTTAGAAGAATAAAAAAAAGGACTGCGATTGCAGTCCTTTTTAAGTTTTATTTAGAGATTATTTAGTAAGTTTAGTAACGGTAGTTCCGTTGTAACGATATAAGCAACCATCGTTATTAGATGCACCTAATCCGTTTGGATAGTCGCTTGTGTAGCCAACGCCTATTTGCAAGAAATAGATATTGCCGTTGTATTCAATAATTCCGTGCGCATTGTTATCGGAAATTTTGGTGGTTGCTTTGCTTGAAAGGTCGTAACTAAAGAAACCAACCGTTTTGCTCGTTGACGAGTAATAGAGTTTTCCGTTTATAACCTTAAGGTCGTTAGCAACCACGTTTGAAACTAAGGTGGTTACGGTTGTGCCGTTGTAAGAATTTATAGTATTGTCGTTGTGATCGTAATAGTAAATAATTCCGTTAGCAACCGTGAACGCTTCTGATTCAAAATCGTATTTAGTATAAGTATTGTCGGTAAGGTCTAACTTGTAAATATAATCATCTTTACCTAAAAGACCTGCGTTAGTTGCAAAGTATAAATAATTTCCTTCTTTATACATATCTGCAACCCAAAGAGATTTATCAAATATTTTAGTTGCGTTTGTGCCATCAAGATTCATTTTGTAAATATAGTTGTTATAAGCAGAACCTACTTTAATGCAATAGATATAGTCGCCATCAAAAATCAAGTGGTCGTATCTATCGGATGAAATTTTGGTCGTTTCCTTTGTTTCAAGGTTGGTGCGCCACAAAGCAAAGTTGGTCAACACGTAAGTTGAATAATACATATATCCGTTATGGAAATATACACCTGAAACTTGATCGTCTAAAACTTTATAGCAAGCCTTAGTGGTGGGGTTGTATTTGTATAAATAGTTGTTATCCCTAGCATTTATATAATATAATTCGCCGTTATGTTCGGTTATTTTTGCATACGGATTTGTTGACAAAGTGGTTGTGTCTACAACTACAAAACTTGCCATAAGGTCGGTTTCCGTTTCTTCTGCTATATCGTAAGAATAGAAATGTTTGTCGTGAAGTTTGTAGTAGTAAAGGTTAGTTCCATCACTTGTTAAAGACGAATAGCCGTTGCCGTTTTCTGCTTCAAGGACTTTCATGCCTGGCAAACTGCTGTCTTCGGTACGGGTTGCGCTTACACAATAAATGCCGTCGCCAAATAAAGTTCCCGTTAACAAATCGTTGTTTACGTAATAAATTTTATTATCGGCAAAGGTGAGATATTTACCTGCGTCGGTCGTTAGTTTTATACAGGTATTAGAAGATATGATGTATTTTCTAATTGCACTACCATTAGTAAGACCTGCGTTAGAGTTAAAGTAGAGTATACCATTATTCTCTATAATATAACTTACTTTTTCTTCCCAAAGACAAGTGCCTTTAGCGTTGTTTGCGTTGGTAGAAATTTTGTAAAGATTATTGCTTTCGCTTGCATTTGCGTAGTAAAGATAATTATTGTAATAAGTTAAATATTCGGCTTTGTCTTCAGTAAGTCTGGTTGGCGTTTCTTCACTACCGTCAAGTTTGATTTTCCAAATACCCTTGTTTTCTGCCGACACTAATAAACTATTTACCGAATAATATATATAAGTTCCGTCGGTAGCGAGAGATTCTGCTCTTGCATTGATAATCTTTGAGGGCAAAGCCGCTGTAAGAGAGAAAGACTTAATTGACGGTGAAATAAGATTTTCACTCACGTAATAAACGGTAGAGCCGTTAGCCATCATAAATTTAGGAACGTCGTTAGACGCTTTGTTAAGTTGAGTTTTATAACTGTATAGTTTATTATCGTCAAGATTGTTTTGGAAATAAATCGTTCCGTTTACGTTTACGCTATATAATTGTTCTTCCGTTGCAGAGATTATAAGTGTTTTGGTTAAAATTAGCGTTTCGTAATTAGGTGAAGTAAGAGTTGCAATTACTTCGTAACTACCAACTTCGGTAACGCCGGAAAGTTCTTTTCCGTTATAAGTTATAACTACTGTTACGTCTGCAGGAACGTCGCCTAAAATTTGCAAAGAGTGTTCTAACGTGTCGTATTCTACGAGAATTGAGCCGTCAAGAGATATTCCCAAAAGCGTTGCTTTATTGATTACCCAAGAGCAATCGGCGAGAACGGGGGTGTTGTAGTTAGTTGCGTCATAGTTGAAAGAAACGGTAGCCGTGTAAGATCCAGCATTCGTTTTAGTGTTTTCAGAATAACTAGCAATGGTAACACCACTAGGCAAACCAACTACTGAAACGGTTTTTTCCGAGCCGTTATAAGTGAACGCAGAAGTGTAATCCCAACGAGCGTTAGACATATCATAAGTCGCTTTGTTGATTACCCAAGAGCAATCGGCGAGAACGGGGGTGTTGTAGTTAGTTGCGTCATAGTTGAAAGAAACGGTAGCAGTGTAAGAGCCTGCATTTGTTTTAGCATTTTCGGAATAACTTGCAACGGTAACGCCACTAGGTAAACCAACTACTGAAACGGTTTTTTCCGAGCCGTTATAAGTGAACGCAGAAGTGTAATTCCAACTTGCATTAGACATATCGAAAGTTGCTTTATTAATAGTAAGTTTAGCAGTTAAAGTCTTTTCTTTATATCCTTCGCCAGATAGGGTTGCTGTTGCGACATATTCGTTTGCGTTAGTCCCAACGTTGTTTGTGTATTCAACGGTTACGCCATCTGGTAGAGTTCCACTAATTTCTATACGCTTTTCCGTTCCGTCGTAAGTCGTCGTGACGTCGGTAAAAGTGATTCCCGAAATCGTTTTAAGACCATCGGGTTTTTCAGGGGAACTTGAGCAAGCACTAAAGGCAAGCATTGAAACACAAGTTAACACCACGAGCAAGAAAAATATTAGTTTTCTTTTCATAATTTACTCCTTTGTTTAGAAAAATAGTTTATTTATTTATAAAAATACCGTTTTTGCAAACGGTATAGATATATTATATATTGTTTATAGGTTGGTTATCTTGCAAGTTTAATTTTGTAAGCAAGAAGAAATGGGAAACTAACGATAGAAAGTGCCGTACAAACGACAAGTCCTACTAAGAATAACAATATAGAAAGTATACTACAAATAATCCATAAAGCAAGTTTAACCGTTAAAAGCCAAATTATTCCGTCAAGGCTAAGTTCAAAAATTAAACCGAAAGGCGCTTTAAACGAGTGGCAGAACCAATCGAAAACGTCGGCGACGTAGCAATCCCAAAACATAAGTGCAGAAAACGAATAAGAGCCGTAAACTAAAAACACCGTAATTCCGATCCACTCACCGATAGGGAATTTTCCGATACCAGCAAGGCAAATTATCAAAAAGATGCCTGCGAAAAGTATGCCCCAAAGCAAGCCTTTCTTTAATTCGCTTTTATTTTCTTGTTTTTCTGCGTAAATTTGAGCAAGCGCTCTCTTTTTATCTTCTTCTTGCTTGGTTTTAAGCACTTCTTTATTGCAATCGTTACAATATATATGTTGAGAAGTAGAAGCCGTTACTTTGTTTGTTAATGCTTTTGGGTTGTAAGTAAAGTGGGAAATTTGATATTCGCCTGGGCCAACGGGTTTTTTACAATTTTCACAATATCCGTTTATTATCTTTGGTGCAACGGGTTGTTCTTCAGCTGGTTCTTCTTCGTTATTTTCTATAAATGCTTTTTCTTCTGCTTTTAAGAGTTCGTCCAACGAAACGTTGAAAATTTCACTCATTTTGCGAAGTGTTTCAATATCAGGTTCGGAAAGTTCTTTTTCCCATTTAGAAACTGCTTGCGCAGAAATATTAAGTTTTGCGCCTAATTCGGCTTGAGTTAAATTGTTCTTTTTTCTCAGTTCTGTTATTTTGCTTCCGTAGGTTGCCATAAACAATCTCCTTAAATAAAACGTAAAATTTTGCTGTGCGATTTTTGTTCGCTACTAAAACAATACCACAAATCAACCCAAAGTTGTATGCTTTTTTACTCAACGAATAGTTGAAAACTTAAACAAATGGTTGATTTTTAACAAAATTGACAAGAATTCTATTATTTTCTATATTATAACAAATAGAATTCTAATTTGCAAGGGTTAGGTTAATAAAAAATATTATAATAGTTAAAAACTATAATTTTAATACAAGAGGAACGCCGTGTTTGGTAAAAATATTAGAGAATTAAGAGAAGATAGGGGGCTTTCTCAAAAGCAACTTGCAGAAAAAATAGGGGTTACGCAAGGTGCGATTTATTTTTGGGAAAAGGAAATAAACGAGCCTACGGCAGGGTGTTTGATTAGACTTGCCGAATTTTTTAGTGTGTCGGTAGACGAATTGTTGTCGTTTGATGCCAACACGAAAGGGAAAGACGTTGGTAGTGCCGTAGAAATTCTTGGGCTTTTTAATCGCTTATCAAAAGACAAACAGCAACTTTTAATAGAAACAGCGAAAGCATTTTTAGAGAAATAGAAAAACGGACTGAAAAAACAGTCCGTTATTTTTTGGTTTGGTCTTTAGGGTCGTAGTTCCGTAGTTCTTCAAGAAGTAATTCTGTGCCTTCACGCAATTCTTTTTTTATTCTTTCTTCGTTTCTTTCTATTATATCTTTAATTATTATTTTAATTTCTTCTAAGCTTAGTTCTTTTTTTGGTCGGGCAGGTCTGCCTCTTTTTGTTTTGTAAGGTTTTATTTTGCCTTTTTGTATATTTAGTATGTTTTCTATAAGATCTGCCTTTTTCAAAGAAGTTGGCGCTTTAACCCCCATGCTTCTGCCTAGATCCCTTAAAGAATAAATGTCATATTCGTTTAACTCTTCTTTTGTGTATTTCATACCAAAACTCCTAAAAAAAATGCGCTACCATAGGCAACGCATTAAAAACGCCTTGCCCACAGTTGCGACACAAATCCTGCATAAAGCAAATAGGATATAAGGGCATACGCTTTTACCGAGAGTATGCCTATTTGCTTGTTTTTTAATGCAATTTTATGTCGCACCAACATTATACCACACGCTAAAATTTTTTGCAAGATTTATAAATAAATTTTAATTTTTTTTGTTTTTTGTGGGTAAAAATTTTCAAAACACAATATATAGTATATATATAAGGTTTTATAGCAAAAACATTTAAAATTAACGAAAAAGCCTTAAAATCGCTTGACTTTTAGGGCTTTAATATTTTATTATAAATAGGCGTTTATAAGGCAAAGTTCGGTATTTTACGGGATTAGCCCTCCCATTTCTACCCAATCGTGTAAGGGTGGCAACTTTTCTAAATAGACGGTCAATTACAAAATTTCAAGGAGAAAAATACTATGAAAACTTATATGGCTCACGCAAACGACGTAGTCAGAAAGTGGTACGTGGTTGACGCTGAAGGCGTTGTTCTCGGTAGACTTGCTTCTAAAGTAGCAGCAATTCTCCGTGGTAAAAACAAACCCACGTTTACCCCCAACGTCGACACGGGCGATTTCGTTATTATCGTTAACTGCGACAAAGTTCTTTTGACGGGTAAGAAACTCGAAAACAAATATTACAGATACCACACCGGTCACATTGGTGGATTAAAATCTATTCAATACAAGACCCTTATGGCAAACAAAGCAGATCTTGCTGTTTACGAAGCTGTTAAAGGCATGCTTCCTAAGAACAGTCTTGGTCGTCAAATGCTCACTAAACTTAAAGTTTATCGTGGTGCTGAACACAATCATCAGGCTCAAAAGCCCGAATCGATTAAGTTGTTTTAATGAGGTGTAATTATGGCAAAAGCTACTAAGAAAAAAGTTCAATACTGGGGAACCGGTAGAAGAAAGAAAGCTATCGCACGTGTTCGTCTTATCCCTGCTGGTGACGGCACTATCATTATCAATAAAAAATCTCTCGATCAATACTTCGGTCTTGACACTTTGAAGTTTATCGTTAAACAACCTTTAGAACTCGTTGAAGCAACTGCTAAATACGACGTTATGGTTAACGTTTGTGGTGGTGGTTTCACCGGTCAAGCTGGCGCTATCCGTCACGGTATCGCTCGTGCGCTTTTAGAAGCAGAACCCGAAACTCGTGGTGCTCTTAAGAAAGCAGGTTTCTTAACCAGAGATTCAAGAATGAAGGAAAGAAAGAAGTACGGCTTAAAGAAAGCTCGTCGTGCTCCTCAATTCTCAAAGAGATAATTTCAAGTTATCGCAAACTCAAACCCGTTGGTTTTCCAACGGGTTTTTTGTTTAGTAAAGCACGACGGTAAGGTTTGTGATGATGGCAGAATTGACGGCATCACGACAAAAGGTCAATCCTTGACGAGTGCTCCTCAATTCTCAAAGAGATAATTTCAAGTTATCAACAATCAAACGCAAGGCTTTTTGCCTTGCGTTTTTTGTTTTTTGTGATATAATATGTTTAGGTGATAATTATGAAAAAAGTTATAGTAACGGGTGCTTACGGTGGCATGGGCAAAGCCGTCGTTCAAGAATTGAAACAAAAAGGGTTTTTCGTGTTCGCTTTAGATAAAATCGTGGGTGAACCCGAACAAAACGTTATGCCCGTGCAAGTGGATATTACGAGTTTAGAAAGTGTTGAGCAAGCCTTTAATACGATTAGTGGGCATGCAAAAGAACTTTATGGAATACTACATTTTGCAGGAATATACAATTTAGATTCGCTTGTGGAAATGAGCGAAAGCGATTTTATAAGAGCATACGACGTCAACCTTTTCGGCGTGTATAGAATAAACAAAACCTTTTTGCCACTTCTTAAAAAGGGTAGCAGAATAGTGATTACTACTAGCGAACTTGCACCGTTAGACCCCTTGCCGTTTACGGGAATTTATGCTCTTACTAAAAGTGCGCTAGACGACTATGCATATTCGTTAAGGATGGAAGTGCAGTTGCTTGGAATATCCGTTTCGGTGTTGCGACCAGGCGCTGTGGATACGGGGATGCTTGGCGTATCAACTTCTCAACTTGATAAGTTTGTAAACAACACGAAACTTTATTCGTGCAACGCTAATCGGTTTAAGAAGATTGTTGATAAAGTAGAAGCAAGAAAAGTTCATCCTAAAAAGATAGCCGTTAAAACTTGCAAGATATTAAAAGCAAAGCGCCCAAAACAAGTGTATAAAATCAACAGAAACCCCTTGTTGCTTATGCTTAACATTTTACCGAGAAGACTTCAAACCTTTATAATAAAAAGAATTTTAAAATGAACAAAACCCTGCTAGGTGGCAGGGTTTTTTGTTAGTCTTTAGGGCGTTTTTTGAAAGTTTTTAGGTAGGCTTTATAAAAAGACGAATAGTCTTTATATCCACATCGAGAAAATACGTCGGTGGGTTTTTCCCCAGAATTTAACAAGGTTTTTGCATAAACCAAGCGTTTTTGGGTTACGAAAGAGTGCAAAGAAATTCCCATTTCTCGCTTGAAAGAGTGGGATAGTGCCGACGGGGAAAAATTAAGCGCTTTACTCATTGCGTCAATAGAAAGGTTGTTTTCTAGATTGTCTTCAATAAAATCAATGCACTCTGACACGGTAGGTGAAGTTTTTCTTTCGGGTTGGGCAGTATTTAGTTTGCAAAAATCCGTAAGCACGGCAAGAAACACCCCGTACAAAAACAACAGGTTATGGCTTTCTAGGGGTTCGGCTTTAATAACGCTAACAGCGTTAAGCAATAGATTAAGGGCTGTTTCGCCAAAATCGTCTGCAAGTTTAACTTCGTTAAAAAAGGTTTCGGGGAAATGTTTTTCTATCTGTTCGTCAAAAGATATTTTTAGCCGTGTAAACTTTTCCGTATCACTTGGCGAGAAAAGGTGATACTTGCCTTTTGGTATAAATATAAGCGTATAATTTTTTAATTTTTTACTGTAATTTTCCGTGCGAAAAGTCGCTTCTCCGTTAATATAAAAGAGAAGTTCGTGATAGTCGTGTATTTCTCGCTCGGCAATCGCTCGGCTTTTTGAGTAGTAAAATTCAACGCCGTTAAACTCTACTTTATGCGCAATTTTCTTTTCCATACGAGTAGTTTAACATAAATTTGCAAGAATTTCAATATAATAAGCAAATTTGTCTATTTACATTTCCTTTTTTTAGTATTATAATTATAATGAAATAAAAAATATAATAGGTGATTTTATGAGTTTTGAAAAAGGTTTATTATTTGAAGACGATTTTCAACAATCGTTAAAAAATCAATTTTGTTTTGCCGACGCCGACCCTGAACACGGCAAGCGTTTATTCTTTGACAACTCTGGTGGGTCTTTAAGATTAAAGCGTTGCGTTGACAAAAAGGCTGAATTAGAAGCGTTCCCCGATTGTCCGGAACGTATTCACGCCCGTTCGGTTTATCTTAAAGGGTTGGTGGAAAAGGGAACTAAAGAAATTTTAGAGATCATTTTCGGTGCTAAGAGTGGTGCGCTCATTACCGAACTTACGGCATCTCAAACAATGTTCCAACTCGTTGGTATGATTATGGAAAACGTAGAAGGTACTAACGCTGTTGTTTCTTCTATCGAACACCCGTCTGCGTTTGACGCAGTTGAATATTACTGCAAAAAGACGGGCAAAGAACTTCGTGTCGTGCCTGCCAACACCAAAACGGGTGGTATAGACGTGGAAGAAGTAATCAAATTAGTTGACGAAAACACCACGCTTTTATCTATTATGTCTGCATCAAATATATCGGGCAACATTATGGATATTAAAGAAATAGTTAAGCGTGCAAGGGAAATCAAGCCCGACCTTTATATCGTAAGCGATATGGTTCAACACGCACCACATTGCAAGATAGACGTAGAAGATTTACAGATAGACGGCGCAAATATTGCACCTTATAAATTCTTTGGCGTGCGTGGTTGTGGTTTTGCTTATATTTCGGATAGAGTTGCTCAATTCCCACACCATAAACTCATTGCAAAGCCACAAGAAACTTTTGAACTTGGCACTAGCGCACCTGCGAACTTTGCGCAAATGATGGAAATTATCAACTACGTTTGTGAGATAGGCGAACATTTTATCGGCAAAAAGTCAAGAAAGGAAACTTATGACGAAGGCATGAGAAGAATACATCTTCAAGAAAGAGCGCTTTTATACCGTATGCTTGAAGGCACGCCCGAAGTAAAGGGTTTGCGCCATATAGATAACGTAACTATTTACGTGGATACCGAAGACATTACTCAAAGAGATTTAATCGTAGCAATGGGTATAGACGGTATGGACTTTACAGAGTGCGTTGCCGAATATCAACGTCGTGGCGTTACTTGTTATGAGCGTGTTAATACTAGCATTTATTCTAAACGCATAGTAGAAGCGATCGGCATAACGGGTGCAATACGAGTTTCGCCCTTGCATTGTCACGGTAGAGAAGACATAGACGAATACTTAAAAATAACGGCAGAAATGGCGAAAAAATTTGGGAAAAAGTTATGAAAAATTCGGAAATTTTAAGATTTTCAACACAGATAAATAACGGGCTTACCGAAACAAGTGGCGACGGAATAGGGCTTACTTTCGATAGTAAATTCGGCATAGTTTTCGGGTCGTATATGCCGGGGCATCAAGGTTGCTACGGTGAGTCAAGGGGAAGAATAGGGCTTTGCTATTTTCCTGCATCTCAACCAACGAATATTAAGTTTGTGGAAATAAGTACGGATAAAGACGTATATTGCAATAATATTTGGGGGCTTGGCGACGGCAAGGTAAGGGTTATTTACGAAAGAGATAGTCGTGACGAAGGCGACCACGAAACGTGCTATAAAGACTTTGACTATCTTACGGGCGAACTTTCTGAAGAAAAGGTTATGATGCTTAAAAAGGAAGACGGGTCTATCGTAAAACTCAATACGACCGAACAGTTTGCATACCTTGAAAAGCACGGTTATAATAATCATACCTATCTTAATACCGAGCAGATAGCGTTCGGTAGTCACACTATTTTCCGTGGTGAAGACGGGTATGTTTACGGGGTTATTACTAGTTATCTTGCAGAGCCTATTTTGTATCGTTCTAAAGACGACTTGGCAACGCTAGAATTCTTTGCTATCTGTCCGTATACTGCTCAATACGAAATGGATTACAAGTTCCTTAACGGCAAGATTTACGGCGTGTTTAGAACCCCTGCCGAAAGGGATTCTATATTCTACACCACTTCTAGCGATATGGGTAAAACTTGGACCGAACCCGTGTTGATAAAGGATAGCGTTTCTTGTAGGTCTAGAGTAATAAATTACGGCGAACGCATCCTAGTAAGCGCAAACCATTTTAATAACGACACGGGTAACCGTCCGGAAATTCAGCAAGGTAGAACGGGTATAAGATTATACTTTGCCGAAAACGGTGCACCGTGTGAAGACAATATGGTTATGGAACTTTATAGCAAGAGTGGTATGGTAAACGTTGCTCTTATTGACGTTTTGGGCGACGTGTATTTAGGATATAGCACTTCAGAATTAGCGTTAGAATATCAAAACGGCAACCCGAAAGTAAGAGGCAAAGACGCCGTAAGATTTGTAAAATTAGGGGATTTAACAAAATGATTACTTCAGAAATTTTAAGATTTTCAACACAAATCAACAACGGTTTAGACGAAACGGCTGGCGACGGCGTAGGCTTGGCTTTTGACAGCAAGTTCGGAATCGCTTTTTGCGCATATATGCCAGGTCCACACGGCACTTACGGTGAATCAAGGGGTAGAATTTGCCTTTCTTATTTCCCAGCGTCCCAACCAACGAATATTAAGTTTGTGGAAATATCAAGTGGACACGACGAATATTGTCAAAACCTATTTGCGCTTGGCGACGGTAAGGTAAGGGTTTTCTACGAAAAGGATAGCCGTGCAGAAGGCGACCACGATATATGCTATAAAGACTTTAATTATTTGACGGGCGAACTTTCCGAAGAAAAGATAGTTATGCTTAAAAAAGACGACGGCTCTATCGTAAAACTTACCACGACTGAACAGTTTAAATATCTTGAAGATAGGGGCTTTACCAACCATGAGTACTGTCAAACTGAGCAGATATCGTTTGGTAGTCACACTATTTTCCGTGGCGAAGACGGATACGTTTACGGGGTTATTACTAGTTATCTTGCAGAGCCTATTTTATATCGCTCTAAAGACGACGTGGCAACGATAGAATTCTTTGCTATCTGCCCGTATACTGCTCAATACGAAATGGATTATAAAATCCTTAACGGCAAGATTTACGGGGTGTTTAGAACCCCACCGATACGTGATTCTATATTTTATGTTACTTCCGACGATATGGGTAAGACTTGGACAGAACCCGTAGTTATTAAAGATAGTGTTTCTTGTAGGTCTAGAGTTATCGTATATAATAACGATATCCTTATAATAACCAACCACTTTAACGACGACACGGGCAATCGCCCTACGGTTATTCAGGGTAGAACTTGTTTAAGATTAAGGCTTGGTACTAACCCCGATCCCAACGACAATAAAATCGTTGCAGAACTATATAGTAAGTGTGGTATGGTAAACTGTTGTTTGTTAAACATTATGGGTGATGCGTATTTAGGATATAGCACTTCTGAACTTGCAATAGATTATTTTAACGGCACGCCTTGGGTAAGGGGCAAAGACGCCGCAAGGTTCGTTAAACTTGGCGACTTAACTGAAGAATAAACGATAAAACGAGCAAACTTAAAAAGTAAGCTCGTTTTTATATTGAATAAAAAAGTAATTATTAGATATTTTTAAGAAAAAAAGTTAATTTTCGCCCTTAAAATATAAAAAATGTGATAAATTTAAAAAAAATATAAAAAAACAGTTTACAAAACACTTATTGATAGTTATAATATTGTCGTTAATCTTAACTGAGAAAAAAATTATAAAATTTTCAAGGTATAAGAACTAAAAAAATAAACGATAAATATATATGTTATATATGGAGAAAAAGGATGCCAGGTGATTGGATTAAATGCCCAAGATGTGATCTCAATTATATGAGAAAGGGCGAAGAGTATTGTGACGTTTGTAAAGCGCAGTTAAAGAAAGGTCCACAGTTAGTTTTTGCTATTGACGACGAAGATGATTCTGAAATAGATTCTATGGAACTTTGCCCCGTTTGTCATCAAAACTATATGAAACCGGGTGAAAACATGTGTAAAAAGTGCGCAGAAGAACTCGACTATAAAGAAAGTCGTGATAACCCTGACGACGACGAGTCGTGGAAGGAATTCCTTGATCAAGACGACGATATAGAAGAGGAAGAAAGTGAAGAAATGCTTTCTCTTGCAAAACTTGCTGAAGAAGAAGGCTCTGAACTCTTTGACGACGAAGAAGAGGAAGAAGATCTTGTTAGCGAAGAAGTAGACGACGACTTTGATCTTCCTGAAGGTAACGTTGACGATTACGAAGAAGACGAATACGAAGAGGAAGAAGAGGAAGAGGACGAAGAATAAAATAAGGTATAAAAATTTTTATTCGGGTAAATAATTACCGTATGATAAAAAGTACGGCAACTCTTGTAGAAGTTAAAGAACGGATAAAAAAACTTTATTCCAAACCCGTAGACGTAACGCTAAATTTAGGTAGAAACAAAACCGTCAAGTTTAGTGGGCGTTTAATCGGCGTGTATCCTGCATTGTTTACGGTAAGCCCTTTTGATAAAAGTTTTAAGGGCAAAACTAGTTATTCTTATTCGGAATATATGTGTGGTAGAGTTAAAATTCGTGAAACGGACGAACTGCAAGCATAACAACTGAATAAAAAGCACGGACTTTAGGGTTCGTGCTTTTTTCGTTTAAGGTCATAATTTATTTCCGTTAAGCATAAATGTAAATAAACCAAAAGCAAAAGGAGATAAAAAAGTGGCAGAACCTATTTTTGAAAATTTTAGCGTGGGGGTAAAAACTGCACGATTTCAAGAAACAGTAAAAACCGAGTGCAAAACGGGGTTACCCGTTCAAAAGATTAAAGAAATTTTAAGCGTAAGCGCATGGGTGGAAGTCGGCGAAGTTTACACTCAAAACGGCGTTGTTAAACCCACGCTTAAAACTTCTTATTTTCTTTGTTATATAGACGACGAAGACGCCGTGAGAAAAGCCGAAAGCGTAAGCGAAAGTTCTTGCACTCTAACGATTAACGGCTTAATAGACGGTGAAAAAGTTAGGGTAGAAGCGAACGCCGAAAAAACCGAAGTGGATTTATCGGGGCTTAATCTGTCGGTTAGCGCAACCGTGAAAGTTAGCGCTGAAAGACGGCAAAAGGTGGAAATAAACGCTTTTACGGGTGGCGAAGATATGTATACTGATACTTGCGAAGTTTCCGTGTTAAAAGACTTCGGGTGTAGAGAAAGCGTTTTCCCGATAGAAGAAGAATTTGAAATCAACGGGGAAGTTGCCGAAGTGCTTTTCCATAGAGCGCACGCAGTAGTTACTGCAACGCAATGTGGGGTGGGAAGCGTTATCGTAGACGGGCAAATTTTTTTAACGGTGATAGCCTTGCAAAAAACCGAAAAGTGTAGTATAATAAAAGAAACTAAAACCCTGCCTTTTCGTTTAGAAGTAGAGCATGAAGACGCTATGCCTACAATGAGCGCAAGCGCTACGGTAAAGGAAAAATCTTTCAAAACTCAAGTGCTAGTTGATGCCGAAACGGGCAAAAGCACGGTTTCTGCCCTAGTAAATCTTTCGGTTTGTGGGTGTGCCTTTTTATCCGACACGGCTACTATGGTAACCGACGTGTTTTCGGTAAAAAACCTACTTGAAACAAACAAAGAAGAAGTGGAATATTTCCACCCCAAAACCCTTAAAACTATAACGGGCAATCTACTTGCAAGAGCAGGTGTAGAAGAATTGCCTATCGGAACTAGCGTGCTTGCCGTTGGTAATGAAAGGGTAGAGATCGTCGGCACGGAAACCCTTGTTGACGGGATAAAACTAATCGGGGAATTTTTTTGCACCGTGTATTTTTCAGATGCAGACGGGGTGCTTAAAACCCAAAAGTTATCAACGCCGTTTGAAAAGACTTTTGACGGGGCGATAGAGAACGGGTGTTTGGTTAGTGAGATAAAACTTGTTGTGGAAAAGTCTTCTGCAAGAATAGTTAGCGCAACCGAAATGGAATTAGAAATACAACTTGTTTTAACGGTGTATTCCGAAGAAAAGAAAGGGCTTAGTTTTCTAAAAGAAGTGGTTATTACGGGCGAAAAGCCGGAAAACCCACACGCAATAAGCGTGTATATCCCTATGGAAGGCGAAGAACTTTTTTCGCTTGCAAAGAGATTGAACGCTTGCCCTAGCACGCTTGTATCGGCTAATCCAGAATTAACGTTCCCACTTACGGGCAACGAAAGAATAGTAGTATATAGACAGAAATAAAACCAAACGGAACTTGCTTATGAAAAAAACAACTATAAAAGTACCAGCGAAAATAAATCTTACCTTAGACGTTTTAGGCTTAAAAGACGGTTATCACGCATTGCAGTCTTTGGTTTGTTCGGTGGACGTTTACGACACGGTAACCGTAAAGAGAAGAAAAGACGGGAATATATCTCTAAAAAGCAAAGGTTACGACCCTAAATGTGATTTATATTCTAACAATGCGTATAAATCGGCAAAACTTTTTAGAGAAACTTTCGGCACTACGGGTGTGGATATAATCATAAACAAAAAAATCCCCGTCGGTGGTGGTATGGGTGGTTCGTCTGCCGACGTTGCAGGGGTGCTTAACGGTATGAAAGCCGTTTACGAAATCCCTTTCGATATGGAAGAAACGGCAAACAAACTTGGCTCTGACACGGCTTATATGCTTAAAGGTGGCTGGGCTATTATGAGTGGGCGTGGCGAAACCGTTGAGTTTTTAGACATTGATAAAACTTTATATTTTATTATCATACCTGAAAGCGAAAGCGTTTCTTCAAAGCACAGTTATCAAAAGTTCGATATGATGAAAAAGAAATATCCACCTTGCACTAAAAGCGTTGTGGAAGCCTTAAAATCGGGGAACGAACAAGAGTTTTACGGCTTGGCTAAAAACGATTTGACTATGGCGTCTTCTCATTTTGTCGACAAGATAGAATTTAACTTAACAGCCCTTAAAAAGGCAGGTGCGCCCCTTGCGTTAATGACGGGTAGTGGGTCGGCGACCGTGGGCGTATTCTTTAATAAAGAACAACGCAATAAAACCTTAAAAGCGCTTAAACCGTTGTATAAGAAAGCGTTAATCAAGGCGAAAACAGTATAAAAAATAAAAAGCGAAAATTATTTCACTTTTTATTAGGGATTTTTAGGACATTATAAAAGGCTAACGAAAATTTACTTCGTTAGCCTTTTCTTTTTTGCTTGCAAAACCACACGACTTTGCCTGCAAAGTATAGTGTGCTACACTTTTAATCTTTCTTCAATACAAATAAATACTCGTGGGCGAGAAGCAAAAAGTTGTATTTTATACTGTTCGTTTTCCAAAAGCCCGTCGCTTTGCAGTTGTGTTGCTCTTTAATAATAATTTCTTTTGTTTTAAATCCTGCAAGTTCAAAAACTCGCATTGTTTCAAAGGCAAGTGGTTGTACCATACCTTTTTTACGGGTATCGCCCATAAGTATCGCACAAAATTTTCCTTTTTTCAAAACTCTATAACTTTCTTCTGCCACCTTGTATATTTCAGTTAGAAAATCTTTCATTTCAAGATGGGATAGGTCGTTTTCAATATCTTCGCTATATTGAATAATATTTGCGTAAGGGGGATGAGTACAAATTAAATCTATTGATTCGTTTTCAACAAAGTCAAGTTTGCGAGCATCTCCAAGTCTAATATCAACTTTTCCCATTTTATCTCGTTCAAAAGCGCATTTTTTCGTGCAACGTTCTAAAGCAAGGGGATTAACGTCCACGCCGATAATATTTCTATTTAATAATTTCGCCTCAACAAGAGTTGTTCCGCCACCGGCGAATTGGTCAAGAATTAAATCGCCTTCTTGTGAATAACGTAAAATAATGTTGCGTGGGATATACGGCGACCAATTTCCACGCCATTTCGCATCGTGTGTTGCCCATTTGCCACGTTCGGGGAAGGCCCAAACGGTATTTGTCTCAAACTCGAAGTTGTCAGGCTCCCATTTAATTGTCTTTTGTTTTGTTGCCATATTACTTTATAAGGGTTTCAATAATGTTGTTTTCCAAGTCAGTTATGTTGTAAATATTATCCAAGACGTCAAATGTTTCTTTTAAGTTATTCTTTGCCGATTTCCAACCAATGCCGTCGGTAAACCACACAAAAGCAAAATCGTCAATAGTCTTTGATTCGTGGGCAAGCATTTTATAACTACGTGCAGTTTCGTTTAATTTTGAGCCTGATGAAGCATAAAAATTAGTTTCAATAGCGTAAACAACGTTATTTGCTTTAATTACAAAGTCAAATCTTTTCTTTGCTTCGCCATTATTAGATAGAGAAGAAAGGTCAAGATTCCATTTGCGTTCAATATCAGCCAAGTACATTTCCTTAAAATAAGTTTCGCCTTTTACAAGTCCCGCTTTCTTTATGTATGATTCAACTAAATCTTCCATAAGATGTCCGCCACGATTTTTGCGTCCGTTGCTGTCAAGTCCAACTTCAACTCCAGTAGCATAATCTACAAGGTTATTGATAATATGCTTACTAATTAGGTCAAATAAACCCGTTTTACGCATAAAAACTTTATATTGTTCAATCGTATAATTTTGTTTGTTAAAATTATAGATAAACTCACCATCACTATCCATAGCGTGTATTTCGTTTTCTCGTACGGCTAAGAGAAGTGGTATACACTTTAAGGTTTCAGGGTATTTTGAAAGAAGTTTATTAAAATCGTTTTCTATATTAGTTGAGCCAATAAGTGAATTTAATATGTTAAGTTCTACCTTAATTGATTCTACTTTACCATAAACCTTTTGGAAATCTACGTAATAACCATAGTCTGAAATACTACTTTTAAATTGGTTTAACCAAGTATTAAAATCTCTCATTTGTAATTATATCCTTAGTAATTTTTTATCAAAAGTTCAGTAACGTTTCCGCGTTTTTCCGATTTGCTATTTATCGTTCTAACTGCGGTAATACGCTGGATATTAAATTCAGCATATAACTCATCAAAGAAATTATCTTCATAATTTACGTTGTGTGGGTCTGAGTTGCTCAACAATACTTTTACACCCTTATCTGACAACTGCTTATAGAAGTTTGCGAGTTCGATTTGGTCGTTGTCGTTAAACTGATTTTCGGTATATGACGTAAATGCTGACGTAACGTTTAATGGACGATAAGGGGGATCGAAATAAATTAAAGTATTTTCGTCTGCAAAACTTTCTACGTCGTGATAATCACAAGAACGCATAATAACGTTTCGCAATCTCTTAGAAATATTCATTAGATTTTCTCTATCGCAAATAAGCGGATTTTTATATTTACCCGCAGGAACGTTAAATTTTCCAGACTTATTAACCCTGTATAAACCATTAAAACAAGTTTTATTAAGGAAGATAAATAAAGCAGCTTTTACCACAGATGTTTCCGCGTTTAATTGCAACTCGTTAAACTTATCTCTTTGCGTATAATAAAAGACTTGTTGTTCATTCATATCAAGCTTTTCGTATTGAGATTGAAGAGTTTGCAATTCATCCAATAACTTTTCGCAATTATCTTTTATAGTAGTAAAAACATTTATTAACTCTTTATTGTTATCGTTGATATAAACTTCATCAAAAGCATATTCGTTTAAGAGAGCAAATAAAAGTGCGCCACCACCAACAAAGGGTTCAGCGTATTTCGTTATCGTCGTTCCCATTCCGTCAGGAAGATTTGCTTTAAGAACATCTAATAATTGACCTTTACCGCCCGCCCATTTAACAAAAGGATGAGTATTTCCTTTCTCGGTAACAGCATTTCTTTTCTTCCTTGCATCAACGGGTTTTTCTGCATTACGGGGAATAATCCACATATTACCGAGCATTGCAACGTCGGGAATTCTACTTTCCGAGCAAAGAATAGAAACTCTTCTTTGAGATATGTTCCATTTTTCGGCTGCTTCTCTTGCTGACATATATTGAATCATATCAAAACTCCTATTAAAAATATTTGTAGTTATATTATATTCCATTTCTCGAATAATATCAAGCAGTTTTATATTGTTTAAGAAAATTTTCAATATAAAAAGAGAATCAAACTTTTTGAAAGTCCAATTCTCTTTAATAACATAAAAATCCCTAAGAGTGACGCCCATATTTCGCTTTTTTATTTTTTTGTTTAGGCTAAACGATTGACATAACCGGCTTGCACGATTAAAATATATGAGAATATTACGCAAAGGTTGGTTTTATTTTGAAGAACTATAAGCATAAAGAATACGTACTAAACATTTTGCCGTGCGTATTTTACGGGTTAATATGTGGCGCATTAACGGGTGCGTTCGTGTTTTTATTCAAATGGCTAGCGACTAAAGCAGAATACGCATCAAGGTATCTATACGAATCGGCAAAAGTTTCGCCGTGGTATATAGCCCTTTGTTTTCTTGCACTAATAGTTTTGGCGATTGCTTTATCGTTATTACATAAAAAAATCCCCGAAGTTAAAGGTGGTGGTATACCTAGAAGCGAAGGGGTTTTGCGTGGGGTGCTTTCCTTTAAGTGCATACGCACCTTGCTTGGCACTTTCGTAGGAAGTATGTTAGGCTTTTTTGCCGGTTTACCACTTGGCTGTGAAGGACCTGCCGTTCTTATGGGTACTTGTATCGGTGGAATTTGCGTTAGTTTTTCTAAAAACAAGTGGGCGTGGACAAGATACGTAACTTCAGGTGGCGCAGGGGCAGGGTTTGCCGTTGCAACGGGCGCACCACTTTCGGGCGTTTTGTTCGTGCTTGAAGAAGTTCATAAACGTTTTACGCCTATGTTAGTGCTAACGGTTGCTATATCGGTCGTTACGGGTACTTACGTAAACTCATTATTATCAAACGCTTTCGGCGTGGAAAATTCCCTAATAGATATAGGCGTGTTAAAGAGTTTTAACCTAAATCAAGTCGGTTATTTGTTATTACTAGGCGTTATCGTGGCGATTGCTGTCGGTATTTTTGATGCGTCTATTTCAATCGTGAACAAGGTGTCAAGAAAACTAAAAAAACGCTTGAAGAAATGGTTGAAAATAGTTTTCGTGTTTATTGTAACGGGTGTTTTGGCGTTTACCTTTACCGACGGTATATATAGTGGCCATCACGTTATTGAAGAAGTGGTTTCCGGCAATAAACTTCTAGGCACGGCGATAGCCCTTTTAATCGTAAGGTTCGTTATGATGTTATTAGTAACCGATAGTAGCGTTACGGGTGGTATTTTTATTCCAACGCTTGCAATCGGCGCTTTGGTGGGCGCAGTAACGGCAGAATTACTCGTCGCTATCGGTATGGATCGGGGGTTATGTCAGTCGGTAGTTCTTTTAAGCACTTGCGCATTTTTAGGTGGTACGCTTAGAGCCCCACTTACGGCAACGGTATTCTTTTTAGAACTTACAGGGCAGTTTACTAATTTGTTATACGTTGCGCTTGTAGTGTTCGTGGTTTACGTAATAACCGAACTTATCAATTTTACCCCGTTCTACGATAGGGTTTTGCACAATATGGAAGAACACGAAAACCAAGACAAAACTTATATCAAGAGCGTGTTCAAGATAAAAATATCGCACGGTGCGTTCGTTATAGGCAAACAGGTTAGGGATATTATGTGGCCTAACTCAACCATAGTGCTTAGCGTAAGAAGAGAAGACCCAAGCAAGAACGATATTTGTAGCGTAGGTGATAGGGTGCTTTTTGCAGGGGATACCGTAATAGTAAAAACCAAGTATTCCGACGAAGGGCAAATGAAAGAAATATTTAAAGAATTGCTTGGTGGAGATTGTCAACTAGAAAGAGTAGAATAAAAATCATAATTTAATAAATAACTAAAAGCCGTTTTTCACTTGGTTGAAAGACGGCTTTTTTTCGTATAAAAACTTAAAAAACAGTCAATAATCCTTTTCGTAGTTTAATAAAGGTAATAAAATAAATGAAAAAATCTTGCATAATTTTTCTTCTAATCGCCATAATAAGTTTAACGGCGATAGGTCTAATTCTACCTAAAGAGCAACGCCACACCGAATATTTAAGAATACACGTTAGGGCAAACTCTAATCTTGAAACCGATCAAACGGTCAAGTACAAGGTTAAAGACGCTGTAGTCTGTTATCTTACACCCTTTATTTCCGATTGTGATACCAAAGAAAAGGCGCAACGGGTTTTGAAAGAAAATCTTTCGGGGATAGAGAACGTATCCGAAAAAATCTTAATGGAAAACGGGTTTAATTACGGGGCGAAAGCAAGCGTGAGAGAAGAACTTTTCCCAACGAGAGTTTACAACGGGCTGGAATTAGAAAGTGGGTTTTACGACGCATTGATAATAGAACTTGGTTCGGGTGAAGGTGATAATTGGTGGTGCGTAGTGTATCCACCATTATGTTTTACGGGTACGGGGCAAATAACTTATAGAAGTAAGATAATGGACGTAATCGCCGATTTTTTCAATAAGGAGAACAAACGGTAAATGAAGAAAACGGTCAAGATTACAACGCTTATTTTAATGGCGTTGACAATGTGTTTCTGTATCGGTGCAACTTATTCCGTTTCAGGTATTCAACCCGTTTACGCTGCAGTTTATCAACAAGGCAGTAGTGGAACGACGGTTAAAACCATACAGAAAAAACTCAAAAATTGGGGATATTACAAGGGTTCGGTGGATGGTATTTACGGTTCTCAAACCCGTGAAGCCGTTAAATATTTCCAACGCAAGAACGGGCTTAAAGTGGATGGTATCGTGGGGGCTAAAACCTTAAAGGCGTTAGGGATTAACGATAAGAGCAGTAGCGCTAACACAGGTGGCAGTTCGTCTTATTCGGATGCCGACGTAAATTTACTTGCTAGGCTCATTTACGGTGAAGCACGTGGCGAGAGTTACGTTGGGCAGGTTGCAGTTGGCGCAGTAGTGCTTAATAGAATTAAGTCTGCGTCGTTCCCGAACACTATGTCGGGGGTAATATATCAAAAGTATGCGTTCACGGCAGTAGACGACGGACAAATAAACCTTACGCCAAACGCAACGGCAAGAAAGGCTGCGTTAGACGCTATGAACGGGTGGGACCCATCTTACGGTGCGCTTTATTATTATAATCCGGCAACGGCAACGAGCGCTTGGATTTTTTCAAGAAAAACTACCGTGACGATAGGTAATCACGTGTTTGCTATATAAGGGGGAAGTATGGAAGAAAACAAAAACAACGCTGTGGAAAAGGTAGAAAACGTTGCAAACGGCAACGATAATGATAAAGAAACACAAATCAATTTGAATTACGCAGTTGCATCTTCGTTTATGGCAAACGAAACGGGTATGGGCGTGAACGGTGTTATTAACCCTACCGTAATGCCCGTTATGCCCGAACTAGTTCCCGAACTTACGCCCGAACAGGCAGAGAACGCTGAAAAATCAAGGGCAGAACGTAGGGTAGAACTTGCAAGAATTAAAGAGCATAGAAAGGCAGAGCGAGAAAAGGCAAAGGCTACTAGACTTAGAGAAAGACAACGCAGAAAAGCCGAACTTAAAGAAAAACGCTCGTCGCAAAACCACGAACGGAAAATGCAACGCCAAACTAACCGTCAAAAGAACAAAGAGAGAAAAGGGAATAACGGTGGTTGGTTAGCGGCCGTTATATCGTTAGGTATCGCAACACTAGTGCTTGCTAGCGTGTTGACTTTCACGTTCTTAATGCCGTCTGAAAGCGATAATATGTTAGAAACGGCTTACCAAAAATCTTTTTACGGCACGGTTGAAAGGGTGGATAATATAGACTTAAATCTTTCAAAAGCGTTAGTAACCCAAGATCAAGGTGCGTTGCAAGGTTATTTGGTGGATACGGCTATAAACAGCGAACTTGCTGAAAACGATTTGCAACAATTACCACTTAAAGACGAGAATAAGTTTTACACGACCAAACTTATCAACCAGATAGGCGACTATTCTAAATATCTTAACAACAAACTTATAGACGGGCAGTCGCTTAGTCAAGAAGATTATGAAAATTTAGGTAAACTTTACTCGGCAAACCTTGCGCTTAAAAACGCTTTGCAAGAAATGATGAGCCAAATGGGCGACGATTTTAATATGTCTACCTTGTTAGACGGGGGTAGGGGTAACGTGATTATTCACGGTTTCAACGAATTGCAAAATCTTTCGGCTGAATTCCCTGAACTCATTTACGACGGGCCGTTTTCCGACGGACAAACTAATCGTGAAATAAAAGGTCTTTCTCAAAACGAAGTTGCCGAAAAAGAGTGTGTGGATAAGTTTAAGAGCATTTTTGCCGAATATTCGGTAGAAAAAGTTAAAGCCGTAGGCGAATCGGGTGAAGATATTAAATGTTATAATATCCAAGCCGAAAGCGACGGGGAAATATTGTTTGCACAGTTTTCTAGGCGAGATGGTAAGTTGATTATGTTCTCTTATGCTGGTAGTTGCCAAACTGCCGTATATAGCGACGATCAAGCGATAGAAAGCGCACAAGAATTCCTTATCGGGTTGGGTATTAAAAACATGAAAGAAGTGTGGATAAACCTTGCAAACAACGTTTACACTATCAACTTTGCAGTAGAGCAAAACGGGGTTATAGTTTACGGCGACCTTATTAAAGTAAGGGTTTGCGCCGAAACGAATAAGGTTATCGGTATAGAAGCAAAAAGTTATTATACCAACCATCACAAGCGTGATATAGCGTCGCCAACACTTTCTAAAGAAACTGCCGTTACAAAGGTTAGCAAGAATATTCAAGTAGAAACTTCAAGGTTTGCACTCGTTCCCGTAGGCAGAAATAGCGAAAAACTTTGCTATGAATTTTCCGGCGAATACGACGGCACAACCTATTACGTTTATATAGACGCACTTACAGGTAAACAAGTAGAGATGTTCAAGGTAGTAGAATCGACCGAAGGCACACTCTTAATGTAAATAAAAAAGCAAGGATCTTTCCTTGCTTTTTTGTTGAGGCTTGACAATTTTTCATTTTGGTGTATAATGAAATTATAAAAAAGATAAAAGGAGCAAAAACATGAAAAAAATTCTATTTAAGATGGTTGCTTTATGTTTGGGCTTAATATGTTTGTTAGGCGCATGGGCTTGTACACCCGATAAAGCAGGGGATAACGGTTCGCTTACCAAAGCGCAATATTCAACGGTGTTCGGTAAGGTAACTAGCACTTGTTCGCAGGCGATACTACCGACAGGATTTAGTGCTGGAGTTAACGTTAACGAAGAAGATTTAATTCCACTTGATTCGCCTATGGCTATTCAAGCAACTATTTGGTTCGTGGGCTTTTTAAAGAACGTATGCGACACGGAAGATTACGTTTTGACAAAAGATTACACAGAAGCGATTGCTTATACGCTTAACGGTGGTGGTAGGGAAGAAACTTATAAATTAAGATTTAATATGTCTTACGATAAGTCAACTAAGGTAATAAAATCAGGGGTTTATGCCTATGATTTCACTAACGATTTATTAACCTATCTTGAATTTGAAGTTAAATATGATTTTTCTAACAATCAACTAACGGCGTTTAGTATGCAAGGTGCTATGGGTAAAACGGTTGAAAATTCTATGGTAATGTGTTTGTATTATAAGAACAATCAATTAAAAGTGCTTGATACAACGTCTGCTACTTATCAACAAATGCAAGTGGTGATAAAGGAAACTACGTTAGAACACTTTCAAACGCAATTCGGCGACAATTTGCCCGATTATAGCGATCAATATAATTCGGCAAACCCAGCTAACGCTACGGTAGTTAATGTTTAACAAAAAAAGGTAAGCAAACTTGCTTACCTTTTATTTTATAATAAATCAAATAAATTTTAGGGGGTTTTTTGTCGCAAATAATATGGTCAACTTTAACCCTAAAAACCTTGCTTTTTTCGGTTAGGAAAAATCGTTCGGATATAACTCTTTTAATCGTTCAAGAAATTGTAAGTTCGCACGTTCTTTTTTATAAGATATCATATTTTCTATAAAATGCCATTTTGAATAGCATATTTTTAATTTGGCTTATTACGACCAGAACAATATGGGCAACCATTGCCTTTATTTCTACTTGCTATTATTGCTTGCCATTCATGTCCTTTGCTACACTTCCACCACGCTTTTTTATTGCTATTTAGCATAAAATCTTCTGGTCTTAAATCACTATTCTTTTCCCAATTCCATTCTTTTGCTAATTTTGGATTTAGTGTTAATAAATCATTTTTGCCTTTAATCACATACCTACCAGAACAATAAGGACAACCATTGCCACTACTTCTACTATTTATCGTTGCCTGCCACTCGTGTCCTTTAGCACACTTCCACCACACTTTTTTATTGCTACTTGGCAAAAAATATTCTGGTCTTAGATCGCTATTCTTTCCATAATTCCATTCTTTTGCAAGTTCTGGATTAGTGTATAAAAGAGAATTTGCCTTTTCACTATATTCTCGCAAATTTTCTATTTCAATGTTATCTCGTACCAAATCAATATCAACACTAAAACCAACAATTTCGCTTAAAACTTTTTGCAATACTTTGCCTAAATCTTTTTGATTTTTGTCAACGACAAAATCTATTGAAGTATCATTTAAGGATTGTAATCCTTCCCTTATTCTATAAAGTTTAATTCCATCGTTCTTGCATTTAAGATTTTTTTCTATATCTTTTTTTGTTTTGTTCTTATGCCAAAAATACCCATCATACTCAATGGCAATTTTTTTTAATGGAATAAAAATATCTAACTCATACCCTTTTCCCTTATATGTATGAATTGCTTTTATACCATATTTTTTAAAATAATATAAAATAGCATATTCAGGCAAAGAAGTACTTCTTTCGACATTACAAATAGGGCAATTTCTGCCTTTATTTCTATGTGCAACTGTCGCCTGCCATTCATGTCCTTTAGCACACTTCCACCAAACTTTCTTGTTGCTATTTGGCATAAAATCTTCTGGTTTTAAATCACC